>CAUQPE010000034.1:0-17650 GCA_963519915.1 uncultured Campylobacter sp. | reverse complement strand
TTTCAAGATTTAAATTTTTCAGGTTGTGCTCGCGCGCGCCCGTGATTTTTATGGTGTCGTTTGCGTTCATTTTCGCTTCCGTGATTTTAAATTTTTAACCCGTAATTATACCCAAAATCGCTTTAACTAAAATCGCTGTTACTTTTATCAACACTTTAGTAAAAAACCAATTTTAAAGCAAAAGAATTTTTTAAGCTATAAGCTTTTTGGGTGTATTATAAATTATCCCAAGCATAGGAGTCATCATGGCAAATCCCAATATTCCTATCGACAGAAGAACAAACCGAGTCGAGCTCATCGGGCTGGTGCTAGGCGTTTTGCTAGCGATTTGGGTTTATAAAATCTTCCCCGCAAACGCAGGAGACATCGCTCTAGCGGCGGCAAAGGGCAAAAAGCTGCATGTAGAAGCCATGCCCGTCGTCGCCGCGGTAGCTGCGCTGATGGCGGCGTGGTGGATGACCGAGGCTATCGCCCTGCCCGCGACCGCCCTGGTGCCGATGGTTGCCTTCCCGGTGCTTGGCGTCGATGCGTTTAAGGTTGTCGCGGCGCCGTATGCTTCGGACACGATCTATCTTTTTATGGGCGGCTTCGTGTTAGCCCTTGCTATGCAAAGGTGGAATCTGCACACCAGAATCGCCCTTGCTATCGTGCTTTTAGTAGGTACGAGCCCCAGACGCCTGGTGGCTGGATTTATGGTGGCGACTGGGTTTTTATCCATGTGGGTGAGCAACACCGCAACCGCAATAATGATGCTACCCGTGGGCTTAAGCGTGCTTCACCTAGTCGGACGCCTAACGACTCAAAAATGGACGTTTACGGCGATCGAAGATGTGGCAAACTTGGACGAAATTTCACGCAAAGGCGTGCAAGGCGGCTTTATGAATACGGTATTTCACAAAGGCCGCGACATCGCAAAGGAGATAAAAGAAAAAACGAGCACCTTTAGCTCAAATTTCGGTATCTCGCTGATGCTAGGCATCGCCTACGCCGCCTCGATAGGCTCAGTAGGCACCATCATCGGCACCCCGCCAAACGCCCTTCTGGTCGCATACATGAAAAACGAATTTGGCATCGAGATCGGCTTTTTTGAGTGGATGTTAGTGGGCGTACCGCTTAGCGTCGTTATGCTTGCGGCGTGTTGGTTTTTGCTCACTTACGTGCTCTTTAGGCCTGAAATCGGCGAGATACCAAACGGCAAAAAAGTGATCCAAGACGAGCTAGATAAACTAGGCCCCATAACCACGCCAGAAAAGCTTGTCGGAGTCATCTTTGTAGCGGCGGCCGCGTGCTGGATATCGCTAGGTTTTATCCTAAAGTCCTTTGACGTAAAAATCGCCAGCCTAGATGCGATAATCGCGATGAGTACGGCGATTTTGCTATTTATCGTGCCAGCAAACAAAAGCGGTGAGCGTCTCATCGACTGGGATAGCGCCAAAAAGCTGCCGTGGGATATCCTCATACTCTTTGGCGGCGGACTGTCGCTATCGGCGCAGTTTAGCAGTAGTGGGCTGTCGCTTTGGATCGGACATCAGGTCTCTGCGCTCGGCGCGCTGCCTGTCGCCGCGATCATCATGGCCGTCGTAACGCTCGTCATTTTCCTCACCGAGATCACGTCAAACACCGCCACAGCAGCGGCCTTTTTACCCGTCATCGCAGGCGTTAGCGCAGGGCTTGGCTATACCGGCGCAAACGTTATGCTGTTTACGATCCCGGTCGCTATGGCAGCTACTTTTGCCTTTATGCTGCCCGTCGCCACGCCGCCAAACGCTATCGCATACGGCTCTGGCTACGTAAAAATCAGCTCGATGATAAAGGCCGGAATCTGGCTAAACATCATCGGCATTTTTCTTATCACGGCGACTGTCGTCTTTATCGCTTCGGCTGTTTTCGGGCTTAAATTTTAATCAAATTTAGGCGGCCTTAACCGCCTAAATTTACCCGCATTTAATAGGCGCTGCTGTATCATCGTAAAAATATTTTAACCTAAGGCTACAAAATGAACAACATCCAAAAATCCTACGACGAGCTTCCATATATCTCGGCTGCCTTCCCTGGCACTTCGCCTGCGCGGCTTGAGGCTTTGGCTTCGTTTTTATCGCTAACTCCTCCGCCGTCCAAAACGGCTAGAGTGCTAGAAATTGGCTGCAGCTACGGCGGAAATTTGTTTCCTTTTGCTATCGCAAATCCGCAGGCAAAGGTGCTAGGCATAGATCTAAGCGAGGTGCAGATAAATAAAGCCAAAGAGCTAGCCGCACAAATGCGCGTGGATAATATCGAATTTAAAGCAAAAGATATCTGCGATTTTACGGATGCGGACGTGAGCGATTACAGTAAATTCGACTATATCATCTGCCACGGCGTTTATAGTTGGGTGCCCAATATGGTAAAGGACGCGATCCTAAAAACCATCAAGCGATTTTTGAGTCCTAACGGCGTCGCCTACGTGAGCTACAATACGTATCCCGGCTGGAAAATAAAAGACACGATCAGAGATTTTTTGATTTTCGGTACGCGCGACATAGAGAGCGAAACGGCAAAGGTAGCAAAAGCAAGGGAGCTTTTAAAGGTGCTGGGAGAATACGCCAAATTTTGCCAAAAAGACGGCAACGTAAGTCAAGTTTGGGTAAATTTCGATAGCTTAAAATTTCATATCGATCACATTCTAACTACCGCAGACTCATACATTGCGCACGAATACTTAGAAGCTTTTAATAACCCGATTTATTTTAGACATTTTATAGATCACTTGACAGAAAACAACCTTGCTTATCTAGCCGAAGTGGGGCTCGAGGACGTTTTTCAGTCAAATTTAGGCCTAGAAGAATTCGACTCATATATAAATGCAAATTTTAACTCGCGTATCGAAAGAGAACAGATACTTGACTTTTTAACCAATAGAGTTTTTAGAAGCAGCATGATAGTACACAAAGAAATCTTCCCAAGTGATTTTAGCGTAAATATCGGCGTAGATGAGCTTTGCAAACTACACATATCTACAGGTTTCAATAAAACGAAAGACGGTTACGTGGATGCCAAAAATGCTCTAATGAAGCCGGATTATGGCTGGCTTTATCAAGTCTTTACCGACGTATATCCGGCAAGCGTAAATTTCGCCGACGTCGCAGCGCTTTTGAAAGACGACGAAAATGCGGTAAAATCGGCGTACTTCGGCTTTATGGAAATTTTAGCCGCAGACTGCGCCAAACTAACGACTTATGAGCGTCCTAAAATCGTTTACGAAGCTGGAAAAAGTCGCCTAAAAGAGCGGGCGCGCGGGTATTTTGAATATTTCAGCACCACGGGCGAACCAGTGATCAAAATTGCTGACGAACTAAACGTACCGGCAAACTTTTCGCAGTTTGACGCCTTTATCGCGCTTAAATTTAACGGCAAAAACTCGCTCGAAAATATCATAAAACAAACGGTAAAATTTGCACGCGAAAGGAATCTGGAGTTTGCCGGCAAAAACGGCGAAGCAATAAAAACCGTCAGCAAAAACGAATACCAAAAAGCGGCCGAAGACTACGTAAAGGATCTCGAGCTAAAACTAAGCGACGGCGGATTTTTAGAATATTTCTGATTTTACTTGGAAGGGAGTGGGGTAAATTTACCCCACTCCCTTATTTATCGCAAATTTAATCGTATTGTTTTAAATCCATAAACTCAAATTTAAGCAAAAAGCTTATTTATCATTATAATTAGCGTCGTGGAGATAAGCGCAAGCAGGCATCTTTTTTGGACGGTGCGGTCGATCTTTTGCGCTAAAGCTACGCCAAATCTCACGCTTATAAGCGAGCCGATACCGACCAAAACGCCCACTTCGTACTGCACGAGCCCCTGCGAGGACAGGCTAATAAAACCTGAAATCGACGAAAATATCACGAAAAATAGCCCCGTGCTGACAGCCTTTTTGATGTCGTAATTAAGAAAATTTATCAAAACCGGCATGATGATAACCGAACCGCCGATACCCACGCTGATAGCCACCGCGCCGACGAAAAGGCCGACGAAAAAAAGCGGTACGAGAGAGGGATTATGCGCACCTTTTGGCTCAGGATTTTTAAAAAACAGCTTAATAACGTTAAAAATTTGAATGCAGATAAGCGTAAGCAGCAAAAACTTAGACGGAACGCTCGCTACGATAAATCCGCTCGCGCTCGCCCCGCAAAAGCCGCCGATGCCGAGCACCAGGGCGGGCTTTAGATCGACGGTCTTGTTTTTGAGATTTAAAAGCGAGCCGTAAACTGAGCTAAATACCATCTGAAGGACGCTTACGCCGATTGCGTATTTGACGTCAAAGCCCAAAAATACGAGTATCGGCACGGCTGCCGCGCCGCCACCGATGCCCAAAAATCCAGACAAAAAGCCGACAAATAGCCCCAAACACACGTATCCGACCGACGCAACCGATAAAATTTCCATAATCTCGCCTTAAAGTAAAATCCGATTTTAGCCGTTTTTGGGTAAAATTAATTTTAAAATTTAAAAAAGGGAAGTTATTGAAAAGATTGTTTTTGATGATTTTTGCAGGGTTAAATTTGGCCTTTGCCAGCGTCACGGCAGGCCAGAGCGAGCTGGAGCTAGAAGCTGCGGTCAAGAGATTTCAAAGACTGCTTGATATGAAAGACGTTAGCGAATTTGCCGTAGTGCCTCACCACGTTTTCGCCGCGCAAACGGGAGTAAATTTGACACCGTCGGTCACCGTAATTTTCGGCGCTCCTGGCGTACTTGCACCTTTAATAGAATGCGAACCGCGCCTAGCGCTGGAGCTTCCGTTTAAGTTTTTATTTCAAAAAATAGAGGGCAAAACGGTCGTGAGCTTTGAGGATATAAAAAGCGTCGCGGCCAGATACGGCGCCTCGCACTGTCCCGCCCTAGACGCGGCGCAAAGGCTAGAGCGCGAGCTTTTTGACGCCGCCGTCAAATGAAATTTAAGCTTAATTTTTATATAATCTACGCTCATTAAAGGATATTTTATGCTACTTTTGAGCCCAGTTTTTTATTACGAAAAGATCCGCGAGAGATTTACTAACTCCTACCTCGCCGAGGACACGACGCAGACCATAGTCGGCATCGACTGCGAGTATATAAGCAGCGAGCAAACCGATTTTGCCGGGCTTAAGAGCTATTTTAAAGCTCAAAAATTTAATGCCCCTTTTGCAGGACTGTTTGGAGTACTGGGCTACGGCGGGATAAAATATTTTGAAAAAATCCCCGAATTTAACGCCTCGCAGTATGATTTCCCCGACTTTTTCTACGCCAACGCCCGCGCCTACCTGCACTTTGATAAAAATAGCAAAATTTACAGCTTTTACGGCGATTGCGAGCGGTATTACGATTTTTTAGTTAAATTTAGCGCGGACGACGAAGCGGCCGCCAAGGAACAGCGCGCAAAAAGGCAGAGCGAATATAAAATTTTAACCGATTTAGAGGGCGAAAAAGCGCATTTTCTAAAGATCGCCGAACGCGCCAAAGAGTATCTAAAAAGCGGCGACGTCTTTCAAGTCGTGCTAAGCGAGCAGCTAAAACTAGCCTCGGATATGGATAGCCTTGACTTCTACCGAGCCTTAAGCGAGGCAAACCCGAGCCCTTATATGTTTCACTTTCCGACCCCGTACGGCGACGTCGCGGGCTCTAGCCCCGAGCTAGTCTGCGAGATCAAAGAGGGCAAGATCTACGTCGCGCCTATCGCAGGCACTCGCGGACGCGGCAGGGACGCGATAGAGGATGCCGCGCTCGAGCGCGAACTGCTAAGCGACGAAAAGGAGCTAGCCGAGCACAAAATGCTCATCGACCTTGCCCGCAACGACATCGGCCGCGTTAGCAAGCCAAAAAGCGTCGCGGTCAAAAACGTCATGCGTATCGTACGATACGAGAACGTGATGCATATCGTAAGCGACGTCTACGGCGCAAAGGCGGACGATCTGGACGCATTTGACGCGGTCGGCAGTATCTTTCCCGCAGGTACGCTCAGCGGTACGCCCAAAATCCGCGCCATGGAGATCATCGCCGAGCTTGAGCCCTATAGGCGCAACGCATACGGCGGCGGCATCGGATTTTTCCACTTTAACGGCGACGCGCAAATGGCGATTTTGATTAGAAGCGCGATATTTGCGCGCAAATTTGACGGCAAATTTGACGCTGGCGGGCACGACCCGCACCTTGACGGCGCAAACGAGTCAAATTTAAAAAGCGGCGAGCTTGGTGGAAATTTCGCCAAAATTTTCGTACAAGCCGGAGCGGGCATCGTGATAGATAGCGTTCCGGAATACGAATATAAAGAGATTTGCAAAAAACGCGCTTCGGTGCTAAATGTTTTTGCAAAAAACGCAAGGGAAATTTGAGAAATACAAATTTGGGCTTTTAAGTAAAAGGGGTGGGGGCTTGAATTGCGCTCTGCTGGCAGTTGCGAGGCAAAGCCGAAGCAAAAGAGCTCCCTTCCCCCTTAACGATCCCCCAGCCCGTACGACGTGAGAGGTTGCTGCACTGCGTGCAGGTTTAAAATTAACGCTATCGCAACTCAAATTTTAAATTTGAGTTTTTAGAGTGCGGGTTTCGGTGGGTAAAATTTGCAAATTTGACTTCAAATTTGAACGTAAAAAGATAAGGCGAAGTATTTTTGTTCTAGACGAGGCGGATTTAAATTTTACGACGGGAGCTACCTTGTCGGTAGTGACCGAGTAAAATTTAAATCCAACGAAGTATAGAGCAAAAAGACGAGCCGCCAAAAAGGAGAAATTTTGATTTTATTGATCGACAACTACGACAGCTTCGTATTTAACGTAGAACAGTATCTACGCGAACTAACCGACGAAGAAGTGTGCTGCGTGCGCAACGACAAGATCACGCTAGACGAGATCCGCAGGCTAAATCCGAGCAAAATCGTATTAAGCCCGGGACCGAAACACCCGCAAGATAGCGGCATTTGCCTAGAGATTTTACGAAGCGACATCGCCGCGCCGATACTTGGTATCTGCCTCGGACATCAGGCGATCGGGCTCGTGCACGGCGCCAAAATCAAACGCCTAGAAAAACCCTATCACGGCAAAACTTCGCTAATAAAAGTTAGCCGCAAAGAGCCGTTATTTACGGGACTGCCGGACGAATTTGAGGTCATGCGCTACCACTCGCTTTACGTAGACGAGCTACCGTCAAATTTGCAGGCCACGGCCGTGAGCGAGGATGGCGTAGTGATGGCGCTTAGCGTGAAAGATAGGCCGATTTTCGGTATCCAGTTTCACCCCGAGAGCTACTTCACGCAGTACGGCAAAAAAATCATCGAAAATTTCATCAACTACGAAGCCGCGCCTGCGGCCGAAGTCGCCAAAGAGCCAAAAATCCGCCCGCTCAAGCCGTTTCTAATCAAGCTTCAAGAAAACGAGCGGCTAGACGACCGCGACTTTGAGCAAATTTGCGAAATCATCGCGAGCAAAGAGTACGAGATCACGCAGCTAGCCGCGCTTTTGGTGCTAATCAGCGAAAAAAGCCTCTATCCGCAAAGCCTAGCAAGCCTCGCCAAAAACATCCTAAAATACTCGCAGACCTACCGCGATCCTTCGCCGATGATCGATCTTTGCGGCACGGGCGGCGACGGCTTTAAAACGATAAATATCTCAACCACCGTCGCGTTTATCCTCGCAAGCCTTGGCGTCAAGGTCGCAAAGCACGGTAATAAGGCCGTTTCTAGCAAATCGGGCAGCTCGGACGTGCTGGAAATTTTGGGCGCTAAGAGCTCAAATTCGCTCCTGCGACAGCGCGAGCTGCTAAACGACAAAAATTTAGCCTTTTTCCACGCGCCGTTTTTCCATCCGCTAGTAGGCGAGGTGCGCGAAGTACGCCAGCGCCTAGGTATCCGCACGGTTTTTAACGTACTTGGCCCGCTGCTAAATCCAAATTTGGCTCTCAAAAATCAGCTAGTAGGCGTCTATCACAAGCCCGTTTTGCGCCTATATGCCGAGACGCTGCAGCTACTTGGACGCGAGCGAGCGCTGGTAGTTCGCGGCGAGGACGGACTAGACGAGATCAGCTTGTGTGACGAAACGCGCGTCGTGGAGCTACGAGGCGGACAGATCAGCGAGTATAGCATCACGCCCGAGCAGTTTGGCTTCAGGCGGGCGTTTCACAGCGAGATCGAGGGCGGCACGCCGGAGCAAAACGCCGAAATTTTAAAGCAAATTTTAAAAGGCAAGCTGGACGGACCGAAATTTGACGTAGTCGTGCTAAACGCTATGTTTGCGCTCTACACAGCGGGCGTCGCGGACAGCCCCGCGCAGGCCAAAGAGGTCATCCTGGACGCGATAAAAAGCGGTAAAGTTTATCGCTATTTTGAAGACTACGTGCGAGGCGAAGCGTGACGCTGGTTAAAATTTGCGGTATCAAAACGCCTTCGGAGGCGCGCGACGTGGCGAGTTTGGACGTTGATTTTTTAGGCGCGATATTTGCTAAAAGCAAACGGCAGGTGAGCGCACAGACGGTGCGCGAGATAGCGAACATCGCGCATGCGGCTGGCAAAAAATGCGTCGGCGTTTTTGCAGAACAAAGCGACTGCGAGATAATGGAAATCTGCGAATTTGTCCCGCTTGACGCGGCGCAGATCCACGGAGAGGTTAGCTCAAATTTGTACGCAAATTTAAAGGCGATGGGGCTAGAGGTTTGGCGCGTCTATAGCGTGCTAGACGAGCTGCCCGCCGTAGATACCGCGCTTTGCGATATGCCGCTTTTTGACTGCAAGGGGCAAAACGCCGGCGGCAACGGCATCAGCTTTGATTGGGAGATTTTGCGGGAGGTCAAATTTGACTTCGGTATGGCGGGCGGTATCGGCGAACATAACGCGCGCGAAGCGATCAAATTTAACCCGCGAGTGCTCGATCTAAACTCAAAAGTCGAGGACGAAAACGGTATAAAATCGGCGGAGAAAATAAAGAAAATTTTGGAGCTCTTAAAGACGTAAATTTGTTTGCGACGGCGGGCAAATTTACGTCTTTGCCGCCTCGTCTAAATATAATATCGCATGTTTCAAATTTACTCATTTTGCCCGCTTGCCGGCTAGCGCGATCGCGCCGCACCCAAAATAAGCCTAATAAAAACTTAAAATGCTAAAATAAACAAAAATTTAAAGGATACCGATGAACACCAAAGCATATTTCGGCAAATTCGGCGGGCAGTTCGTGCCGGAAACCGTGATGTTCGCTCTAGACGAACTCGAGGTTGCGTACGAGAGTATCGCAAAAACGGCTGAATTTGAGGCCGAACTAGACGATCTACTAAAAAACTACGTCGGACGCCCGAGCCCGCTATATCACGCAAAACGCCTAAGCGAGCACTACGGGCATGAAATTTACCTCAAGCGCGAGGATCTAAACCACACGGGCGCGCATAAGATAAATAACGCCCTAGCCCAGGCGCTTCTAGCCAAAAAAATGGGCAAAAAGAAGGTCTTAGCCGAGACGGGCGCGGGTCAGCACGGCGTAGCGACTGCGACCGCAGCGGCACTGCTCGGCCTTGAGTGCGACGTATATATGGGCGCGACCGACGTCGAGCGTCAGCAGCTAAACGCATTTCGCATGCAGCTTTTAGGCGCCAGAGTCGTGAGCGTAGAAGAGGGTCTAAAAACCCTAAAAGAGGCCACCACCGCGGCGATCCAAGCATGGGTAAACGAGATAGAAAGCGCCTTTTACGTCATCGGCTCGGCGGTCGGCCCGCATCCGTATCCCAGGATCGTGCGCGACTTTCAGAGTATCATCGGCCGCGAGACCAAAGCGCAGCTAAAAGAACACGGCGTGCATCCGGACTACGTCATCGCCTGCGTCGGCGGCGGTAGCAACGCGATCGGTATCTTTAGCGCGTTTTTAGATGACGCAGACGTAAATTTGATCGGAGTCGAGGCCGCAGGCTTAGGCGCACACACTCCGTATCACGCCGCAACGCTAACCAAGGGCCGCACAGGCATCATCCACGGCATGAAAACGATCGTACTTCAAAACGAATACGGCATGATCGAGCCGGTACATAGTATCTCGGCGGGACTTGACTATCCGGGCGTAGGCCCCGAGCACGCACACCTGCACGAGAGCAAACGAGCCGCCTACTACGGCGTCACAGACGACGAGTGTATAAACGCGCTATATCTAACCAGCCGACTAGAGGGCATCATACCTGCGATCGAGAGCTCGCACGCGTTAGCGTATCTAGAAAAGCTCTGCCCGAATTTGACGAAAAAAAGCGTCATCGTCGTAAACGTCTCGGGACGCGGCGACAAGGATATAAACACTGTGATGAGCTACGAGAAAGGAAAAATTTATGGCTAAGGTAAAAGACGCGTTCGCGGGCAAAAAAGCAAACATCGGCTACGTCGTGGCCGGATATCCTAGTGCCAAGGCGACGAAGGAGTTTTTATTAAATTTAGACGGCAGCTGCCTGGATCTACTAGAGCTTGGTATCCCCTACTCCGATCCGCTCGCAGACGGTAAACTCATCGCGCAAGCTAGCTTTGAAACCGCCGCAAAGGGCGTAAACACGGACGCGATATTTGCCATGCTAGAAGAGTGCAAAGGCAAGATAAATAAACCCGTCGTTTTTCTCGTGTATTTTAACATCGTATTTGCTTACGGCGTAGAGAAGTTTATCGCCCGCTCAAAAGATGTCGGTATCGCGGGCTTCATCATCCCAGATCTACCGTTTGAGGAGAGCGAGGAGGTAGCTGGGCTGTGCGCTAAATTTGACCTTGATCTCATCCCGCTAATCAGCGTCACGTCGCAAAACCGCGCGGATAAAATTTTAAAATTCGGCTCTGGCTTTATCTATGCGCTAGGCGCTATCGGCGTGAGCGGGTCACAGCGAGCCAGCGAGGAGAGGCTAAAAGCGCTCGTAGAGGGTCTAAAAAAAAGAAGCGATCTGCCCGTCGCGGTAGGCTTTGGCGTGAAAAATAAAAGCGACGCAGATGAGGTAAAAACCTATGCCGACGGCGCGATAATCGGCACCGAGATAGTCAAGCTCACGGCCAAATTTGAAGGCGAAGAGCTGATAAAGCAAATCAATAAACTTTTTTAAATTTAGCCGCGTTTGCGTTAAATTTAAGTATAATCAAAAAATTTCGTTTAAAGGACGGCGCGATGATGGACGTTGCGGAGCTTGGGATCAAGCATCTGTGCGAGGATACTCTGGGCTACAAGGTAGAGAGCGCAAAGAGCGCAGAGGGTGAATTTTACGGCTCGAGCTTGCCGATTTTTAAGGGCAAAGAGGAGTTTCACTTTTATCTTTATTTTAAAAAAGATACGCTAAATCGCTTTGCTAGCGTGCTCCTTGGCGTCGATAAACTAGCCGAAGACGAGCTAAGCGATATCTGCAAAGAGGTGGCAAATCTCGCAATCGGCTACGCTAAAAATCTACTCAACGAACGCGAAGCAAACGCCTATAAACTAGGCACTCCCGAGTATCTAGGCAGGACGAGCTTTCACGTCAAACTAGACGACAAACGCGTCTATAAGATCAAAAATAGAACATTTCAAGTAGGATATAAAAAAGCATGAGCGAAGAACTACAAGAGATAAATGCCGTAGAAACGGCGCTGCAAGGGGTTCAGGAGATGTTGCAAGAGCGCGGCGGGCTTTTTAAAAGCTACGACGAGTTGATGGATATCGGAGTTGATTTTATCTCGGAGCTCGGCACCACGACTATTAGCGTAAAGCAGCTTTTAAAGCTCGAAGTAGGCTCTGTAATCGACCTAGAAAAGCCTGCCGGCGAGAGCGTGGAGCTTTTTATAAACAACCGAATTTTCGGCAAGGGCGAAGTTATGGTTTACGAAAAAAACCTCGCCATCAGGATAAATGAAATCCTAGACTCAAAATCCGTCATCCAGTACTTTAAACGAGAGCAGCTATGAGGATTTTCGCCGCGCTTTTGTTGTTTTTCGTAGCGCTTTGGGGTTCAAATTTATCCACATATAACGTCTACGAGCGCAGCGACCGCGTCGATATCATGCTTAGCTTTGACGCTCCTTATAGCGGAGCGATCCTGCAAGAGCGCAAAGACGGCGTGATAACCCTGCTTTTTAAAGACCTACAAAATGATCAAAATATCGAAAAAAGCGTAAACTCAAGCATACTACAAGAGCTTTTGTTTGAGCCTAGGGGGCAAAATTTAGCCCTCGTGATAAAAAGCGACGCTCAGGTGGCCGTTAGCGCATCAAAAACCACCGACGGCTTTGGCCTGCGCATACGCGTGACGCCTGAAAATGCGGCAAACTCAGCCGCCGCAACCGCACTCTCGCCGCAAGAAACTAGAGAAAATATAACCGAGGCGACAAATTTATCCGGCGATCAAAACGCATCAAATTTGACCCCGTCCGCTCAAGGTGCTGGCTTAAATTTGGGCGCGCAAAGCGGCGACGTAAATTTTATGACGCAAGGCATGAGCGATATGATCGATTATAGATATTACTCGGTTTTAGGCGTTTTGGCGCTACTTTTAGTCGTGCTTTTGTTCGTCAAGACAAAGCTAAAAAATAAGCAAACAATGCGAAAAACAAAACGCGAAAACGGCTGGTTTGAAAAGGTTGAAAGCGACGAAGGCGTGGAAATAATCTACGAAAAACCGCTTGACGATACAAACAAAGTCGTGCTTTTTCAGCACCTTGACAGGCGTTACCTCGTGCTAACGGGCGCCTCAAACGTACTTTTGGATAAATTCGGCGAAGAACAGATGACGAGCGAGCAGGATTTCCAGAGCTTTTTTGAAGAAAATCAAAAAAAGCTAAACGCCTACATCGAAAACCGCCAAACGCTAGACGCATACAAGGATAAGGCAAGTATAGACTAAATTTGCCTTTTTTCAAATTTGATGAAATTTACCGCAAATTTCATCAAATTCCTCCAACAAATTTCACGCAAAACAGATCGCAAAGGTATCCGGCTTGGTCATCTTTTTGATATTTTCCTTCGCCATAAACAGCTCCTTAGCGCCGTAAATTTGCAAAGTGTGGTTAATAAACTCAAACTCCAGCTTTTTATGTGCGCAGTTTGCGTCTAAATTTTTAGCAAGCGCGAGGATAAAGCTTAACCAGCGCACGACGTCCTCGCCAGGAAGCAAGTTTTTAAATCGCTCAAATTCGCTCGAGCTTTTTTTGCCGTTTTGCGCGATGATTGCGGCGACTAGACATTTTTGCGCATGCGAAAATCCGTAGTTTAGGGCATTTAACACAAAAAACGCCGAGCTAGCATGCTCGCCGTAAAATCCCAAGCACTGCGCCACGCTGTGTAGCCTCGCAGCCACGGCTAGCTCGCTCTCGTAGCGCCCATCAAGCCCGTGCAGCGGCTCTAGCGCAGCAAATAGGTCTTTTGCGTATTTTACGATAGTTTTGTTATCGTCTAGCAAAAATCTATCCTGCAAGCTCCTCACGCTCGGGTTAAAATTCGGCGGAAATTTGCGCGTCGGACGCAAGATATCGCTCAAAAATACGCCCTCTCTAAAGCCTGCGCCGCTAGTATAGATGTTTTGCGCGCCCACAGCGTCCACCGCTCCTAAAAAGATGAGCGCACCCTCTCTAATCGTGTCGAATCGGTCCTTTTTGATGCCAAATTTCCCAAGCTCTAGTACGCTCGCTCGGGCGAGATTTTCGATGAAATTTTTGTGGTTTTGAAATTTGTAAGCAAAGTTGTGCACAGTTTTTAGCGGGTAGTCTTGCGCCGACATGATAGCCGAAGATATCGCGCGCAGGCTGCCTCCGATGGCGACTAGGTTTTTGCTTTTAAAATTTTTAGGCAAGCTCTTAAACGCCTCTTTGATAAAAGGCGCTGCAGCGTTTAAATTTTTCTTATCGAAAAACAGCTCTTTTAGCCGCACGGTGCCTAAATTTAACGACACGGCATCTACTATCTTGCCGCCGCTAACAAGCGCTAACTCCGCAGAGCCCCCGCCGATATCAAGCGTCACAAACTCCTCTAGCGGCTCGAGTAAATTTAGCGCTGCCACGCCGCCAAACATCGCCTCGTCCTTACCGCTAACGACCTTTAAATTTATCCCGAGCTCCTTGCGCGCCATGCTTATGAGCAGGCCGGCATTCGGAGCGTCGCGCAGAGCCGAGGTGCCCATGGCGAAAATTTTAGAGCACTTGTAGTTTTGTGCGATATTTTTAAACTCGCTTAGCGCTTCGCAGGCCTTTTGCATCGACTTTTCCGAGATCTCGCCGCCGTGCTCGTACGCGCCCTCGCCCAGACGCACTTTCATCTTAAATTCGCCGATGATGTGAAACGCGTAGCGCGAAGTCTTCTCAAAAATCGCCATTCGCATCGAATTTGAGCCTAGATCTATGACGGCGGTTCGTTTTGCCATTTATTTGCCTTTATTATTTTTATTTATCGCTAGGGTGAGGGTCGAGATCGCGCCGCTACGCCCGTCGGTACGGTTTTTGATAGATACCGAGCCGCCCAGAGCCTGAGCCGCACCCTTAGCCAGAAATAGCCCAAGCCCCGCTCCGCCCTTATCGCCAAAACGCTTAAACGGCGCAAAAAGGTCCTTACTCTCGTCGATACCGCAGCCCTCGTCTACGACCTCGATGGTAAATTCGTTTTCGCTAAGGCGCGAGCGTAGAGTAACCACGGCGCCGCGAGGAGAAAATTTGATCGCGTTTTGGACGAAATTTTGGATAACGTGCGTTAAAAGCGTCGTTTGTAGCGTCATTTTAAGTCTGTTTGGCGCAAAATCAGTCGCAATATCCTTACCCTCGCCGCGAGCTAAAATTTTAAAATTATTCGCAGATTGATTTAAAAACTCGATGATGTCGATACGCACAGCCTCCTCAAACTGCGCGCCCTCCTGCCGTCCGATCTCTAGGATCGAGCCGATCATTTTGTTCATCTGATTGATCGCTTCGTTGTTGTTTTTGAGCGCTTCGATGTATTTTTCGCTCTCGCGCGGTTTTATTAGCGTCACTTCGTTTTTGGTTTTCATCACTGCTAGCGGCGTTTTTAGCTCATGTGCGACGCCGACAAATAGCTCTTTTTGATAGAGCACGAATGTCTGAATGCGCTCAATCAAGCGGTTTAGGCTTTTGCCTAGCGGCTTAAACTCGGGCGGTAGCTCGTCAAGACTCACCGTCTGCAAAAACCGCTCGTTTAAATTCGTCATTTTTCTGCTTAAAATTTTGATCGGCACCAGTAGCATCCGCGACAAAAACAGCACGTAAAAAATAATCAGGAGTATCGACGTAGCGTTTACCATGATGATATCGATTAAAATTTGATCTACGAGTTTGCTTTGATGGGTGGTGTCTTTGGTTAGCGCGATGCTCGTGTCGTCCATATACGGATCAACTAACGTCAAATGAGTCTTTTGTCCGAGTTTTTCCGTAACGAAATAAGGCGATACTGTTTTGCCCTCGACGAGCTTTGCCTTTGTGGGACTATCGTTTAGCGTGAAGTACTCAAACGGTTTTTCTACTTTAGATAAATTTGCGCTCGTGGATAAAATTTTAGCTTCGTATGCGAGGGATTGCGAGATGCCCTCGTATATCGTGACCTTGATATACTGGTATAAAAGAACGGAGATGATGAGAATTAGCATCGTAGAAGCCGATGCTAATTGCACTATAAACCTAAATCTTAGGCTTTTTTGGGAAAGCAAAACCTATACCCGCGTCTTCTGACCGTCTCGATAGTCGAGATATTTAACGGTTTATCCATTTTTTGGCGGATTTGATTGATTGCTACTTCGATTACGTTTGGAGTTACGAGCTCAGGCTCCTCCCAGATCGCGTCTAGTAGTTGCTCTTTGCTGACGATCTGATCGCTGTGGCGCGCAAGGTGAGTTAGCACCTCAAACGGCTTGCCTTTTAGCTCGATATCTTGACCTAGATAGGTGATTTTCTCCTCGTCAGGATCGATGATAAGGTCGTCTATCTTGATAACGTTCGTACCGCCAAAGCGCAGTCTCGCTTCGATTCTAGCTACCAAAACGTCGAAATCAAACGGCTTTTTGATATAGTCGTCCGCACCAGCTCTAAACGCCTTAACTTCGCTATCTTTATCGTCTTTCGCAGATAGCACGACTACTGCAGTGCGCGGAGATTTGTGTTTGATGATGTTGATTAGATCCACGCCGTCGCCATCAGGCAGCATCCAATCGGTCAAAACCAAATCGTAATTTCTAATACCGATGTAGTATTCGGCATCCTTGAAATTCTCCGAGCTGTCGGTCTGATAGCCGAACTCTTGCAAGCCCTCGGCGATGGTTTTGTTTAGAGTTACCTCATCTTCAACTATTAAAATTCTCATTTTTTCCCTTCAGTGAAATTTGTTGGGATTGTAGCATAAATTAAGCAAGATTTCAAGATACTTTAAAAAAAATTTAATATTTAAACTCGGCTCTTGCGCCAACCATCGCATTTTTGACGATCTCGGTTTTTAAAATTTCCATTTTTAAAAAGCTTAGCGAGCCAAATTTTTCCTTCAACTTTTTTGCGCAAATTTCAAGCGAGCTCTCCACGGTGCCAAATTTTTCCCGCGCGTAAATTTCCTCTATCGAATTTATCATTTCCACGTAGTCTATAAACTCGCCGCTTTCAAACTCCGCACTCACTCTTACCTTTTGCGGCGTCACGCGCTCAAAATCAAGCAGCCCGATGATAGTACTAAATTCGTAATCTTTGATAATCGTCGTCAAATTACGCGCTTTTCTTGCCCGGTTATCAGGCGTTTGATGTTTGGCAGGTGCTTGTAAACGACCAAAAACGCGATCAAAAATATCGGTGCACAAGAGTCGATATCAGGAATCTGTGGCTGCAACGCAAAAGTCGCTACGATAAACGCCACAAGCGCAGCTAGCGAGGCAAGTGAGGAGATCTTAAGCAGCTTGCCCACGACGAACCAAACTCCAAGCGCGATAGCGATCTCAAGCGGCAAAAAAACCGCCAAAACGCCAGCTCCCGTGGCAATGCCCTTGCCGCCTTCAAATTTTAAAAACGGCGAATAGCAGTGCCCGAGCACCGAAAGTACCGCCATCGCCCAAAGCGTCGCTGGAGCAAGGCCTAAAAATTTCGCGATTAGTATCGGCAAAACACCCTTTAAAACGTCGCAAACGACGGTCAAAATCGCGATTTTTTTAGCGAGCTTGGGATCTTTTTGCTTTAGCACGCGCAAAACGTTGGTCGCACCGATGCTGCCGCTACCTTCGCTTCTGATGTTTACTCCGCCGAAGATATAAGCCAAAATCACGCCCGAGGGGATGCCGCCAAGCAGATACGCCACGGCGTAAGCTATCAAATTTTCATTCATTTTTTATCCTGATTTTTGTTTCGATTTCGCAATATTAATTAAATTCTGCTGATTTTTTGATAAATCGGTCATTTTGGAGGACGGTAAATTTGTAAATTTGACGCACTGAGACCTGCACCTTTAAGGTGCTAAATCTGGTTTGGTTAATTTTAGCATTGCGAGTTTGGCTTCCTTGAGTAAAAAACAACCGTTTGAGGTTGTTTTTTACTTTGTTGTAAAGGGGGTGGGGTTTAAATTGCGCTCTGCTTTGCAGTTGCGAGGCAAAGCCGAAGCAAAAGAGCTCCCCTTTTGTATCCACCTTTCTCTTTTCTTTGGGAGAGGAAGGGGTTTCTACTTACGAAGCGTCGCCCCTTCCTCTCCCAAGCCCTCTCTAACCCCACTGC
>CAUQPE010000033.1:0-17781 GCA_963519915.1 uncultured Campylobacter sp. | reverse complement strand
AAGCGCGTTTTTTAGGGCGATTTGGCGGTTTATCGAGATGAGATACGTCACGCAAAATATCGCCCAGATGATGAGGTACGGAAATATGCTGAGAAAATTTATCCACTTCGTGTAGGCGCTGGAGTTTAGCATATCTTGAAATAAATTTGAGAGATAAAAACTAAGCCCAAGCCCCAAAGGAGCTAGCGTTATGAGCGTCCAATAAGCACTCAGCGAGTTCCAAAATTTGCGGCTGCTTGTGTGCATGATGCGGTTGATGACGTATTCGTAATCGGCAAAGAACATGATCGAAGTAAAGATGATAGCGCCAAGACCGAGGATGCCAAGGCTCGAGCTGTTTTGCAAAAAAGTCTCGATGTAGTTTGAGATCGCGTCTTGGTTTGAGGGCAGTAGCTGGGCGAATATAAATTCCTTAATCTTGGCATAGTAGACGCTAAAGCTTGGCATCTGCGTAAAAAGCGAGAGCGAGATGAGCAGCACTGGGATGATGGAGAGCATCGTGTGAAAGCTCAGGCTTGATGCGTAGTGCAACAGCTGCTTATCCTTGATCTTTAGCATCGCCGTGAGCCAAATTTTAAGCGTCTCTTTTATCTTTTCAAATTTTTGCGCAGTCATCTTAAATCCTTAAATTTGAGGTATTTTACAATGATAAATTTAAATTTAAGCTGGGTGGGCGGCGTCTTTGACTTTTAATCTTTTGTTTATACTTTTATTGATTAAGTTTTCTATAAAATTTATATCTCTTTGCGTATATAAAAGATTTACGCCAAATTTATTGTTGTTGTGTTTACTTTTTAATGTTAGCGTTTTTGTGTTACGCTTTTCTTTGGCGATGCATAAAATTTCGTCAAATTTGATTTCAATGCTGTAGTTTAAAAATAAAAAGTTCCACTCTTTCGAGACTCTATCCTTATTTACCTTAATGCCTTTTTCGGCAAATACCAAAAAAGAAAAGAGGACTAAGCCGATTGCAAAAATAATAACGCAAGTTAGCTCTAGTTGATTGCGTTGCAAATAACCATTTATACATTTGGATTCGCTTCGTAAACTTGGGTCTAATATAATTACTTTCTTGTTAATTTGAATATTTAAGTCATCTTTGTAAAAACATTCTGCTTTTCCTACGCCTTTATAGCGCTCAATGTTTGGTTCGTCGGATAAAATATTAATGCCAAAACTTAGTATTATGGCAAACGACATAAATTTTAAAAACAGATCCGGACGTATCAGTAGCGCCCCTTGATCGACAATTTTATAAGATGATTTGTGGCTTATAAAGCCGCCTCTAAAAATGGATACAATTAAAAAGGCGGCTAGAAAAAAGAAAAAAATGGTTATCGAAAGATCGGCTATAATTTTTACCAAATTTACAGCCCCATTTTAAACGGGTTTAGGATATTGTTCGGGTCAAACGCCTTTTTGATACTTCTAAAAAGCTCCATCTCGGCGTCCGTAAAGGCAAGCGGCATAAACTCGGCCTTGCTGATGCCGATGCCGTGCTCGCCGCTAAGCGTGCCGCCAAGCTCCACCGCGATCTTAAAAATTTCCTCGATCGCCTTGTGTCCGCTCTCTACTTGCGCCGGATCTGCTTTGTCCACCACCATGACGTTGGTGTGTACGTTGCCATCGCCTGTATGGCCGAAGCACGGCACCTGAACGCCGTATCTTTCCGCCACGTCGCCGATGCGCTCTAGCAGCTCGGGCAACTTTGAGCGCGGCACCGTGATGTCCTCGTTTAGCTTTAAATTTCCGTAGATATTTATCGCCTGCGAGCAGTTGCGGCGGGCAAACCAGATGTCGTTTCGCTCGCTCTCGTCTTTGGCGCGTCTAAATTCGCTAGCGCCGTTTTCTCTAAACACTCGCTCTATCGTGGCTAGATCATGCTCCAGACCGTCTAAAACATCGCCGTCCACGTCGGTGATGAGCAGTGCGCCCGCATCTTGCGGTAGGCCTTTGTTAAATTTAGTCTCGACCGCGCGTATACAAAGCGCGTCTAAAAACTCCATCGCTACAGGCGTCACGCCTGCGGCCATCGTCTTATAAACGGCGTTCATCGCAGTGTTTACGCTAGGGAAAATTCCCATCGCCGTTTTTCTAAATTTAGGCTTTGCGATGAGTTTTAGCGTGATTTCGGTTATTACCGCTAGCGTGCCCTCGCTGGCTATGAGGATGCCTGCGATATTGTATCCTGCGACGTCTTTTATCGTGCGTTTGCCGGCGCGGATCACCTCGCCGTTAGGTAGTACGGCTCGCAGCGCCATGACGTAGTCTTTGGTGATGCCGTATTTTGCCGCGCGCATACCGCCGGCGTTTTCGCTGACGTTGCCGCCTAGCGTCGAGTACTCCTGGCTTGCGGGATCTGGCGGGTAGAAAAGGCCTAGCTTCTCGGCTTCGCGCTGTAAATTTATATTTATGCATCCGGGCTGTACGACGGCGACCATGTTTTGCATGTCGATCTCTAGGATTTTGTTCATGTGCTTTTCAAAGGCAAGCACCACGCCGCCCTCGTGCGCTAGCGCCCCGCCCGTAAAGCCGCTGCCAGCACCCCTAGGCACGATTTTGACTCCGTTTTCGTTGCAGTATTTTAAAATCTCGCTAACGTCTTTTTCATGGCGCGGGAAAAGCACGCCGTCGGGTAAATGGCGCTTTTTCGTCGCGTCGTAGCAGTAGGCGATCCTGTGCGCGTTGTCGAAGTAGGCGTTGTCCGCGCCCAGTAAATTTATAAAAAATTTAGCGTGTTTTTCGTGCATCATTTCTCTTTCAAAAGAGCTTTGTAGTGGCGGTCAAAGTCGCTGATCTGCTCCGAGCCCCATTTCCAAAATACCGTATCGATGTCCTTGACGCGAGTATAAAAAGGCAGCTGGTAGTATTTGACCGCACCGCTTTGGAAGCGTTTTAGCGGCTCGAAACTCTGGCAATCGGCAAAAAGCGCTTCGTTATTCATAGCGATAAATATTAGCCCGGCAGCGCTTTGAGAGCACATTTTGCGAAAATCGTCGCGGCTAGGGTTTGGTTTATACTCGTAGCTTAGATACGATCCCACGATATCGGGGTGGATAAAGGTGATGTCTTTAAACGCGTTCGTTACTTCGGCGTAAATTTCTTTGTTCGGTACGATGATGAGCGAGCGGTTGTAGAGGTAATTTAGGATGATCTCGTCGCCGCTTTTAGGCATTATGCCCGGTATCGGTAGGGCTTTTTGCGCTAGCGTGTCAAACACCTCAAATCGTACCTTTGCAAAGCCGCCGCCCTTTTGCGTAACGACGGCGCGAGCTATGATAGAGCTTTGAGCGCCTTCAAATTTATGCATCACGACGCCGCTACTGCCTACGACGATGTCCGAGCCGTCTATGATCGTGCCTACGCCCTCATCCACGCTTATTAGCGGGGCTTTATACTCTCTCATCGAAAACTCGGCTGCAAAACTAAGGCAAGCCACCGCCAAAAATAAAAGAAATTTTTTCAAAATTTATCTCCTGAAAGTTTGAAATTTTAGCGCTCATTATATCTGAAACTGCCTTAGTTTTGCAAAATGTAAGTAATTTTCGAGTAAAATACGACTTTTAAATCAAGGGATTTTATGAAGAAATTTTCATTAGCTTTACTGCTGGCGGTAAATTTATTCGCCGCCGCACCTATACAATCTACCGTCGAGGAGCTTAACTGGCCTAGCGGAGATACGTTTTTAACTTTTTTGGAGAAAAATTCCATCCCCCTTTCTCTTTATTATGATATGGATTCGGACGATAAGGAGTTTGTGAGCGAGATAACGGCAGGTATTCCGTATCAAATTTTAAGGGATGAAAGCGGCGGATTAAAACAAGTTCTCATCCCCATAAACGAAGAGCTTCAAGCGCAAATTTATAAAGACGACGAGGGTAAATTTAAATTTCAGCTCTCATCGATTTCGTATCAGACTTATAGGCGCGTACTTAGTATGCCGATCGTCTCGAATCCCTCGCAAGATATACTAGAGGCTACCGGTAGCGCGGCGCTGGCGCATGGATTTTATCTAGCTATGAGGAGCGAAGTGGGCGCCAAAGAGTTTACGAAGCTAAAAAAAGGCGACAGGCTCGCGATGGAGTATACGCAAAAGATGAGACTAGGACGCACTTTCGGCGCTCCTGAGATATACTGGGCGACGATCGAAATCAGCGGTAAAAAATACACGGTTTATAAATACGAAAACAAATACTACGACAAAAGCGGCAAGAAAAACGATAAATTTTTGCTAACTAGACCGATCGCAAACGCTCGTATTACCTCGCCTTTTACGCCCAAGCGCTATCATCCGATACTAAAGCGCTATAAGGCCCATCTAGGCGTGGACTACGGCGCTCCTAAAGGCACTCCTATAAAGGCTGCGGGCGAGGGTACGGTTAAATTCGTCGGTACTAAAAGCGGCTACGGCAAGGTAGTAATACTAGGTCACACTAGCGGTTACGAGACGCTATATGCGCACACTAGCGGCTTTGCTAAAGGTATAAAAAGCGGCGTTAAGGTCAAACAAGGCCAGCTCATCGCATATGTAGGAAACACGGGCATGAGTACGGGTTCGCACCTGCATTTCGGCGTTTATAAAAACGGTAACGCTATAAATCCGGAGACCGAGATAAAGGTAGCTAAAAGCGTATTTGCATTGAACGAAAGCGCTAAATTTCAAAAATATATAAAGCAGTTTGAAGACAAGATAAAAGAGTATGCCAACAAGGATGAGATCCCTGAAAAAGAGCAGAAATTTGATGCGGCGATGGACTGGGAGCATCCTATAACCGAGCCAAAAGCAGACGTAAATTTGACGATGACGGATGCAAATTCTACCTTTTCTAGCGGAGATTTAAATTTAACTACGGAGACGAAAAGGGCAGAGGAAAATTTAACTAACATCGGCTCTTTAAAAACCGATATAAATTTGACAAAAGAGACAAAGGGTGACAACAAGGAAGACAATGCGACCAAAATCGAAGCAAATTTGACGAGCGAGCTCGCAAGCAGCGCCGACGATGTAAATTTGACGGACTCAAATTTAACTAAATCAGAGTCAAATTTGACCGTGCAGCCTAAAGCTGAAAGTAACTCCTCTGAAACCAAAACGGATGCGAACGAAACGGCAAATTTAGCCGCGGCAAAGAGCGCGAAATCGGAGTCAAATTTGACCTCTGCAAAAGCGTCAAACAAGGCGGCGAGTAAGACTGAGCCTAAAAAGTCAAGCAAAGAATCGAAAAAATCCGAGTCAAATTCGTCCGCTAAAAATAAAGACAAAACAAAACAGACCGATAAGAAAAAGGACAAAAAAAATAAAGAAACCAAAACCGAGTCCAAAAAGAAAAAGGATGTAAACGCCAGCAAAGATAAGTCTAAAAAGCAAAAAGATGCCGCCGATAAAAAGGCTAAATCAAAAGGTAAAACCTCCGAGTCAAGCGACAAAAAGAAGTAAATGATGGAAGAAAACGAGCAATTAAACGAAGCC
This sequence comes from uncultured Campylobacter sp., assembly GCA_963519915.1. GTDB lineage: Bacteria > Campylobacterota > Campylobacteria > Campylobacterales > Campylobacteraceae > Campylobacter_A. The sequence continues at coordinate 12,311 of CAUQPE010000033.1, read as the reverse complement.
AAAGAGCTGCTAGACTCGCACCTAAACGAGACGATCGATAAGGAACTAAGCCCCGCCGACCTCGCCCAGCACCTAAAAACGCTCAAAAAGCACGACGAGGAGCTCTTTGGCGAGTATCTCGAAAAGCTAGACCCAGAGATCTTGGGCGACGTAGCGATGGAGATGCCCGATCACATGTTAAAGGACGTGATCGAGCAGATACCCAGCGACAAAATCATCGAGGCGATCGAGGAGCTAGAGAGCGACGACGCCGCCGAGCTTTTGGAGTATATCGAGGAGATCGACGAACAAAAAGCCAAGGAGCTCTTTGACGGTCTGGACAAGGACGACCAGGAGGAGATTTTACGTATCCGCAGCTACGACGAGGGCGAGGCGGGCGCGTTTATGCAGACGGAGCTTTTTAGTGCGCATATCGACGAGCAGCTAAAAACGGCGGTCGAACGGCTAAGGCGCGAGAAAGAAGAGGGCAAACTAGAAAACGTCTCGCAGCTTTTTATCACCGATAAAAAGGGCGTTTTGCTCCATGCGGTGCCGCTTGAGGATCTGATACTATTTGACTTTAACCAAACCTTAAGAGAGATCATAGCAAAGAGCGAAGAGGATAAGTATAAGCCCAACGTAGCCGTAGATAACGAGCCTATCGAGACGGTCGTAGAAACGGTCGAAAACTACGATATGAACTCGATCGCGGTCGTAGATAGCAAGGGCTATTTGCTCGGACGTATTACCACCGACGATATCCACGACTTTATAAAAGAAAGCGCCACGGAGCAAATTTATAACCTAGCCGGCGTCGACGACGAGGCTGAGGAAGAGGATACGAGCCTGGTTAAGGCCACTCGCGCGCGCGCCGTTTGGCTGCTTATAAATTTATTTACTGCGCTTATTAGCTCCTCGATCATAGGGCTTTTTGACGAGACGATAGCTAGCTACGTAGCGCTCGCGGTACTGATGCCTATCGTAGCGTCCATGGGCGGAAATACCGGCACGCAGGCGCTTACGGTTACCGTGCGCCGACTAACTTTGGGAGAGATTGAGTTTAAAAACGCCGCAAACGCGCTAAAACGCGAGGTAGGCATCGCGCTCATAAACGGGCTAACCTTTGCTTGTTTAATGGGCGTCATCGCTTCGATTTGGTTTAGTCGCCCGATGTTAGGCGTGGTTATAGGCGCTTCGATGCTTATAAATTTATTTTTTGCCGGATTTTTCGGTACTTTGATACCGCTAACCTTAAAGAAATTTAACATCGATCCTGCCGTCGGCTCGGCCGTGCTGCTTACCACCGTTACCGATACGGTCGGATTTTTTAGCTTTTTAGGACTGGCAAAATGGATACTGCTGTAAAAAATATCAAGATAGAAAATTTAACCTCTCCGCGCTACGTAAAGCCGTATCAAATTTCGTTTGATCTGTGCGGAAAGCCCGTCAGATGGGAGTGCGTAAAGGCTCACGACAGCGTCTCGGCTCTACTTTATCACGAGGATAAAGACGCGTTTTTGCTGGTTAAGCAGTTTCGCCCAGCCGTTTGGTTTAACATCCAAAGCGCAAAAACGGGACCGCTAAATTTAACGCAAGAGGGCGAGGAAGGCTATACCTACGAGCTTTGCGCGGGGCTAATGGATAAAGGGAAAAGCGAGGAGCAGACCGTCATCGAAGAGATCGCCGAGGAGACGGGCTTTGCGGCTAGCAAGGTAGAGCGCATAACCTCCACGCGTGGCGCGCTAGGTTTTGGCGGAGCGAGGCAGACGATGTTTTTTGCCGCGATAAACGACGATATGAAAATCGGCGAGGGCGGCGGCATAGACGGCGAAAATATCGAGCTAGCCTACGTGCCGGTTAAAGATGCGCGCAAATTTATGTTTGACGAGAGTAAAAGCAAGGCTGTGGGACTACTTTTTGCTTTTATGTGGTTTTTTGATAAATTTAACCGCTAGAGCGTCAAATTTGCCGGGCTTAGTTTGCTTGGGATAATTAAATTTAAGGAGAATAAATGCTAAGAAAAATCGCTTTAACCGTATTTTTAGCGGTGTGGGCTTTTGGGCTGGGCGTGTTTGAGGAGGCTGCGGCTGAGCTAGCGCAAAACGAGTATGATAAGGCTTTAGAGTTGTTTGAGAAGTCCTGCGAGGAGAAAAACGCCGCGGGCTGCTATGCTGCAGGCTTTATAAACGACAATAACTTTGCCAAAGATTCAAATACTACCAAAAGCTTTGCGCAGTTTTCTAAAGCCTGCGAAATGGGCGATATGGACGGATGCAAATCCCTAGGTGAAATCTATGAAAACGGCCGCGGCGGTCAAGAGATAGACGATAAAAAGTCTATGCAGCTTTACCAAAAAGCCTGCAGCGGCGGAGTAGGCGCGGCTTGTTGGAAATTAGCCGGCTATTACGACGAGGGTAGAGGCGTAGAGAGAAATTTAGCAGAGGCGTTTAAATTTTATCAGACGGCTTGCGGCTATGAGGATGCCGACGGCTGCTTTGCGCAAGCAGATATGTACGAAAAAGGCGACGGCGTAAAAAAAGACGTCGCAAAAGCGTACGAACTTTACGGTTTAGCCTGCGATTACGGCTCTATGAGCGCTTGCGCCGAGTTTAGACGACTCTATAAAGACAAAAAAATAAGGATCCGCGATGTTTAAGAAAATTTATTTGGCTCTACTTTTAGTCGTTCTAGCATCGGCGCAGACGGACTTTGAGATCGCTACGAAAAAATACCTACAGGATGTAAATAGCAAAAAAGCTGCATCGCTTTACGAAAAATCGTGCAAGAGCGATAAAAACGCCGTAAGCTGCTATATGGCAGCATCTATAAAATCGCTTGCGATTTACGATCAAGATAGCGCAGATGTGCAGCCGGAGATACTTTCGCAGACTCTTGCGCTATATAAAAACGCCTGCGAGCTAGGCTATGCGCGAGGCTGCGAGGCGGCCGGCGACCTTTACGACGCGCCGACTTTGCAAGATGAAACAGGCGCAGATGAAACAGGCGGCGAAAATTCGGCTGAATTTTACGAAAAAGCCTGCGAGACAAAAAATGCAGATGCTTGCTTAAGGATAGCTAAAAAGTACGACGCCGCCGCTAAATTTACCGATGCGCTAAAATATTATAAACTTGCTTGCGAGGCCGGAGAGGGCGAGGGCTGCTATAATGCGGCAGATATCTACGAATCAGGGGACGCAACGCCTAAAAACGATGCCCAAGCGGCTAAATTTTACGACCTAGCTTGCCAAAACGGATTTAATCGAGGTTGCGTTAAATTTAAAAAACTTAGCAAATAGGAGGGCGGATTGAAAAAGATTGTTTTAACGGCGATTTTAGTCGCAGCGGCTTTTGGCGGGGATTTTGAGGAGGCTGCCAAAGCGCATATAAAAGCATACGATACCCAGCGCAGTATGGATTTGTTTGAAAAGTCGTGCAGTAGCGAGAAAAACGGCGCGGGCTGCTATTTGGCAGCGTTTTTGGGCGAACAAAACGGCAAATTTAGCGATGAGGACGGCGGCAAAAAAGCGTTTGCCCTCTATGAAAAAGCTTGCAAGCTCGGCGATATGGACGGATGCGCGGCCGTAGCGGGGGCTTACGACGGTAACTCGCTATGGGGCGTAGTCGAGTCGGATTACGAAAAGGCGGCGAGACTTTACGAAAAAGCCTGCGAGGGCGGAGTCGGCGAGGCGTGCGTGAGAGCGGCCGCGCACGGTAACGGCGAATATGGCGGCACAAAAGACCCGCAAAAAGCCCGCAAATACTACAGGCTAGCTTGCGACTTCAAGGACGCGCAGGGTTGTTACGCTCTAGCCCGCGGACATGAAAAGGCGGATCAAGGCGCAAAAGACGATAAAAAGGCGATGGAGCTTTACGGCCTTTCTTGCGACTATGGATACGATATGGGCTGCGCGAAATTTAGGGAACTTGTTAAAAAATCAAAGTAAATTTTAGCCTCGCTCGGTCTTATCTAATCAGCCCTCGAGCGAGGCTGGATTTGTCGCGCCGTATTTGGCTGCCGGTGGATGCTACTTGAAATTTTACCGACTTTACTTTACGAACGGTTATTTTATAGATTTTATTTAAATTTTATCAACTTAAACTGCTTGCTTGCATTATCCAAATTTATCCCTTTTTTGCGCAGAAAATACTCTTTTAGCTCCTTGTAATCGTCGTTTGCCCAGATCAAAATATTTATTATCGCGCCGTCTTTTTGGAAAAAATAGCAAGCATATTATAAACCGTGCATTATTTGAGTCCACCCAATCTAAAATGAAAAATAGTCTGTGGAATAAGCCGGGTAAAATAAGAAGATAAAAAACGCAAAAATCTCAAAAATATTTATGCCCATCACGTCACAATAGTTTTTAAGCGCCAAAAGCACGAAAACTAGGCCGATGAAAACGATGTATTTGTTAGCTCCTATCTGATACAAATCATCCGTGATGTCAAATGTTTTTCTTAAGTCCGCGATCTGGACAAGCTCGATTTCTTTTGTGGTTTTGTCTGTGATTTGCTGTTTTATGGCGCCGTTTTCAAAGCTGAAATGGCCATTTTTAGGCGCATTTAAGGCTTCTTTAAACGTAGGCTTTAAAACTATGATAGTAATAATGGAGTTAAATAAAATCCTATCCAAACTCATCAAAGAAAAAATCAGGGAGATCAAGATAATGATGCAACGAGCGCGAGGGTTAAGAGGGCTGAAAATAGGCTCAAATTTTGTTTATAATCCTTGATGATTATCGGCTCTTTGTCGTAATCCCTCAAAAATTTGCCCGAGCCGGGATTTGTCAAATTTGGATTTTGAGGATTGCCGTTTAAATTTTGAGTCTGGTTATCTGCTGCGTTCAAAAATTGTTCCTTTTTGTATCTTTGGCTTTCCTAGCCAACATTTTTTAATAATCTCTTATAAGCTTCATCGAGCTCAACTTTTGCGACCTCTTCTCTTGTCATGGTATTCTCCTACATAATATAATAACTTTTTCTAACATTATCGATGTCTATATCTTTTTGTAAAAAATATTCTTTGATTTCCATATAAATTTTCTCCTTATACAGATAAACCAAGTAATATCTACTAAAAAAAAAGTTGACTCTATGAACATAGTAAGGATAAGAAGGCTCTGCAACCTTAAGAAACGGAAATATTTTAAAGCCTTTCAAGCTACAGTTTATAACTGCATAAAAGCAAATTTTTATAAAAACATTTGACACATACATAAAGAAAAACAAAGTTATGGCTAGGCCATCTGAAAAAATAACGGATCCGATAAATATAATATAAAGAAAAATCTCATTTCCAATCTTTTTATCTTTACTAAAATTATCATGCAGAAAAAACGGCCTACTCATATCTTCACTTTTTACCAAGCACCTTCTTTTAACTTTACCGTTTACTATAAAGTCTATGTATTTATTTGTAAATTTTATTTCGTGTTTATTAAAAATCATAAGGAATAAATACCAAGCAAGTGTATACAAAAACATAACAGGGACTATATAAAGGTCCTTATAATCGCTCGTATAGCCGTCAATAAAATCTCGAACAAAACATGCTAATACGCCGGCAAAAAATAAAGACGAGACCGGAAGCGTGACGATAAACAATCTCTCGTAGCTTTTGATAACCAGCGGCTCCTTATCGTAATCCCTCGCAAATTTCTTTGAGCTGGGATTTGTCAAATTTGGATTGTGAGGATTGTAGTTTAAATTTTGCGTCTGATTGTTTGCTGTGTCCAAATTTTATTCCTTTAAATCATTGCTTCTTTAGCGTTTTGTCAATCGTTTTAGCGCATAAAACCCAAAAATTCATCGCTTTTTGCTGGTTGTGGGGCTTGCTGGCAATTCATCGCCGCTTTGCCCGCTCAAATCTATCCTCAAAGCGGACTTAAATTTAGCTTAGCGATCTAAATTCAGCATTAATTTAGCGTCCTAAGACTGTTTAAATTTGCTACCCGCAAGGCCTTAAATTTAAAGCTTTGATTTTAGTACCGAGCCGCGCCGCTGACTTTAATCAAAAAGACTCAAATTTGCCGCCCGGTAAATCGTAAATTTTACCGCAGAGCCGAGCGGTCAAATTTAGCCCGGTAGCCCAAATTTGACGCGCCGAGCAAGCGAGCTCCGGCTCAAATTTGCCGCACTTGCCGCACTTATTTTGCTCAAATTCTGCGTCAAATTTACCACCGCGCTTAGCTCAAATTTACCTAAAACAGCCCCTTGAGAAGCCCTTTTATCGCATCTTTTTTTGCGTCTTTTTTCGCATCGCCCGTGGTGCCGTTTTCGTCGTCTTTGCCGAATTTCTTATCCAAAAATCTATCGAGCTCCTTAACCGCCTTACCCTTTAGGTAGTCCGAGCCGATCGTGTATTTCGGGTTGTCGCTAGTGCCCGTGACGGTGATATCGATGTCGGTTTTTTCGTAGTTCATCTTGATCGGCACGTTTACGGCCTTGGTCGCCATATCGTATTTGCCGCTAGTTACCCAGACGCGGCTTCTAGTCGCGTTCATATCGGCGTTAAAGTCGATGAGGTTTTTGTTTATCGTACCTTTTATTTTGCTGTTTTTGTAGATTTCGCTTGTTATGTCGCGTCCGGTGAAGGTCCTTACCTGCTCGGTAAAATCGGTCTTTGCAAGCTTGCCGTCATTTACGGCGACGTCAAATTTACCTTTTTGCGAGGCGAGATTATAATCCATCGTCATATCGCCGGTGCCGTCGTATACGTGCGAGAGACCCAAAAAGTCGGTGAGGCCTTTGGCGGTGAAGCTTTTTAAATTTGCGTTTAGGATATCGTCTTTTAAGACTGCTTTAAGATCGCCGTTAAAGAGCCGCGAATTTACGTTCGCGCTTAGCCTTTCGCCCGTTTTCGTCGCGTCGCCGATAACTAGCAAAGGCCCGTAAAGAGGTCGTCCGACCAAAAACTCGATCTCTTTTAGCTCCCTTATGCTAAGCTCAAAATCCGCCTTTGCCGAGCCGCTTTCAAGCTCGTAGTCGCCTTTTAGATTTTTTAGCGCGATTAGGTTTTTGTTTGCGTTTGAGACGAGGTTTGCTACCGAGTCAAATTTAGCCTTGCCGCCGTTTATAGCGACATCCGCGTTAGCGTCAAATTTCGTGCCGTTTGGGAAGCGTTTATCTAGCTCTTTTGCTACGACGGCGCTGTTTACGATACCGTTTTTGACGTTAAATTTAGCCGTACCGCTGAGATTTTTTGGATCGAGCCCGCTTAGATTGATGGATCCGTCGATCACGGCGTCGGCGTAGTTTGGCAGCGCAGCCAGCGTAAATGCGTCCTTGAGCGAAAGCGCGCTTAAATTTGCCGTGAGTTTTTCGTTTTTGAGGATCGCATCTATCTTGCCGCCTAGCGCGTTTGCGTTTAGATCTAGCTCGCTAAGCGCGCCCTTTGCGAGTTTTGCCGCGCCTTTAACGTCCACTTTGCCCGATAGCTTTTTGCCGATAAGCTCTTCAAATTCGCCCAGATCATCGATGCCCGCGTCAAATTTGACGTCCGCATTTTTGTCGTCCAGTCCGTAAACGCCGCTTAGGCTCTTTAGTTTTAGAAGCTCGGAGTTTAGTGAGGCGTTAAATTTGGCTTTCGAGCTTGCCACATCGGCGTTTGCGTTTAGTTCAAAGGCTAGAGGTTTGCTCAAATTTATCTCCTTTGCGACCTGTTTTAGCTCAGCCGGATTTAGCCGCGCGTTTTTGGTGGCGAGCTTAACAGAGCCAGAGATATTTTGCGTGTTGTGCACGTCGTTTAGCACCGCTTCGCCGCTGATCGTTCCGCCGACAAACGCCGGGAAAGCGGCGATTTTAACCAGCTCGTCAAGCTTTAGTGAGCTGATTTTGGCTATGAGTTTGCCGCCGTTTAGCACCGCATCGACGTTACCGCCAAATCCCTCGATCTTGACGTCGAAGTTTTTTAGCTCGCCGGCGGTGGCGATGACGTTGCCGTTTGCTTTGAACGCTCCGCTAAGCTTTTGCCCCACGACGGACTCAAATTTAGCCAGATCGTCCACGATGAGCTTGATGTCGCTGCTTAGGGTGTTTGAGTTTGGATCGTAGATCGTCTTGTCGCTGCCGATCGTCGCTAGCGGCGTGATCACCGCGCTTTTGGCGTTTACGATGCCGTCTTTGACGTCGGCTACGACTTTGCCGTTTGCGGCGAAATTTGACGGTAGAGTAACGTTAAAATCCTTTGCGATGAGCGCGTTATCGGTTTTGACGTCCAAGATATCGATGTTTGCGGTGCCGTTTGGCTTGCCGCCGCTTTCTACTATATTTGCGACGGCAGAGATTTTACCGCGCGCGTAGATAGGCTGGCCGGCTAGCGCTAGAGCTTTTTCTACTTGTAAATTTTTGGCGTCGAGCTTTAAAGAAAGCGGCTTGTAGTCCTTTAAATTTGCGTCGAAGCTAACGCTTGAGCCTAGCATTTGGCCTACTCCGCTAGCTCTAAAATCGCTAAATTTACCCTTCGCGATGCCTGAGATTTTCATAGCTTCGCTTAGCTTGACGCCCAGGCTTTTTAGATCGCTAACGGCGACGTCGTATTTTAGATCGAGGCTTTGCGAGAAAATCGAAAGCCCGCCGTTTACGTTCGCTACGATCTCGCCGTTTACGTTCGCTACGATATCTACGCTCGTCGGGCGGATCTGAAATTTGTCAAATTTGACGTCAAATCCGCTTTTTTCTTTAATCAAATTTTGGGCATACGGCTTAACCAAGCCGTTGCCAAAATCCGTAAAGGCCGCGACGTAAGCCGCGATAAGCAAAGCAAAAACCAGTCCAAGCAGGGCGCCTAATATTTTCATCGTCTATCCTTTAGATTTAGTTTAATTTTATTATGAAACTTGAGCCGATTATACTAAGACTTGTTAATAATTTTAGCTAAATTATTGACAAATTCTAAAAATTTGACTATAATTTCATCACTCAAAACAAAAGAGTGCTAAAAAAGTAAAATTAAACCATAAAGGATGAATCATGAATTTTCAACCGTTAGGCAAACGAGTCTTAGTCGAGCGTCTCGAGGACGTCAAAACGACCGCTTCGGGCATCATTATACCCGATAATGCAAAAGAAAAACCTTTAAGCGGCAAGGTTTTGGCGGTATCAAGCGAGGTAGAAGGTGTGAGCGTGGGCGATAGCGTGGTTTTCGCTAAATACGGAGGCACCGAGGTTGTGCTTGATGGTAAAACATATTTGGTTCTAAAAATCGAAGATGTTTTAGGCGTTTTAAAATAATCTAAATTTAAAGGAAAAAAGATGGCAAAAGAGATATTTTTTTCAGACGAGGCTAGAAATAGACTATACGAAGGCGTTAGAAAACTAAACGACGCGGTAAAAGTAACGATGGGGCCTCGCGGCAGAAATGTGCTAGTGCAAAAGAGCTTCGGCGCTCCAGCGATCACAAAAGACGGCGTGAGCGTAGCTAAAGAGGTCGAGCTAAAAGACGCTCTAGAAAATATGGGCGCAGGCCTAGTAAAAGAGGTCGCTAGCAAAACAAACGACGAGGCTGGCGACGGTACGACTACAGCTACGGTTTTGGCGCACTCTATCTTTAAAGAGGGCTTAAGAAATATCACTGCGGGCGCAAATCCGGTCGAGGTAAAACGCGGTATGGATAAAGAGGCCGCAGCTATAATCGCCGAGCTAAAAAGCCTATCGCGCAAAGTAACCGATAAAAAAGAGATCGCGCAAGTAGCCACTATCTCGGCAAATTCTGACTCTGCTATCGGCGGACTGATCGCTGACGCGATGGAAAAAGTCGGCAAAGACGGCGTCATTACCGTCGAGGAAGCAAAATCTATCCACGACGAGCTAAACGTGGTCGAGGGTATGCAGTTTGACCGCGGATATCTAAGCCCGTACTTCATCACAAACGCCGAAAAGATGCAGGTCGAGCTGAGCAATCCGTTTATCTTGCTATTTGACAAGAAGATTACAAATTTAAAAGACCTACTACCTGTGCTTGAGCAGATTCAAAAAACAGGAAAACCGCTGCTAATCATCGCTGAAGATATCGAGGGCGAGGCGCTTGCGACGCTAGTAGTAAACAAGCTTCGCGGCGTGCTAAACATCTCTGCGGTTAAGGCTCCTGGCTTTGGCGATCGCAGAAAAGCGATGCTTGAGGATATCGCGATATTAACAGGCGGCGAAGTGGTGAGCGAAGAGCTAGGAAGAACGCTAGAGAGTGCGACTCTAAGCGACTTAGGTCAAGCTTCAAGCGTCATCATCGACAAAGATAATACGACTATCGTAAACGGCGCAGGCGAGAAATCTGCAATCGACGCTAGAATCATCCAGATAAAAGCTCAAATCGCAGAAACCACAAGCGACTACGACAAAGAAAAGCTGCAAGAGCGCCTAGCTAAGCTAAGCGGCGGCGTAGCGGTCATCAAAGTGGGCGCTGCTACTGAGACTGAGATGAAAGAGAAAAAAGACCGCGTGGATGATGCTCTAAGCGCGACTAAAGCGGCTGTAGAAGAGGGTATAGTAATCGGCGGCGGCGCTGCGTTTATCAAAGCGAGCGCAAAAGTAGATCTAAAACTAAGCGGCGACGAAGCTATAGGCGCCGATATCGTAAGACGCGCGCTAACCGCTCCTCTCCGCCAGATCGCCGAAAATGCGGGCTTTGACGCGGGCGTAGTAGCAAACTCCGTAAGCGTAAGCAAGGACGACAACTACGGCTTTAACGCGGCTACTGGCGAGTACGTGGATATGTTTAAAGCCGGTATCATCGACCCGGTCAAGGTCGAGCGCGTGGCTCTTCAAAACGCTGTCAGCGTGGCGAGCCTGCTCCTAACTACGGAAGCTACCATAAGCGAGCTAAAAGAGGACAAGCCAATGCCTGCGATGCCTGATATGAGTGGAATGGGCGGCATGGGCGGAATGATGTAATACGCCTTTATCTGCGGAAGGCTTCGGCTTTCCGCAGGTTTTATTTTAAACTTTCTTTGTAATTTTTACAAAAATCCACAAAATTATCCTTTCTAATAATTAAAAAATTTCCTTGAACTCTATAGCGATTAAAATTTACAAACTTTGATATGTGAGCTTAAATTTGACGGTTTACTTATTGGATTTTTCGGATCAAATTTGCTTTAATAAGAAGCAAGTGTAAAATTTTAGTCGTATTTAAAATATCGCAACGGTGGGCTGTGTGGGTGGTAAATTTAACTAATGCTTTAAATTTTAAAATGTATAGAATGAAAAAGCCGGAATTTCTTCCGACTTTGGTTTTATAGTTTGCCGCCTTCAACGACGAGAGATTCCGGATTTACGCTATCGCCGTAGATCGGTTTTAGCGTGGCGTCATAGTTTTTATGGAAGAAATTTTCCTTGCCAAGCTCTACAATCTCGTTATTTAGCCACTCAAGTAGCGCTTTGTTGCCCTTTTTGACCGCAGGTGCGATGACATCTACCTCGCCTAGGGCCTCGATACCGACGGTAAAGCCAGGATTTTCCTTAGCCCACGCAAAAAGTAACGCGTTATCGTGCGCTAGTGCTACGCCTCTTTTATCTACCAAAGCGGCGAAGGTTTCGGTATTTTGGTCGTATTTTATAAGCTCGATGTCAGGGTGATTTTTCGTGAAATACGCGTCCGCAGTCGTGCCTTTATTGACGATTAGTTTTTTGCCCTTTAGCTCGTCCACGCTTTTTATGACCGCACCGTCCGGGCTAACTACGCCTAGCGACACTTTCATATACGGAAGCGCGAAATCAACGACTCTGGCACGCTCCGGCGTTTTTGTAAAATTTGCCAAAGTGATGTCGACCTTGTCGGCTACTAGCACTTCTACGCGGCCTGCTGCTTCTACAAGCTCAAATTTAACCTTGCTCTCGTCGCCCAGCAGATCCTTTGCGATGCGTTTGGCGAAATATATGTCGTAGCCTTGGTTTTTGCCCTCTTTATCGACGTAGCCAAACGGCGGTTTGTCGCTAAAGACGCCCACGCGCACGTATCCGCGCTCTTTGATTTTAGCCAAAGCGTCAGCTTCAGCAGCCTGCAAATTAGCCTGACCCGTTAGAAAGACGGCGGCGAATGTTGCCAAAAATGAAAACAGAAGTTTTCTCATTCTTTCTCCTTTAAAATAAAGTGCGCAAAATATACAAAAGCTTGGCTAAAATGCGACTAAATTTGTATTTTTTTGGATGGCTGGTGTAGAGAAAAATCAAATTTTGTTTAAAAACGTAACGCTAGATTTAAAATGGAGTGTAAAATTTACTCAAAATAAATTTATAAATTTAATTTTAAATTTAAGAAATGGCTAGCAGATCAAATTTAGGCCGGTTATTTTGAGTAAATTTGAGTTGTTTAAATGATAAATACGCAAGATTTTAAA
>CAUQPE010000032.1:0-18072 GCA_963519915.1 uncultured Campylobacter sp. | reverse complement strand
AAAAAGAGATAGCAAAGCTATCAAGCATGCTAAATAACGAGAAATTCGTAGCCTCAGCTCCGCAAGCCGTGGTAGAAGCCAACCGCGAAGGGCTGCAAAGCGCGCAGGAAAAATTCGCCAAAGTATGCGACGAGCTAAAGGCGTTTGGCGAGTAGTCCGCTCGTTTGAGCCTAAATTTTAAATCAAGGAGAAAAAATGAAAGGCGGTATCGGTGGATTTACGTTAGGCACGGTCATAGCCGTCGCGCTATCGTGGGGAGCAAACAAAAGCATATTGTGGGCGATAATTCACGGATTTTTAAGCTGGATATACGTGATTTATTATTTGCTGATGAAGTGAAATTTCATAGGTAGCGCGCCGTTTTTGCTCGCTAAATTTTAAAATTTGAAGGATAAAAATGAACGAAAAAATAAAAATAGCAGTTTTGGGATATGGAAATTTAGGTCGCGGCGTGGAGCTTGCCGCTAGAAATAGCAAGGATTTAGAATTAACAGCAGTTTTTAGCCGCAGAAATCCAAGCGAAGTAAAAACATGCGGTGCGCCGGTGTTTAGCGCGGATGAAATTTTATCGCACAAGGGTAAATTTGATGTTTTAGTTCTTTGCGGCGGTAGCGCGACGGATCTACCGACTCAGACGCCAGAATTTGCGCTAAATTTCAATGTCGTAGATAGCTTCGATACGCACGCAAAAATCCCTGAGCACTTCGACGCGGTAGATGCCGCCGCCAAAAAGGGCGGAAAAGTTGGCATCATCGCCGTGGGCTGGGATCCAGGGCTGTTTTCGCTAAATAGACTATTTGGCGAGAGCGTGCTGGAAAACGGCAGCAGTTATACGTTTTGGGGTAAAGGCGTGAGCCAAGGCCACTCCGACGCCATCCGCAGGATCGAGGGTGTCGTGGACGCGCGCCAATACACCGTGCCGATAGAAAGCGCCTTGGAGCGAGTTCGCGCGGGCGAAAATCCAAATTTATCTACGAGAGAAAAACACCTGCGCGAGTGCTACGTTGTGGCCCAGGACGGCGCCGATAAAGCGCGCATCGAGCGTGAGATAAAAACGATGCCAAACTACTTTGCCGACTACGATACGAGCGTACATTTCGTAAGTCTTGAAACGCTTAAAAATGAGCACGGCGGCATCCCCCACGGAGGATTCGTCTTGCGAAGCGGAGCGACGGGCGAGCGCGGCGAAAATAAACACCTGATCGAGTTTTCGCTAAAGCTTGATTCAAATCCCGAATTTACCGCAAGCGTGCTCGTAGCCTACGCCCGCGCGGCGTATCGCTTAGCAAAAAGAGGCGAAAGCGGCGCATTTAGCGTATTTGACATCGCTCCGGCGCTTCTTTCGCCAAAGAGCGCAGATGAGCTAAGGCGCGAAATTTTATAAATTTACGCGTTTTCAAAAACAAGGAAAGTTAGTGATAAAAATAGAAAATTTAAAGAAATTTTACGGAGCGACGCAGATCATAGACGGCGTCAACCTAACCGTAGAAAAAGGCGAAATTTTCGCCATCGTAGGCCACAGCGGCGCGGGTAAATCTACCCTGCTTCGCTGCATAAACGGCCTAGAGGACTATCAAAGCGGCAGCCTGAAGGTATTTGACAAAGAAATCTCGGCGCTAAAAGATAAAGAGCTAAGAGAACTTAGGCGAGATGTGGGGATGATATTTCAGCACTTTGCGCTGATGGCGAGGAAAACGGCATTTGAAAACGTCGCTACTCCGCTTAAATTTTGGGGCTACTCAGACGGCGATATCAAAAAAAGAGTGAGCGAACTACTAGAGCTAGTCGGCCTTGCAAACAAAGCCGCAAGCTACCCGGGCGAGCTAAGCGGCGGCCAAAAACAACGCGTCGCCATCGCCCGTGCCCTTGCGCTAAGTCCAAAAATTTTACTCTCCGACGAGGCTACCTCGGCGCTTGATCCAAATACGACGAATTCGATACTCGAGCTTTTAAAACAGATCAATCAAACGCTAAATATCAGCGTCGTTTTAGTCACGCACGAGATGGAAGTCGTAAAAAGCATCGCGCGCCGCGCAGTACTGCTAGAAAGCGGCAAGATAATCGGCAGCGGCACGATCGAGGAGCTATTTTTAAAGCCAGATGAAAAGATGAAGGAATTCCTCGGAGAGGATGAAATTTTGCCGAGCGAGGGCGTAAATATCAGGCTCTTTTTCCCAAAAGAAGTCGCGCAAAACAGCGTCATCACGCATATGGCGCGCACGCTAAACATCGACTTTAACATCGTCTGGGGCAAGCTTGAAAAGCTAAACGAAAACGTACTTGGCTCGCTCGTCATCAACGTCGATCCAAAAGACGAAGCGCGCGTGACCGAGTATATCAAGCAAAGCGGCGTATTATGGGAGGTGGCGTGATGTTTGGCATAGATTTTTCTAAATTTCCCGACGTTTTCGAGCGCATTTTGCTTCCTGCTATCGGCGAGACGCTTTATATGAGCGTGGTTTCTACGCTTTTAGCGTTTCTCATAGGTCTAGTGCCCGCTATCTTGCTCGTTCTTTCCGCGCAAGACGGCCTAAAGCCAAACAAACCGCTATTTATCGCGCTTGATATCACGGTAAATACGCTAAGAAGCTTTCCATTTATCATCCTCATCATCGTGCTTTTCCCGCTCACGCGCCTGATCGTAGGCACCAGTATCGGTACCAGCGCGGCTATCGTTCCGCTTACTATCGGCGCAGCGCCGTTTATCGCTAGGCTCATAGAGAGCGCACTAAAAGAGGTCGATAAAGGTATCATCGAGGCCGCCAGAAGCTTTGGTAGCTCAAATTTTCAGATTATTTTTAAGGTGATGTTCGTTGAGGCACTGCCCGGCATCGTGGCTTCTATCACACTCACGCTTATCGTTATCATCGGCTTTTCGGCGATGGCGGGCGCGGTCGGCGGCGGCGGACTGGGGTCTGTTGCGATAAACTACGGCTATCAGAGATTTCGCCCCGATATCATGCTTTATACCGTCGTGATTTTAATCATAATGGTTCAAATTTTCCAATCATTAGGAAATTTTATTTACAAGTTCACAAAGAAATAATTTTTTACGTCTGATTTTATTTTCTTTTAAACTTTTTTTGCATAAAATCCCGAAATTAATTTTACAAAGAAAGGATAGAAAATGAAATCAGATATGTGCGAAATGCGTCGCTTCACTGAACTTAAGTCGTCGAAAGACTAACGCTAAGCGCAAAATTTCTTTTTAAGCGCTTAGTTTCGCTAAGCATTTAAAAAGAAATTTAAGCCTCCGCTCGTATCCTTTTTTAAATGCTAGCAAAATTTAAAAAGGATATAAAATGAAAAATCTACTCAAATACTCTCTAGTTGCTCTAAGCCTAACGGTCGCCGCAAATGCAGCCGAGAAAATCGTCGTAGGCGCTACGCCGGTTCCGCATGCTGAAATTTTAGAAGTCGTAAAACCTATCCTTGCAAAAGACGGCTTTACTCTTGAGATCAAAGAATTTAACGACTACTCTACTCCAAATTTAGCCACCGAGGACGGCGATCTAGACGCCAACTACTTCCAGCACCTGCCGTATCTTGAGGAATTTAACAAAAACAAAGGCACTCATCTAGTTAAAACAGTTGGCGTTCACCTCGAGCCTATGGGCGTTTACTCTAAAAAGATAAAAGATATCAAAGAGCTAAAAGACGGCAGCACCGTAGCGATACCAAACGACCCGACAAACGAGAGCCGCGCGCTTGACGTGCTAGCTAGCGCAGGTCTTATCAAGCTAAATGACAACCCCCTAAAAACACCGCTTGATATCACGGAAAACCCAAAAAAGCTAAAATTTGAAGAGATCGAGACAGCTCAAGTTCCTCGTACGCTAGATGACGTCGCCATCGCCGTTATCAACACAAACTACGCTCTAAACGCCAACCTAAACCCGACCAAAGACGCGCTCGTACTTGAGAGCAAAGATAGCCCGTACACCAACTACGTCGTGGTCAAAGTCGGCAACGAAAACAGCCCGAAAATCAAAGCTCTAGACAAAGCCGTCACGAGCCCGGAGGTAAAGAAATTTATCGAGGGAAAATATAAAGGCGCGATAATCCCGACATTTTAATCAAATTTAGCCCCGCCCGCTCAAATTTAGCGGCGCGGGCAAATTTAACGAAACGACGAATCCAAATTTAGTTTAGAGACCGCTCTTAAAACAAAACGGCGTAAAAGCTTTTACCTTTTTAGCGCCATTTTTTATCAAAAAAGGAATAATAATGAAATTTTCAAAAATACTTCTTGGCGCGCTTTTAGCTAGCGGCCTGTATGCTAGCGACAAAACCATCACCGTAGGCGCATCTCCCGTGCCACACGCCGAGATTTTAGAAGAGGTCGTAAAGCCGATCCTAGAAAAAGAAGGCTACAAGCTCGACGTCAAAATCTTTAACGACTACGTGATCCCAAACCTCGCCGTCGAAAACGGCGAACTCGACGCCAACTACTTCCAAGGCTTGCCGTATATGAAGTCGTTTAACAAGGACAAAGGCACTCACATCGTGCCGACTGTTGGCGTTCACGTCGAGCCTATGGGCGCGTATTCTAAAAAGATAAAAAGCCTAGACGAGCTAAAAGACGGCGATATCATCGCTATCTCAAATAACGCCGCAGACTCGACGCGCTCGATAAATTTGCTCGAAAAGGCCGGCATCGTAAAGGCTAAAGAGGGCGAATACAAATCCCCGCTCGATATCATAGAAAATCCAAAAAATCTCAAATTTAAAGAGATGGAGTCCGCGCAGACGCCCCGCTCTCTCGACGACGTCGCGCTAGCCTTTATCAACGTAAACTACGCCCTGGATGTCGGCCTCAAACCGACCAAAGACGCGATAATCCTCGAGGATAAAGATAGCCCGTACACCAACTACGTAGCGACCAAGGCCGGCAACGAAAACAGCCCAAAAATCAAGGCTCTAGATAAAGCGATACTAACTCCCGAGGTGAAAGACTTTATTATTAAGCGCTACCAAGGTGCGGTGATACCGAGCTTCTGATCGCATCAAATTTGAGCGATTTGCCATCGTAAAATTTAGCTTTAAAAATCGCAATAGGCGCTTTTTGTTTAAATTTTAGGGCTCAAATTTGAAAAAATAAAAAATAGTCGAGAAAAATCTCCAAAAATAAAACGGCGTAAAAGCTTTTACCTTTTTGGCGCCGTTTTTCAAAATAAAAAGGAAAATATAATGAAAGTTTTTAAAATTTTAGCAAGTTTGGCGATAGCCTTTAACCTCTATGCAGCAGACAAAGATCACACTATCGTAGTAGCCGTCTCGCCCGTACCTCACGCAGAGATCATGGAGTTTATCAAACCCATCCTAGCAAAAGAGGGCTACGATCTAGTCATCAAAGAGATAAACGACTACTCGATACCGAATTTAGCAACGCAAGACGGCGATTTGGACGCGAATTTCTTTCAACACTGGCCGTATCTAAAAAATCACAATGAAACAAAAGGCACGACTCTGATAACCGCTGCGGCGATACATCTTGAGCCGCTGGGCTTTTACTCAAAAAAGATAAAGAGCCTAAGCGAGCTAAAAGACGGCGCTAAAGTCGCGATCGCCTACGATCCTACTAACGGCAACAGAGCACTAAACATACTGCAAAAAGCGGGTCTCATCGAGCTAGATAAGAGTGCTGAGCTAGCCACGCCAAAAGACATCGTGAAAAATCCAAAGCGCCTAAATTTCGTCGAGCTTGAGGGTGCGCAGATACCTCGCACGCTAGATGAAGTCGATCTTGCCGCTATAAGCACGAATTTCGTCCTTGATATCGGTATGAATCCTAAAAAAGACTCGCTAGCTATCGAAGGCACCGAAAGCCCTTACGCCAACATCATCGCAGTCAAAGCAGGCAACGAAAATAGCCCGAAAATCAAAGTCCTGGTTAAAGCCGCAACCAGCCCAGAGACAAAGGAATTTATCCTAAAAAGATACGACGGAGCGATCCTGCCCGTGTTTTGATTACGCGCTGCTTGCGTTTTAGCGCAGGCCGAAAGCTTTTTTGGCCGACTTTAAAGTCGGCCGATAAAATTTTGAGTCAAATTTGGGTTTTGGCGTCAAATTTGACTCTCAAACGTGCGCGGTTAAATTTATAACTCAAATTTGACCGCGACGCCCTGATTTTACCTATCCTAAAACCAACCGCAAAACCTAAAATTTGATCCCACCTCGCACTCGTCAATCGCGCCGTCAAATTTGTTTTGCACCCGTCTAAAGCTAAAATTTACCGTAGTTTGCTAAAATCATAATTTTAAATTTAAGGAGAAAAATGCTAGGCGATTTTATAAATTTTATCGTCCAAACCGTCGGCGAGTGGGGATATGCGGGCATATTTTTGATGATGTTTTTAGAGAGTTCGTTTTTCCCGTTTCCAAGCGAAGTGGCGATGATACCTGCAGGCTACCTCGCGCACCAAGGGCAGATGAGCTTAGTGCTGGCGTGGTGTGCGGGTACGGCTGGCAGCCTCGCAGGAGCCGTGTTTAACTACTATCTATGCTACTTTTTCGGGCGCGAGCTCGTGCTAAAATACGGCAAATACGTCGGCATCACAAAGGTAAAAATGCGCAAATTTGAGGCCTTTTTCAAAAGGCACGGCGAGATTTCGACATTTAACTGCCGCCTGATCCCGGGCATCCGCCAATACATCAGCCTACCTGCGGGTCTTGCTAAGATGAACCTTTTTAAATTTAGCCTCTACACGACTCTTGGTGCGGGTATCTGGGTCGCCATACTGCTTGCAGTGGGCTGGTATCTAGGCAAAAACTACGACAAGAGCGCGTTTAGCCACATCGTGGTCGCCCTGCTCGCCGCCGTCGGCCTGCTCACTGCGCTTTATATTTTTTACGTAAAACACCTAAGTAAAAAATCAAAAATCGGCGCAAGAGAGCTAGAATAAGCCGCCGAGTAACCTAGCAAGCAAGGCCGAAATTTAAATTACGGCTTTACGTTGCGAGGTCTACTTTATCAAATTTAACTGCAAGCCATCGCCGCACCAAAAAGTATCCAGAGTTTTACTAAAATTTAGTTTCGCCGCTACCAATCAAAAGTGGAGGAACGGTTTTCTATCCCTCAAATTTACAAAAAATAGCATTTTTTAGAGACTCTATAAAAAGTTTATGCGTTTAAATTTTACGCCTTAAGGCGATAAATTTAAACACCTTTAAACCCTCGCGAGCAAGGTTAAAAAATGAAAATTCGGCTCTTTTTTCGCCTTTGCTTTTCAAATAATAGCCGCGCAAATCAAGCGCCAAAAGCGCGATAAGAGACGGAAACATATAGATATTTATGGCGATAAGTACGATGCGAAGCGTAACGGTGTCTTGTAAAATAGCTTGTAAATTTAGGCTATTTTCAATACTAACGTAATAAACGCCGATCACTGCAAAAAGCGCGGCAATACGTAAAATTTTAGATACGATTTCGTTGCCGAGTTTTGAAATATTTTCACTCACGGCTAGCGACAAAAATAACCAGCAAAATATCCAAATAAGCGCAAAAACGGCGTCTAAAAGCAAATTTTCGTCATAACGCTCGCGTACGACGATAGCAAAAACGGGCGAGAAAATCAGACTTAAGACGAACCAAAAAAGCGAACGAAATGCAAGCAGGACAAAGCACGCGTAGATACAAGCGCTAGCGGCAAGCAAAAGCCACTCGACCCTAAAAACGAGCGCGAGCCCGTAAACACCGACGCAAAGCGTAAAAAGGCCGCAAAAGAGCGAATAATAGCCCTCAAGCAGCCTCGTAGCCTTTAAATTTATATTTTCAAAAAAGTTTAGCACGCGTGGATCACGAAATTTTCTTTTGTTTCGGGCGAAAGACCTTCATCACGCTCTCATCAGTCTCTATAAATGCGCCGCCGATCAGGTCGATGCAGTACGGAATCGCTGGAAATACCGGCTCCAAGCACTCCCTGATCGCCTTTGGCTGGCCCGGTAAATTTACGATGAGCGCGTGCCCTCTGATGCCTGCGGTTTGGCGCGATAGGATTGCCGTAGGTACGTATTTTAGGCTAGCAGCGCGCATTAGCTCGCCAAAGCCGGGCATCATCTTTTCGCACACGGCTTCGGTCGCCTCAGGCGTCACGTCGCGAGGAGCCGGTCCCGTGCCGCCGGTCGTTAGCACTAGATCGCAGCCTAGCACGTCTATCATGTGTTTTAGGCGCTCTTTTATGAGCTCGATCTCATCGGGAATCACCTCGTAAAAATACTCGCGCTCGCTCGTTATCCAGCCATCCAAAACCTCTTTTATCGCCGCGCCCGATAGATCGTCGTATTTACCTTCGCTAGCGCGGTCACTCAGCGTCAAAATGCCTATTTTTGCTTTCATTTTTTCTCCTTAAATTTAGTTGTAATACTCTTTGATAATTTTGCCCAGCGCGTCTTTATCGATACTTTCATATATCTCGATATGCTCGCTGATGCGCTCTAGCTGCGTTTTCATGCCCGCCAAAAACGTTCCGACCTCGGCGTACGCCTCTTGCAGTAGCTCCTCGGCATCCACCGCATTTGGTATCAAAGCGCGCCCCATACCGTACTCAAAGACCATATTTTGCGCTATCTCGCGAGCTTTTTGGATGTCGGCGCCCGAGTTTGAAAAGGTATCGTCTTTGACCATCTTTAGCGCGCTCATACCCGCAAAACAGACCTTGATGCGAGCAAACATCTGCGAGCGCGACTCTATCTCTCGCTCAGGACGCATAAACTGCTCCTCGACGAGCGAAATTTTTTCAAATTCTATCCCAAACCAATACGCCGCCAAGGCCTTTGCGCCCTGATAGAGCGCTTGGATGCGCTTTTCCTCGTCGTTGTAGCTCAAAATCCTTCTTTTACCGAGCAGGACTTTGTTTAAAACGCTTTCAAAATCGCTAAATTCGATTATCTCGCCGCCGCGCCTTAGCGCATTTATCGCGGCTTCGTTTACCAGCGTAGAAAGCGCCGCCCCGCTAAAACCGACGCTGATACGCGCCACGTCCTGCGCCTCTACGCTCGTGTTTTTATCTTTTAGATAAGATTTTAAAATCTCGACCCTATCGGCAAAATCAGGCATCGAAAGAAAAATTCGTCTATCAAATCGTCCCGAGCGCAGCAGCGCCTCGTCTATCATCTCGATGCGGTTGGTCGCGGCGATCACGATGACGCCAGAGTTATCCTCAAAGCCGTCCATCTCGGTCAGTAGCTGATTTAGCGTGGCCTCGCGCTCGTCGTTTCGGTTACCGCCGCGCACCTTGCCCACAGCGTCGATCTCGTCGATAAAGATGATGGATGGTGCATAGGCTTTAGCCTTTAAAAACAGCTCATGCACGCGTTTTGCGCCCATACCGACGTAAATTTGCACGAAACTAGCGCCGCTTTGGTAAAAAAACGGCACTCCCGCCTCGCCCGCGACGGCCTTTGCCACCAGCGTTTTACCCACGCCCGGAGGCCCTACCATCAGCACGCCTTTTGGCATTTTGATGCCGAATTTTTTATATTTCGTCTGATTTTTTAGAAAATCCACGATCTCGCTTAGCTCAAATTTGACGTCCTTTATACCCGCCACGTCGTCAAATTTGACGTTTGAGATAGCAGGAGCAACCGAGCTAGCGGCGATATTGTCGTATTCGTAGACGCTTGCTTTTTGATTTTCGTTTTGAGCGGCGAGTCTTTGTTTTTTAAACCTCGCATAAACCGCAAGCCCCGCAAAACAGATAGCAAGCAGCGCTAGCACGGCTAAAATTTCATCCAGCACGGGCGTCTCTTTTTTTAGATCGACGGGCACTTTTTGCACCAGAGCGCGCATATCTACGCCGTCTTTTATGATGATGTATTTGTTGCCGCCCTTAGTCGTGAGCTCCAGCTCGCCGCCGTTTACGGTCGCGCTTGCGATCATATCGCCTTCTAGCAGCTTTTCGTAGCTTTCGTACATTATGTTTTTGGGTTGATTTCTACCTACCGCAACGGCTAGCAAAACCGCCAAAATAGCCGTCAAAATCACGATGATCTTTTGTTTATTTAGCTTAAATTTGTGCATAGTCGCCCTCGCTTTTTACTTCAAATTTATCTATGACCGCCCACTCTTTTAAAATTTGCTTATCCGTTTTGATTTTTACTTTGTTATAAAACTGATCGAAACCTTCGTAAAATTCGCCGTTTAGCTGCTCGACTAGTACGTTTAGGCTCCCGCCTTTTTTGGCGTGCTCTTGTCTAAATTTAAAATTATTTTCCGCTACGATCTGCTTTAAAATTTTAAGCCTAGCCTTCGCCACGTCGCCGCTAACGTCCATTTTCATATCCGCAGAGTGCGTGCCCGTGCGCGGCGAATACGCAAAGCAGTGCAGATGCGTGAGCGGAAATTTTTTAAAATTTTCTAGCGCCTCGCTCCAGATTTCCTCGCTCTCGCCCGGATGCCCAACAATATAGTCGGTTCCTAGCGCAAAACCCATTTCGCTAAGCTCCAAAAATAGCTCCAAGTCTCTAAAGGCCTGATTTCGCCGCCTCATGATGCGCAGCATCGCCTCGCTCGTATGCTGAAGCGCGATATGCAGATGTCGCTCTAGCCAGCTCTCTTTTAAAATCTCGCGAAAACTCTCGTCTATCTGGCTTGGCTCGATACTACCGAGCCTTATGCGCTTTATGCCGCCTACTTTACCGAGCTTGCCTAGTAAGCGACCCAGGCTTGAGCCCGTATCCTTGCCGTAGCTGCCGATGTTTGTGCCCGTCAGCACTAGCTCGTTATAGCCGTTATAGGCTAAAATTTTAGCCTCGCGCAAGATCGCTTCCTCATCCATGCTGCGCGCCTTGCCGCGAACGGCCGGGATAATGCAGTAGCTGCAGGCAAAGTCGCAGCCCTCTTGGATCTTGATAAAAGCTTTGGTGTGATTTTCGTAGTTCGTTACGATATTTTTGTCGATACTTTTTAAATTTCCTAGCTCGAAAAACGGATCTTGCGACTTTAGTAGCGCGTTTATATCCTCTTTTTTACTAGCGCCTATCACGCCGAAAACCGCGCTTTTGTTAAACAGCTCCTTGCCCTTGCTCACCGCGCCGCAGCCGGTTAGTATCACTCTAGCGCCGCGCTTTTTTATGCCGTTTATGTAGCTGCGCGCGCCGCTATCTGCGGAGTTTGTGACCGTGCAGGAGTTTACCACTACGATGTCGGCTTCGTTTTCGTCGCTAACTATATCGTAGTCTTTGACGTAGCTTTTCATCAGCTCGGTGTCGTAGATGTTCGTGCGGCAGCCGAATGTTTTAAAAAATACCTTCTCTCGGCGCGACTCTTGTTGGGTCAAATTTGAGTTAGGCTTCATGCTTCTCCTCGCCGCCTTCGCCCATCGGCTTTGTTTCGCCTGCTTTTACGCACCTATCCATATATAAAGTCTGCGTCGGATAGGCTATAACGATGTCGTCGTGGCTAGCGATGGCTTCCATTATCTCCGCACTTATCGTGCTTCGCAAAGATAGCGTGGCAAAGGTGTTTGCCATGTACCAGACTGAAATTTTCACACCGTAAGGCTCGATAAAAGTAAACACGCGCGGCTCGACATTTGGATTTTTGATGCTATATTGATTTCGCAGCTTGCTCATTTGTTTTTTGGCGATTTCCGTGTAGCCTTTAGAGTATTTTCGCGCGATATCTTTGATGATGTGGGCGGCTTTTTTGTGGTTAGAATCAAAACTGCAAACCACGTCGATGCCGTCCCAGACGGTTTTCATGCCGTGGTGCGAGTAGTTTGCGATCAGATCGGTGAAGATATAGTTGTTCGGTACGAATATAATGCGCCCCGCTCTGCGGTTTGAGTTTACCGTGACTATCGTAACGTCCTCGTAAATAGTCATCCTAAGCAGCGAGATATCGATGATGTCGCCCACAACGTCCTCTCCGTCCTTGCGCACCTTTATACGGTCGCCGACGTGAAAACTACCGCCAAAAACCACCACCGTCCAGCCGAGCATACTCATGAACATATCTTTCATCGCGATTGCGATACCCGCGGACGCAAAGCCCAGCACCGTGACAAGATAGGTTACGTTTTCGATATAGGCAAAAAGCAAAATCATGATAATGAGCGTGATGTTTACGAGATTTATAAATTTATTCGCCGTATAAAGGCGCTCGTTGTCGGTGATCGTCTTTTTGATGATAAATTTGAACAAAAACGAAAGCCCGATCACGACGACGATAAATATACCGATATCTAGCGCCTTTTTCATCTGCGCTTTGATATCCTCGCTGGTGCGGTTTATCGCCTCGTTTACGCGCTTTTCGTATACGCCGTATGTGGTCTTTGCGATATCGGCCGCGGCATTAAATTCCGCCAGCTCCTGCCTAGCCTCGGCAAGCTCCGCTTGAAAGCGCGCATCGTCGCTAAAATTTACGATCTGGGTTAAAATTTGCTCTTTTCTAGCTAGTTCGTCGGTCGTCTTAGAAAGCCCGTCTAGTCGGCGCTTGTACTCGTCTTTTTCGCTCCTTAGCTGCTTTATGTGCGAAAATCCCGAGATCACGGCTACGGGATTGGTTATCTTTTGTAAAATTTCTATCTCTGGAGCCGTTATCATGCTAGAAAACGGTGCTTTTTGAAACTCTCTTAAAAGCTCCATCTGCTCTTTTAGCGTGCTTTGCTTTTTTTGTAGCTCAAGCACTTTTTCGGTATTTTTAGCCTGTTTTTTTATCGCGGCCTCGATTTCGTCGAGCTCCGCGCTTAGCTTTTGAAAGGTGTTATAGTTTGAGTAGCGAGTCGCCCAGATGTTATCTGCTAGCTCGTCCTCGATAAAGGCCAAAGACGCGTTTAACTCGGATAGCTGGGCTTCTTTTGTACCGTTAAAATCGCTAGGTATATCATCTAGCGAATAAACAAAGAGCGCAAAAAATAAAATAAATAAAATTTTTCTCATTCAAACTCTCTTAAAACGTCCATCACGAGCTCGCGCGGCACGTCTTTTCGTATCTCGTATGCGCCGATACCTCGCGGCAGGATAAATTTGATCGCGGAGTTTTCCGCCTTTTTATCAAGGAAAAACGCCTCGTAAAAGCTACTTGCGTCTGACACCTTGTAGCTTATCGGCAAGTCAAATTTAACTAAAAGCTCCGCCACGCGCGCCTTTTGCTCCTCGCTCATAAGCCCTAGCTTCACCGCTAGCGCGTTAGCCATATTCATGCCGATCGCCACCGCCTCGCCGTGTAGATATTTTTTATAGTTCGTTTCGTTTTCTATCACGTGAGCGAAGGTATGGCCGTAGTTTAGCACCGCACGCACGCCCTTTTCGCGCTCGTCGGCCTCTACGGCGGCGGCCTTTATCTGTACGCAGCGGTAGATCAAATTTTGTAAATTTTCCTCATCCGTCAAATTTGCGCTCCCCATCCACGAAAATAGCTTTTCGTCAAAGGTTATCGCCATCTTTACGGCCTCTGCAAGGCCTGCTGCAAATTCGCGCTTTTCAAGCGTTTTTAAAAACTCCGTTTCGCAGTAAACGGCGCTAGGTTGATAAAACGAGCCGATTAGATTTTTGCCAAATTTGTTATTTACGCCCGTTTTCCCGCCTACGCTAGCGTCTACTTGGGCTAGCAGAGTAGTCGGGATGTTTATAAATTTGATCCCGCGCTCAAAAATGCTCGCTGCAAAGCCCGCCATATCGCTCACCACTCCGCCGCCAAGCGCGATGATCACGCTGCTTCGGTCAAGACGGCTGACAAAAAGCTGCTCTAAAATCGCCTCGATAGTTTGCATATTTTTATACTCTTCGCCGTCAGGGACGCTGATGATAAATTTTTGCGGACAATCTATGCGTGAGAGTAAATTTTGCAGATAAAGCCCGCCTACCTTTGCGTTGGTCACGATAGCGACTTTAGCGTCAAATTTAAGCTCTTTTAGCTCGTTTATATAGACGCCGTAGCCCGGCTTACCGTCAAATTTTATATCTATTTTCATCTTATTCTCCGCTTTTATTTTATCCAAAATAGCCTAATTTATCGGTATAAAAATTTGATAATTATCGCTAAGGCGCGCGTATAGGCGGTTCATGTCGTTTGAAAACGCCGCAAACGGGTCGGGCCTGCTTATTTTTTTGCTAAAAGGCACGAAATGAAGCAAATTTTGCTCGTTTTTTAGCTTTAAAATAGGATTTATATTTCTATCCTCGACTATCTCGACCTTACGTCCGAAAATTTTAGAAAGGCTATCAAAATGCTCCTCCGCGCCCTCGCCGCCGCTAAGCGCGCCAAAATGATATAGCGAGATTTGCGTATCTAGCTGCGCGCAGCAGTCCATGATGACGGCTGATTGGTTTTCTATCTCGTCGCCAAAACCGCTACTTAGTATCACGCCTTTTTTTATCTCGTCCGTGTCGCCTCGGCCGATAGTCGTTACCGGCCTTTTAAGCTCAAAAAGCATCCTTTTATGGGCCGAGAAAAATTTATTATCGGTTACCATTAACCCGACGTCGTTTTTAAATACGTCGTCTTTTATCTGTTCTACGCCGCGACCGAAAAAATCAAACGTTACCGCAACCCTCTCATCTCCGACCGATTTTAGCTTCTCGTAGGCTAAATTTAACGTCGGATTTACGACCTTGACGTAGAGACGTTTGCTATTTAGCTTTTCGTGCAGTTTTAGGCTTTGTTCTAGCAGCCGTAAACAAGCCTCTTCTCCCATGGCGCGCATATCTAAAAACAGATAAGTGTTATGTCCAAAAGGGCTTGGAAACTGCCCCGTTTCTTTTTTCACGCTTCTAAATACGCTTAAAAGCACGCTAGGCTCGCCCACTATCAGCAAAACGTCGTTTGGCAGGATCATTAAATTTGGCTTTGCGATCATGAAATTTGAGCCGCGATAAACCATCGCGATACGCCATTTTTTCTGCGTTATTGAGCTTATGTGGCGGTACATAAACGAGCTTCCTACGGGTACTTTGACTTCCATTATTTCGCCTTGTCCAAGCCCCACGTTATCGGCTACTACGGGGATATCTGGCAGATAATCCATGAGCCTAGCCGTCACGATGCCTCGCCCGTCTAAAACCGTTAGGTGCGAGTCGTCCTCTAACCCGCCTAGCCCCCATAGATCAAGCATTAAAATTTCCGTTTTTTTGCTGATTTGACGCAGATTGTTATAGACGCTAACCGTCTCAAAGCCGTCTTTTAGCATTATCATAAACTGGCTAAAATAGCCGCTGACTACCTGCTTAAGACGATCAAAACTCGTCGGATCAAAGCGATAAAAGGTAAAATTTTCTAAATTTTCCCCTCCCAAAATCTCCTCGTCCATAGCGATAACCGTGTAGTGATGAGCGTTATTTCGCGCTACGAATAGTCTTTCTAAGAAATATTTAGCTACAATGCCGTCCGCAACTATCAAGATATTTTTCATTAAAACTCCAAATTTAAAGGGACTATTATATCAAAATGACTTTTAGTATAGATAAAACGGACGGTGCGGCGCGCGCGGGCACGCTAACGACCGCTCACTCGACGATCAAAACGCCCGTGTTTATGCCTGTTGGCACCGTCGGTGCCGTAAAAAGCCTAGACGCCGTAGATATGATGCAAATTTTGGACGCACAAATCATCCTAGGCAACACCTATCACCTCTACCTGCGCCCCAGCAGTAAGGTCGTAAAGCAGCTTGGCGGCCTGCACGGCTTTACTAAATTTAACCGCTCGTTTTTAACCGATAGCGGCGGCTTTCAGGCCTTTTCGCTAAGCAAAATCTCAAAACCGGACGAAAACGGTATCAAATTTAAAAGCCACATCGACGGCAGTGCGCACTATTTCACGCCGCGCTCGGTGCTAGATACTCAGTACGACCTAAACTCCGACATCATGATGATCCTTGACGATCTAGTCGCACTTCCAGCGGAAAAAAAGCGCGTGGAGCTAAGCATAAAGCGCACGATAAAATGGGCGCGCGAGGCGATAGATTACCATAAATTTAAGCAAAATAACGGCGAAGGGCTTACGCAAAATATATTCGGCATAATCCAAGGCGGCACCGACGAGGCGGCGCGTAAATTTTGCGCCGAAGCGCTGTGCGAGATGCCGTTTGACGGGCTTGCCATCGGCGGTCTTAGCGTAGGCGAAAGCAACCAGGAGATGTACGATACCGTGCAGGCCGTGATGCCATACATCGACGCGGCGCGTCCGCGCTATCTCATGGGCGTAGGTACTCCCGAAGACCTCGTAGAAAACGTAGCCCGCGGCGTGGATATGTTTGACTGCGTGATGCCGACGCGAAACGCGCGTAACGGCACGCTATTTACGAGTTTCGGCAAGATAAATATCAAGTCCGCGAGATTTGCAACCGACCGCGCTCCGGTAGATCCCCAGTGCGACTGCTACGCGTGCCAAAACTACTCGCGCGCCTATCTTAGCCACCTATACCGCGCGGGTGAGCTGACGTTTTTCCGTTTGGCAAGCCTACACAACTTGCATTATTATTTAAATTTGATGCGGCAGACGAGAGAAGCGATAACGGCGGGCGAATTTGAAAAATTTAGGCGAAATTTCTACGCCAAACGCGGTAAAGACGCGCCGAGCATATAAGGCAAAACGGTGAGCGAGCGCGATATCTCTGGGTACTTTTACGACGAGGAGTGCGAGTACGTCTATCTCGTCACGGACGGCAGTGAACAAAACTATAAATTTATCTTTAAAGACGACAAAATTTACGCCCAGGACGGCAGCGAGAGCGGCGCGGAGGAGTTTATCCGCGTCGTAAAAAAGATAACAAGCGAGTTTCGCGCCAAGATCGCCGAGCACTCCGCCCAGCTTGAAAGCTACGAGAAAATTTACGCGGGCAAGAGGGATTTTACTAAATTTATCAAAAAGCACGCGGTCTTAAAATACGAAATACGCAAATTTCAAAATAAAATTTCGCACTTTTACGAGGCTCTGGCGATCTGTCAAAACGAAAGGCCCGAGCTAAAAAAGCAGCTCAAAAACTACGTCTACGAAGCCGGAGTGCTAAAAAACGCAGCCTGCGAAAACGCCGCTAGGATAGATGATATCTACGCGCATATCCAAAGCCTAAAAAACGACAAAATCAACCGAAACATCTATATCCTGACGCTACTTTCGACGCTATTTTTGC
The DNA here is from genome assembly GCA_963519915.1 of uncultured Campylobacter sp. Taxonomy (GTDB): domain Bacteria; phylum Campylobacterota; class Campylobacteria; order Campylobacterales; family Campylobacteraceae; genus Campylobacter_A. The sequence goes on along the minus strand of CAUQPE010000032.1, from coordinate 1,001 downwards.
CGCTAAATTTTATCACGGGATTTTTTGGGATGAACACGAACGGGATGTTTTTAAATAGCTTTCAAAATGGCACCGCTATCGTCGCCGGATCTATGCTTGCGCTTTTTGCGACGCTAGCGGGGCTGTTTTATTTTCTAGGCAAACGGCGCGAGTAATTTGCAAGGTCATTTGACGGCTAGCTAAATTTAACTAGCCGTCAAATTTGCCGCAAATTTAACGCGCTCCAAATCAAAACCGCAAATCAGGCGCGTAGCATAGTTAAATTTACTCCGCTTTTCCAGCCGCCGCTTTATAGATACCGATTTCGTCTTGTAAAATTTTATATTTTTGAGCGATCAGGCTGATCCTACCTTCAAGCAGCGAATTTTGCGCCTCTAGATAGTTTTTTAGCTCGGTTTTGCCGTAGTCGTATTTGAGCTTATATATGTCGCTGATAGAGCTTAGATTTCGCAAATTTTCGTTTAAATTTCGTAAAACCGCCTCGTCTTTTTGCAGATTTTTATAGCTCGCGTCGATCTCGTTTAGCGCGGTCGTTAGCGTCTGCGCGTAGTTTAGCTTCATCGTCTCAAACTCTAGCTCGGAGATTTTTAACTTTGATTTAAGCTTAGAGTAGTTTAAAAACGGTAAATTTATCGCGATATTTCCGCTTAAGAAATTTAGCTTAAGTCCCTCGCTAGCACTATCTCCGCTACCGCTAAGACCCGCGCCTACCGTGATGCTTGGATAGAAGTTCTTTTCGCTAACCTTGACCTCTAAAAGTGCCTCTTTGATACGCGAGATCGCGGCTTGCAAATCAGGACGCGCGCCGATAACGTAAAGCGGCACGTTTAAATTTACGCCCTGCGGCTGGATATCGCTCAAATTTCCACTCAAATTTAGCTCAAACTCGGGTCTAACGTTTAGCAGATTTCTCAGCATTTTTTCCGCCGCGTCAAGGCTCTTGCTCGCGTTTAAAATTCTGTTTTTAGCCGAGATTACCGAGCTTTTGACCTGTTTTAGGC
>CAUQPE010000031.1:0-18410 GCA_963519915.1 uncultured Campylobacter sp. | reverse complement strand
CGCAGTCTAGCTGCTCGGTCTAAAAACCACTCTTTGGTGTAACCGCGCTTCATCTCGCGTAGGACTTTGGTGTTTCCGCTTTGAAGCGGCATGTGCATGGATTTGCAAATTTTGGGATTTTGACTAAAGATTTCTAAAAATTTATCGTCCATATGGAGCGGATGCGGGCTGGTAAATCGTATGCGCTCGACGCCCTCTATCTCGCTGATTTTTACGAGCAGGTCGCTAAAGTCGATCTTCTCGTGTGCGCCCGAAAATCTCTTGCCGTAGTTGTTTACGTTTTGCCCTAGCAAGAAAATTTCTTTTGCTCCGCCCTCGGCGGCTTTTTTTACTTCGCGTAGGATCAAATTAGCCGGGATCGAGATCTCGTCGCCTCTGGTGTGCGGGACGATGCAGTAGGTGCATTTTTTATCGCAGCCGATCGAGATATTTATGTGGCTTTTATACGGCGAGCCTCGAAATTCGCCGAATGCGTACTCGCTCTCGTCGTGATTTATGTCGGTGCTGATAAATTTAGGCGTCTTAACGGCGGCTGAAATTTTACTGACGTTTCGCGCTCCGAGTACGAAATCCACGTAAGGCGCTCGTTTGAAAATTTCGCTTCCTAGATGGCTTGCCGTGCAACCGCAAACGCCTATTTTAGCGCCCGCTTTTTTTACTTTTTCAAAGCCGCCGACCTCGCTAAAAAGCTTATGCACGGGCTTTTCGCGCACCGAGCAGGTGTTGATGAGGATGAGATCGGCCTCGGAGATGTCCTGAGTGAGCTCGTAGTCCTCTTTTTGTTTAAGCTCTGCAATGATGTGCTCGCTGTCGCGGACATTCATCGCGCAGCCTAAAGTCTGGATAAAGAGCTTTTTTTGCGCTGCGCTCAAAGGATGTGCACCTCGTACATGTAGTCGTTTTCGTCGAGTCCGTATTTTACGGTGCGGTGATAGACGCTAAGGCCTTTTTCCTCGAAAAACTCAACCAAGGCGATGAGTTGTTTGTGGCTGTTTTCTCTGTCGAAATAGAAAATTTGTTGCGGATCTTTAGCAAATGCCGCTTCGATTTTTTCAAGAGAGATCGTTTTTGGTTTGGCGTCAAGTTGCGTTCTAGCGAGTTTTAGCTCCATTTTTAATCCTTTGAAATCTTTAATTTAATCTGTGAATATAGCAAATTCATCATAAAAAACGCATTAAACTTCTTAAAAGTATAAAGCTTGTATAATACCCCTCTAACTCAAAAATTCCCCCAAATTTAAATAACGGAGCAAAAATAATATGGAAAAAATAGCGGATATCATAGAATCTATCGCAAATGAAAAAGGGCTCGAAATCGAGGACGTAAAAGAGCGCGTTATAAGAGCTATTATCAATACCGCAAAGAAAATTTACGGCGAAAACTACGAATACGACGCGGTTATCGATAATGCGACCAAGACCCTTCATCTATATCAAAAAATCACCGTCGTTGAGGACGGCGACGAGCGCTTAGTCGAGGACAACGAGCACTTTCTAAGCATAAGCGAAGCTAAAAAAGTAGACTCTGAGGTAGAGATCGGCGATGAGCTAACCTACGAGCTATCTACTGACAACCTCGGTCGCACCGCTGCACAAACGCTTCACAAGGAGCTTGAATACCACATCCAGCGCCTAATGGAGGAAAAAATCTTTCAAAAATATCAAGACATGGTCGGACACATGGTTTTTGGCTCGGTCACGCGTGTGGATAGCGATGAAAATACCTTCATAGAAATAGACGAGTTGCGAGCCGTGATGCCGCGCAAAAACCGCATAAAAGGCGAGAAATTTAAACCGGGCGACGTCGTAAAAGCCGTCATAAAAAGCGTCTATATCGACAAATCTATGGGCATCAAGGTCGAGCTAAGCCGCACGTCGCCAAAGTTCCTCGAAGCCCTGCTAAAAGCCGAAGTACCGGAGATTAAAGACGGCCTCGTACTGATCGCGGCAAGTGCCAGAATCCCGGGCGAACGCGCTAAAGTAGCGCTCGTAGCCACCTCGCCTAACGTTGATCCCGTGGGCGCGACCGTGGGCACCAAAGGCGTGCGCATAAACGCCGTGACAAAAGAACTAAACGGCGAAAATATCGACGCTATCGAGTATTCGGCCGAGCCTGCGATCCTCATCACGCGAGCGATGGCGCCGGCGATCATCAGCTCGGTTAAAATCGGCGAGGATAACAAAGCCGTCGTGAGCCTAGTAACCGAGCAAAAGAGCAAAGCTATTGGCAAGAGCGGTATAAATATCAGGCTGGCTAGCATGCTAACCGGTCACGAGATCGAGCTAAACGAGCTAGGCGCTAGAGGTGAGAGCAAAGACGAAAACGCGAAGGATCTAAAAGCGCTGTTTGGCGATCTGTAGCCGATTTGAGCCCTTTGGTCGCATTTGTTTATAGCGGTAAATTTGAGGCGCAGCGTCCGGATCAAATTTGAGTAAATAAATCTAGTCCAAATTTGATCCGCTTTGCTTGCTAAATTTTGCCGCTTTTTTATTTTCTAAATTTTATCCGTATCCATACCTTAAGAAATAAAAGAACTTTTTGAGGATATTAAATTTTAAAATGCGCCGCGAAAATGTCAAATTTTATAAAACGATAGCGAGATAAATTTAAGATTAAGGCGGCAGATAAACCGCCAAATTTTAGGTTATTTATTTTTAGTAGAGCGGTACATCGGGTGCTGATAGTCGTTCCTCTCGCAGCCCGTAGCCAAAAGTGCAAACATCAAAACAAGCGCGCTTAGTATAACTTTTCTCATTTTCTACCTTTTTTGAATTTCATTTTCGCGCGATTATAGCAAATTTCGCGAAATTGCCAAAATATCCGCGGTTAAATTTGACGAAATTTGGACTGGCTATTTTGCGTCAAATTTGTCGCAGTTTTGCAAGAACCGAGCAGTATATACGTCAAATTTGCCAGGCCCCCGCATGCGATAAATTCGCGCTAGCAGGCAAATTTATTAGACCAAATTTGTCCCGCCCGCCGACTCGTTTCGCGACGCCTCGAGCCGTAATATATTAAATTTTTATCCAAAAAAAAGTAGAATATCACATCTTAAATTTAAGGAAAAATCCGTGTTGCAAGCATTAGCGCTTAGATATAGACCGCGAAATTTTAGCGAGCTCGTAGGCCAGGAGGCCGTCAGCACCAGCCTCACGCACGCTCTAGACGAGAGCCGCCTCACCCACGCCTACCTTTTTTCGGGGCTTCGCGGCAGCGGCAAGACCTCGAGCGCGAGGATATTTTCAAAGGCGCTGGTTTGCGATCACGGCCCTACTAGCCAGCCATGCGAGCAGTGCGCCAACTGTATCGCCGCAAACGAAGGCCGCCACATCGACATCATCGAGATGGACGCTGCCAGTCACCGCGGTATCGACGATATAAAGGGACTCATCGAGCAGACCAAGTACGCTCCGGCGATCGCGCGCTTTAAGATTTTTATCATCGACGAGGTGCATATGCTCTCCACACCCGCGTTTAACGCACTGCTAAAGACGCTTGAGGAGCCGCCGCCCTACGTCAAATTTATCCTGGCCACGACCGATCCGCTCAAGCTCCCAGCCACCGTGCTATCGCGCACGCAGCATTTTAGATTTCGTCAGATCTCGCGCCCGGACGTCGTTGCGCACCTTGACTTTATCCTAAACCGCGAAAATGTCCCGCACGAAAAAGAGGCTCTCGAGATCCTCGCTCGTAGCGGCGCGGGCTCGCTGCGCGACACTCTCACGCTGCTAGATCAGGCCATCATCTATGCTAGGGGCGAGCTCACGCAAAGCGCCGTCGCGCAGATGCTAGGACTCCTTGATCCGCAGCGCATAGAGGAGATCTTAGCGCTTGTTATGAGTGGCGACAAACCTGCCGTGAGCGCGGCGGTAGCGCAGCTGGAGAGCTACGACGCCGAGATGGTGATAGACGAGATAACGGCAAATCTAAAGGCGAATTTTCTCGCGCAAAGTCCGAAATACTCACTGCTTTTATACGAGAGATTTTTTAGGATCCTCTCGCAGGCGCGCTCGATGCTAAGCATCAGCAGCGACGGCGGATTCGTGCTTGGCGTGATGCTTTTTATGATGATCGAGGCGATCAATCTAAAATCGATCGACGAGATGATAGCCGTGGATGCGAGGGAAAAATTTGCGGATTCGCAAGGTCGCGCGGCTGATTTTGGCGGCTCCCGCGCGGCGTCAAATTTTGCTGGCGGACGAGGCGAAGCGACTAAATTTGCGGCTCCTGCACAGACGGGTCAAATTTTAGCCTCTGCGGACGGGTCAAATTTGACGGGCGCAAACGGGGCTAAACTCGCCTCGCAAAACGGCGCGGCTCAGGGGCAAAATTTGAGCGCTCAGACTCTAGCCGGCTCGGCAAATTTAAATGCCAAGACGCCGCAGGAGTTGGGCAACCAAACCCACACCGCAAAAACTCAAAATCCCGCTTACGAGGCGTTTTTGGCCAAAATTTACGACCGTAGCTTTGATCTTGGCGAGTGTTTTAAAAACTGCATCGAGTTTTTGGAGTTTTCAGACGGCTGTATGAGCCTAGCCTCAAGCGCGGCGGGCGACGATCAGAAGCGGCTTCGCGATGGATCGAAGGTGATTTTGCAGATTTTGCGTAGTCTTTTTGGCGAGAGCGCGAAGATAAAGATAACTCCCAGGCAAAGCCCAGAAATAGGGGCGCAAGAGCAAAAGGGTACGGCAAATTTGGATGACGAGCATGCTGGCGCGGCGAAATTTGATGATACCAAAACCGTTTTAAGCCATGAGAGTGGCAAATTTGACGCGGACGACGCGCCGGAAAATTTAAGCCAAAACGAGCAAGCGCAAGAGCCCTCAAATTTGACCGGAAATTTGTTTTCGGACGGTAGCGAGGAAAGGACGACTGTATCCTCGGAGCAAAATTTAGACGCCAAATTTGAAAGCAGCGAGCAGGGTGAGCAAGCGGAAAATTTGACGCAGCAAACGCAAACGGATATAAATGACGCAGCTCCGAGCACGCAAGCTAATAGCGGCTCGCCTATGGGCGAAACCGCATCCTTAAATTTAAATGAAAACGAGCCAAATTTGACGCGAAGCTCGCAGACGGATTTAAATCAGCCAGCCGAGCCTAAATTTGCGCCTGATTTTGAGAGCATGCGCGACGACACGCACGATTTTCACGAGGCATATTCGTTAAAATTTAAGACCGACGACGGAATGTCTGCGGGGGCGGATCTGGCGTTTTTAGATGATGAGTTAAGACGGCTAGAGAGCCAAAATGCCGCAAAAACAGAGCAAAAACCAAGCGCCGCGACTAAATTTAACCAAAACCACGCGCCGCAGACGGCTAGCTTTGGCGAGCCGCCGTTTGATTCTGACGACGTGAGCGAGATGTTTAGCGAGGCGGCGGACTATGACGACGGCCTTTTTGAGCGAGAAGCTAACGAGCCTGTAAAGGCGGCTGTAAGGCAAAATTTGGATACGTCAAATTTAAGCGGCGATGAGTTTTTAAGCGAAGCAAATTTTGACGACTCGTTTTTAAGCGAGGCAAATTTAAACGCTCAAAATCCTGAGCCAAATTTGGCCGCAAAAACCCAAACCGATCCCAAAGTAGCAAAAAATCAAGCGGTTTTAAAAGAAGCCAAGCGACTATTTGGAGAGCCTGAAGTTGTAGAAATTTTAGGCGTTTAATTTAGCTCGTTAAATTTGCATACCGTTTTGCTATTTTTGGCAGGGCGCGACCGTCAAAGCTTGGAACAATGGCCTAAACGCCGATCAAAAAAAGCGCCTTGAACGCGAGCTAAAAATTGGCGTGAGCCTGGGCGAGACTACGCCGATGTTGGCGCAAAGAATAGCGCAGGCCTTACAAAAAAACAAACGCGACGCTACCGCTATAGCTCTAACCGGAGCGGGCGCGATAGTAAGCGAAATTCGCCAAGCATTTTTTGAAGCAAACGCGGGCGTCATAAAATGCTACAAATACCAAGCCACGCTAGATACTCGCACGTCAGAACTATGCAGAGCCTACGACGGGCTAATCTGGGATAAAGACTACGAGCCTATCGGGCATAATTTCCCATTTCGCAAACCGCGCGTAAATACTCATTTTAATTGTCGTAGCACCATAATACCCGTAACTAAAAGCTGGGATGAGCTAGGCGTCGAGGGGATGGACGATGCACCCAAAGGGACAAGGTCGTCTATGAATGGCTACGTGCCGCAGGATATGACGTTTAACGACTGGCTAAAAACACAAAGCCCCGAAACGATAGAAAAGACGCTAGGCAAAGGCAGAGCCGAGCTATTTATGCAAGGCAAGATCACTATGCGGGATTTAATAACGCAGCAGGGGCGGAGCGTAAATTTAAGTGACTTAAGCAGTTTAAGCGCTAGAACTAGAGCGAGTAATAAATTAAAAGCTATGTTTGCGGACGTAGACTTCACAAAAGCCGGGTACAGACCGCCGTTAAAAGAGCCGCTAACCCTATCCACGCTAAGCCCGAGAACGATAAGCAAACTAAAGGCGCAAGGCATAGAAACAGACGGGAAACTCAAGGTAGCAACACAAAGAGAGCTACTGCACGGAATGAGGTTAAAAAAGATAAAAGACGGCAATGCATTAAGCGCGGAGCAGTTTTTTGATATGCTGTTAAATTTGACCGAGGATAATTTATATTACGGCAAGGACGAAATGGGCAATGATACGATAAATTTCTTTTGGGAAAGCGATAACGAGTTGTGTTATGCGTATTTTACAAATAAGGGCATATTGCAAACTTACGGGAAAACAAAAGAGCAGACGATAAAAAGATACAAAGCGATAAAAGGGAGTCGAACCCAATCATAACGAGGCTTACGCCTCCTCCTCTGACCCACTGAGGCATTATCGCTTTAGTATCGTCATTATACCATATTTTTCACCAAACCAACCCCGTTTAAAATTTAAGTTACTATTCTATCAAAGGCCGTGCCTTAAATTTAACTCTTGTGGAGGATAGGATGGATATTGAGGAGCTAAAAAAGCAAGTCAGTGATTTGCAAGCCGAAAAAGAAGCGATGAACGCTAAGAACAAAGAGCTTTTAGGCGAGGTAAAAAAACTAAAAGCTAAAAAACGCTGATGATTGCTCATGCCCGCAAAGAGGCGGACAGCAAAAGATAAAAGCAAATTTAAAAAGCTGTATTCAATTTTGGCGCTAAAATAGCCGTCGCTGGAATAAATTTAAGCGGAGACGGTTTGTAAATTTATAAAATTTAGAGCGTTTTAAGTAGGTCGGCGAGCCGAAATGACTCGCGCGTAAGATTAAGCGGCGGTAAATTTAGGTCAAAAAATGCGTAAATTTACGACTCGTTTAGGATTGAAAGCAACTCTTTATTGTCCTTGGTTTTTAGCATCTTGGCGTATAAAAACTTAAGTGCCTCTACGTCGTCCATCGTCGCGATCGCCGAGCGGATAGCCCAGATCTTTTGCAGTTCGTCCGGTTTTTGCAGTAGTTCTTCTTTTCTGGTGCCTGATTTTAGTACGTTGATGGCCGGGTAAATACGGCGGTCGGAGATGTTGCGATCAAGGACGATTTCGCTGTTGCCAGTGCCTTTAAACTCCTCAAAAATTACCTCGTCCATACGCGAGCCCGTGTCGATGAGTGCGGTAGCGATGATGGTGAGGCTGCCGCCGTGTTCGATATTTCGCGCCGCGCCGAAAAAGCGTTTCGGTTTATGCAGAGCGTTTGCGTCCACGCCGCCCGTTAGCACCTTGCCGCTTGGCGGAGTGACGGTGTTGTACGCGCGCGCTAGACGAGTGATGCTATCAAGTAGGATGATGACGTCCTTGCCCATTTCTACGAGGCGTTTGGCCTTTTCGATGACGAGTTCGGCGACGCGCACGTGGTTCATCGCAGGTAGGTCAAACGTCGAGCTAAACACTTCGCCCTTTACGCAGCGCTGCATGTCGGTGACCTCTTCGGGACGCTCGTCTACGAGTAGCACCATGAGATGAGACTCGGGGTGGTTGCGCGCGATGCCGTGGGCTAGCTCTTTCATGAGCTCGGTTTTACCGCTTCTAGGAGGTGCGACGATGAGGCCGCGCTGACCCTTACCAAGAGGCGTAAAGAGATCGAGCACGCGGCCCGTTAGCTTCATTGGATCATACTCGAGGCGAAGTTTTTCCGTCGGGAAAAGCGGAGTTAGGTTGTCAAATAGCGGACGCTCTTTAGCCTCGATTAGCGGCATATAGTTTAGCGCTTCGATTTTTAGCAGGGCGTAGTACTTTTCCTGATCTTTTGGTTCGCGTACTTGACCCGTCACGATGTCGCCCACGCGCAGGGCAAATTTGCGAATTTGAGAGTTTGAGACGTAGGCGTCGTTTGAGCTGTCGCTAAGGTTTGCGTCTACCGAGCGCAAAAAGCCGTAGCCCTCGCTCGTGATCTCTAAAATACCCGTAAAAAGTATAAATCCGCCTTGTTTTGTTTGGGTTTTTAGGATCTCAAATATCAAATCTTGTCTGCGAAATTCGCGCGGATTCTCGACGCCTACGCTGTTTGCGATAGCGATAAGCTCCTCTAGACTAAGAGTTCTTAGCTCTTCGATTTTGTGTCCGTCGACGGGGATGTGAGTGCGCGAGTTTTGGTGTTTTTTTGTGGTTTTTTGACTTTCCTGCGCGGAATTTGCAGGCTGGATCGCGTTATTTTCCATTGTGTCCTCTTTAAAATTACGGAATAATTTTGTAGATAAATTTAAGTTTCAAAAGAAGTTTTTGAAAGTCGCATTTTATAAAATTTTGGCTTTGATGTCAAGAAGTGATATAATCTCGCCAAAAATGAAAAGGAATATCAAAATGATGGATTTTAAAGACGGCAAGCGCGAAAAAACGATAATAAAAACCGCGCTTATCGGTATAGTTACAAATTTTTTCTTAGCCGCGGCGAAAATTTTCATCGCCATGGTCTCAAACTCGGTTGCGCTCATATCGGACGCCGTAAATAACCTTAGCGATGCGGGCTCAAGTATCATCACGATTTTCGGCTCAAAACTAGCTAGCAAGATACCGGGCGAAGCCCCACCCCTACGGCTACGGCAGGACCGAGTATATAGGCGGTCTCATTGTTTCGGTTATAGTGCTGATGCTGGGATTTTAGTTTCTAAAAACCTCCGTAGAAAACATCTTCGCGCCCGAGCCCACCAGCTTTACGATGCCGTTTTTAGCGTTTTTGTTCTGCGCGATATTCGTCAAATTTGCGCTTGGCTTTTACTACAAAAAGATCGGCCAACAGACCAAATCTATCTCGCTTAGAGCCGTCGGGCAGGAGGCCTTGGGCGATGCGATCATATCGTGCGTGATCCTTGCTTCGGCTGCGCTTTCGTACTTCGCCGACGTCCAGATAGACGGATATGCGGGTGCTTTGGCGTCGCTTTTTATTATCATAAACGGCGTACTTTTGATAAAAGAAACTTTTGATAAAATCATCGGCCAGCGCGTCGAAAAGGAGATCAGCGACGAAATTTACGCCGCCGTAAATCGCTGCGAGATCGTGCGCGGCGCATACGACCTGATACTTCACAACTACGGCGCGCAGCGATACGTCGGCTCGGTAAACGTCGAGATAGACGAGCATTTGCCCCTTAGCGAGGTTTCGCAGAGGCTAAACGAGCTTCAGATTAAGATTTATAAAATTTACAGGATTTACCTGGTTTTTGGCGTTTATAGCGTAAATTTGGGTCAGGACGAGAGTCGCGCCTGCGTGGCAAATCTGCTCTCGGAGTTTAGCAGCGTGCGCGGGTTTCACGCGTTTTTCATCGATAGCAAGAAAAAGAGCGTGAGGTTTGACGTAGTGGTCGATTTTGCCGAGAAAAATCTAAGCCGTCTGCGCGCCGAGATAGAGCGCGAAGTAGCGTTAAGCTTTCCGGGGTATAAAATTTTCATCGTGATAGATAGGGAGTTTGCATGAGAGCGGTCGGTTTTATTTCGTTAAATTTGAGCTTAAAATTTAACTGGCATTTGAAAGGTGCGGGTTTTGGCTAAATCTGATCAAATTTATGGTTACGTCTATGCGTGAGCAAAATCTGTCAAATTTGCCGTCAAATTCGGACGCAATCAAAATCCACGCCAAAGCTTGCAAAATCAAGCGAAGCTTTAGAAATTTTTCGTATAATCTAAAATCTTAAAAACGAAAGAAAAAAGTAACCGATGGGCAAATTTAAGTGCGCGCATTGCAGGGGCGAATTTGAGCGCGAGGCGCTGATAGAGTGCGATGGGGAGCTGTTTTGCTGCGAGGGATGCGCGGGAGTTTACGAGATACTTAACGCAAGCGGGCTTAATGAGTTTTACGAAAGACTCGGTAAAACTACGCTAAACCCCGCTTTAAATGCGAAAAACGCAGCGCAAAAGTTACAGGAAGACCTCGCGGCTATTTATCAAAACTACGTTAAAAACGAGAACGGATTTAACAAAATCTCTCTCATCATCGAGGGCATCCACTGTTCGGCTTGCATCTGGCTAAATGAGAAGGTTTTATTTGCGCAGAAGGGAATTTTAGAGGTAAATATAAACTCGGTTAATAACAAAGCCCTCATCGTCTGGGACGAAAACGAGGTAAATTTGGCTCAAATTTTTGCCCTCATCCGCTCCATAGGCTACGAGCCCTACCCATACGATGCGCAGGCTCAGGAGCACAGACTCGCGGGACAGAGGCGCGAATTTTACGCGCGGCTGCTTGTCGGGATATTTTGCACGATGAACATTATGTGGCTGGCCGTCGCGCAGTATGGCGGCTACTTCACGGGCATGCGCGCCGACGTGCGCTCTATCATAAATTTCGCCGAATTTATCCTCGCTACGCCGGTGCTTTTTTATACGGGAAGCGGGTTTTTTAGGGGTGCTTGGAGCGCGCTAAAAAACAAAACGCAAAACATGGATAGCCTCATCGTCACGGGTACGCTCGCGGCTTATATTTTCTCGATCTACGCAATGTTTTCCAGGCAAGGCGAGGTATATTTCGACTCGGTTGCGATGATAATCACCTTCGTATTTATCGGCAAATATCTAGAAATCTTGAGCAAAAAAAAAGCCGCCGACACGCTTGATAATCTAAACTCGCTAAATTTAAACTCGGTTAGCGTTAAAAACGGCGACGAAATAACCCTAAAAAGCGCGCAGGAGGTGAGGGCGGGCGAGCTCGTAGTCGTGAGGGTCGGCGAGCGCGTGCTACTTGACGGCGTCGTAGTAAGCGGCACGGCGAGCTTTGATCTATCTAGCCTTAGCGGCGAGAGCGCGCCTGCGTATCTGAGCGCGAAAGAGGGCGAAAACGAGATAAAAAGCGGCTCGGTGTGCGTGGACGGCACGCTGGTTTACGAGGTCGGCGCCGTATTTAGCGAGTCGGTGCTAGCGCGTATCATAAATTTGCTCGAAACCGCCGCAGCTAAAAAGCCGCGCATCCAGGCGCTCGCAGACGCTATCGCGGCGAGGTTTTCGGCTGCTATCACGGCGCTGGCTCTGACGACGTTTGCGTTTTGGTTCTGGCGCACGGGCGAGCTCTCTGCCGCGCTCATCGTCGCGATCTCTGTCGTGGTGATCTCGTGCCCTTGCGCGCTGGGACTTGCTACGCCGGTTAGTACGCTCGTTGCGCTTGGGGCGGGCTTTAGGCGCGGGATACTTTTTAAAGAGGCGCGAATCATCGAAAGCCTCTCCAAATGCGATACGGCCGTGTTTGACAAGACCGGCACGCTCACGTCGGGGCGACTTAAGGTGAGTAAATTTAGGCACTCGGATAAATTTGACGCAAGTGCGCTTTTTTCGCTGGTTAGCAGCTCGGATCATCCTGTTAGCCGCGCCGTGGGCGAGTACCTGTGCGCGAATTTTAGAGATTTAAAACTTTTAGAGCTAAGCGGCTTTGAAAACATCGCAGCGCGCGGCACGCAGGCTAAATTTGATGGCAAAAAGCTAGCCGGCGGGAGCGAGAAATTTATGCGCGAGCTAGAGCTTTATAACGGCGCAGCCGTGCGCGGCACTTGTTATTTTTTCGCCGAGGACGGGGAGATCGCGGCGGCATTTGAGCTAGAGGAGAGTCTAAAAGATGGCGCCAAAGAGTGCGTAGCCGCGCTAAAAAATGCTGACATGCGCGTGGCGATGCTAACGGGCGATAACGAATACGCCGCAAAGCGCGTGGCAGAAGGGCTTGGCATCGAGGAAACGGTCGCAAACGCTCTGCCCGCTGACAAGGCTGCCTACGTAGAGAGACTGGCGCAGCAGGGGCGAAACGTGCTGATGGTAGGCGACGGGATCAACGACGCCGCCGCACTCGCGCTTTCAAGCGTGGCCGTGTGCATGGGTAGCGGAGCGGCCGTGAGTATCGCAAAAAGTGACGTCGTGCTGATGAGAGATGACCCCGCCTCGCTCGCGGCTGCCGTAGCGCTCGCGCGTAAAACCTACCGTATCGTGCGGCAAAATTTGGCCTTTTCGCTCGTTTATAACGCTGTGACGATACCGCTAGCGATGGCTGGCTACGTAGCGCCTGCAGCGGCTGCGCTATCGATGTCGCTAAGCTCGGTCGCGGTCGTGTTAAACGCGATGCGGGCTAGGAGCGAGCGATGAGCGGGGCGGTCGTGGCGATGATGATCGGCATCTCGACGCTGCTTGGCGCGTGCGGGCTGGCGGCGCTGCTGTGGGGGCTTAAGACCAGGCAGTTTGACGACGAGCGAAAGTTTTTGGACGGGACGAAATTTGATGACGAAGACGCGCTAAACGACGCTTATGAACTAGAGCTTCGCCGTAAAGAAAAAGGCTACAAGTCGCTGGAGTGAGTTCAAATTTGACGACGAGTATTTGGAGTCAAATTTGAACTATAAATTTTAATTAATTGCGGTTAAACTTTGGTATTAAATTTTGACTAACTACGGCATAATGACGGGCAAAAATTTAAGCATTGGATTTTGGCGTCTTGGACGGTAAATTTGCCGTGCAAAATAGCAAAAGCGCGCAAGTGTAAGCTGGCAGAGTAAAAATCGGTTGCCATTTGCTAGCAAGCGGGTCGCCAGCAAATTTAGCCTCTTGTCGGCCTAATTTACTCAGTCTAGCGATGCCACGCAATCACATCAAGATCGCCGCTTGACGCACCCACCGGGTATGCCGCCTGCTTGGAGTTTAGGCGGCCCGGAGCCGTTTTAAATTTAATCGCTGCAATCGCCGAGCGGGCGTGGCTTAGTCCTAATAATTTTTTGCTTTCTTGCTTGTAAAAGCTTCGCTCTGGCAAGCATTCTTAATCTACTTTTAGCTTTTTAACGATATGATTTCGCAAATTTTAACAAAGGAAACAACATGAAAACGCTTGTGATTTTATCGCACCCAAATCTCGCCGCATCTCGCGTAAACAAAGCCTTATCTCAGGTCGCAAAGGCCGTAGCGGACGCTAAGGTGCGCCATTTGGAGGGGCTTTACGGCTTAGATATCGCCCGTATAGACGCCCGCGCAGAGCAAGACGCGCTAGCGGGTGCCGAGCGCATCGTATTTTTGTACCCGATGTACTGGCTAAACGTGCCGCCTATGCTAAAAGCCTATATCGATATCGTCTTTTCGCACGAGCTGGTGGGTTCCGGCGCGCTTAAAGGCAAGGTCTTGCAGCTTGCGCTAAGCGTCAGCACCCCGCTTGGCGAATACTCTAAACAGGGCGCGATCGGCTTTAGCTTGGATGAAATTTTAACACCGCTTAAGATCGCGGCAAACTACTGCGGGATGGACTTTGCCGTGCCGTTTATCAGTAGCGGATTTGAGCCCGGCGAGTTTGGCGACGATGCCGTAGATGCTGCAGCCGCGCGCTTTGGCAAGCTTTTACGAGGAGAGCTAAGTCCTAACGAGTATCAAATTTAGTTTTGCCGCCTGTAGTTACAAGCTCGTGATTTTAAGCGAAGTCGCCAGCCCGGTTTTTAGCTAGTCGGCGCTGGCGTATATAATAATTTTGCTCGAAATCGCCGCGCTCAAAGTATGATTTAAGCATTGCGAACGAGTAAAGTCTATGTGCAAGATTGACGCGGTCGCTTCGTAGTTCATCTCGTCGACCGCCGATATTTTTTATGTTAAAATCGCAGGTATTATTTCAAGCTATCGATATACTCGCTAACCGCCGCCATATCCTCGTCGCTTAGGTTTTTAGCGTGTAGATGCATGACTTTGCCCATGCCAAAGGCGTTGTTTGAGCCGTCTTTGTAGCTTTGTAGCGCTTTTATGCGGTCTTCTTTGCTGATGCTAGTTAGCGCAGGCACTTTGTTTGCGTATTTTACGTCCGCTTTTTCGCCGTGACAGGCTGAGCATTTTTTGTAAATAGCCGCGCCGTCGGCCGCAAGTAGAGATAAATTTAGCGCCAAAACGGCGGTTGCAATGTGATAGATTTTCATCTTTCGTCCTTTTTGATAGAAATTTAGACGAGATTATAGCCCTAAAAGCTTAAAAGAAAAGAAATTTTATAAAAAAGTTACTAAAATGAAGTGCGAAATAAAAAGCAGAGAAAAATCGGCGGAAAACTCCGCCGAAAAGGGTTATTTTAGAGTAGGGATGTACTCTGATAGAGCTGCGATGTTGTCGTCGCTAAGAGGTTTTGCGATAGGTTTCATCATAGCTGCGCTTTTAAATTTATCTAGAGTGCCAGCTTTATAGCCTTTTAGGCTCTCGGCGATCTCTTCTTTTGAAAGCGTGTTGAGCGCAGGAACTTTGTTTAGATACACTTTTTCGGCTTTCGGTCCGTGACAGGCCGCGCATTTTTTGTAAAGAGTTGCGCCGTCAGCGGCAAATAGGCTGCCTGCTAGCAATGCGGCTGCACCTGAAACAATGATAAGCTTTTTCATTTTCAATCCTTTTTGATAAAATTGTAGGCGTATTATAGTCTTAAAAGCTAAATTTTACATTATTTTTTTACATTAGTTTCTAGCGCGGCGCGGGCGGCGATTTTCGATTAAATTTAGCTTTTTTTTGTATAATTTTCGCCATGGATAAAACAGGGTTTAAAACGGCGTCCAAAAAGGCGCTTTTTCTTGATCGCGACGGCGTGATAAACGAGGATGCGGGCTATGTTTATAGACGCGAGGACTTCGTTTTTAAAGAGGGCATTTTCGCCGCTTTGAGGGAGTTTGTCAAGGCCGGCTACGCGCTAGTCGTGGTGACGAATCAATCAGGCATCGGGCGAGGCTACTACACGCTAGAGCAGTTTGATGAGCTTTGCAGATTTATGCTGGGCGAGTTTGAAAAAGAGGGCGTAAAGATAGAAAAAATTTACTTTTGTCCGCATGCACCGGAAGCTGATTGCCTTTGCCGTAAACCAAAGCCAGGCATGCTGTTAAATGCCGCAAATGAGCTAAACATCGACCTTGCGCGCTCAATCATGATAGGCGACAAGGATAGCGACGTGCAGGCGGGACAGAGTGCCGGCATCGGGATAAATTTAAAGCTGGACGACCGGCTAAAAAGCGTGGCTGAGGCGCTAGAGTTTTTAAAAAAAGAAGGAAAAATATGAAAGATATAAAAAAGGTCGTGATAACGGGCGCGGCGGGCTTTATCGGCTCAAATTTGGCGCATTATTTTGACGAAAATTTAAAAGACGTAGAAGTGCTTGCCGTGGATAAATTTAGAAGCGACGAGAAATTTAGCAACGGAAATCTAAAAAGCTTCGGGCATTTTAAAAATTTACTCGGCTTTTCGGGCGAAATTTACGAGGGCGACATAAACTGCGCTAAAACGCTAGCCATGATCGAAAAATTCGCCCCGGGCGCAATCTTTCACGAGGCGGCGATCTCGGATACCACGGTGACCGAGCAGGGCGAGCTAATGAGGACAAATCTAAATAGCTTTAAAGACCTGCTAGATATCTGCGAAAAAACGGGTGCCAAAATGATATACGCGAGCTCGGGTGCCACGTACGGTAACGCAAAAAGCCCGCAAAGAGTCGGCGAATGCGAAGCGCCAAATAACGTTTACGGCTTTTCAAAGCTAAAAATGGACGATCTAGGACGAAAATACGCTAAAAAGGGCGTAGCGGTCGTGGGGCTGAGATACTTTAACGTTTACGGCGCGAGGGAGTTTTATAAAAACAAAACCGCCTCGATGGTGTTGCAGTTCGGTCTGCAAATTTTAAGCGGTAAAAATCCGCGCCTCTTTGAGGGTAGCGACAAAATCAAGCGCGACTTCGTCTATATAAAAGATATCGTGCAGGCAAACCTGCTCGCCCTAAACGCTGCTAGCGGCGTGTATAACGCGGCGACGGGCACGGCAAGAAGCTTCCAAGAGATCGTGGATATTTTGCAGTGCGAGCTAGGGTCAAATTTACCTTGCGAATACATCCCAAACCCATACGCGCGCTCATATCAGTTCCATACGCAAGCCGACATCGAGCCGACTAAAAAGGCGCTGGGATACGACCCTAAATTTAGCCTAGAAGAGGGCATAAAAGACTACGCGGCCGAGATAAAAAGAATATATGAGGAAGAGATAAATGCGTGAAGTGCGTGCTTTAGTTGTTGGCGATCTGATGCTCGACCACTACATCTGGGGCAGCTGCGAGCGTATCTCGCCCGAGGCTCCCGTGCAAGTAGTAAAGATAAAAAATGAAACCAAACGCCTAGGCGGAGCGGGCAACGTGGTGCTAAATTTGCTCTCGCTAGGCGCAAAAGTAGGCGTCATGAGCGTGCTCGGAGACGACGAGACGGGCGACGAGATAGAGCGGATCTTGCGAGAGCAGGGCGCTAGACCTGAGTTTATAAAAAGAGAAAAAGGGCGTACGAGCTCGATAAAAAGCCGCGTGATGGCGACGCATCAGCAAGTCGTGCGCATAGATAAAGAAAGCGTCGAAGCCGTAACGTGCGAGGACGAGCTGGCGGCAAATTTCGCCCGCGCGCTAGAGAGCTACGACGTCGCGCTGCTATCGGACTACGGCAAGGGCGTGCTGACGCCTGCGCTGTGCCAAAAACTCATAAAGGCATGCGCGGATGCGGGCAAACCCGTGCTAATCGATCCAAAGGGCACAGACTACTCGAAGTACAAGGGTGCCACGCTACTAACGCCGAATAAAAAAGAAGCGGGCGAGGCCGTGGGCTTTAAAATAGAAAACGACGAGCAGCTTTTTACGGCGCTAAATTTGCTAAAAAACGAGCTAAATTTGACCCATTCGCTGATCACGATTTCAGAGGAAGGCATCGCACTTTTGGAGGACGCTCAGGCGGTTAAATTTCCTGCTCTGGCAAAAGAGGTCTTTGATGTAACTGGCGCGGGAGATACGGTGCTAGCGACGCTTGGCGTGATGCTGGGTGCGGGTGAAGGTATCAAAAAGGCGATCGAGACGGCAAATTTAGCCGCCGCAGTCGTCGTGGCTAAGGTCGGCTCGGCAACGGCAAGCTTTGAGGAGATAAACGAGCTCGTGCGCCGTAAAAACGCGGCAGGCTTTGAGGAGAAAATCAAAAGTGCGGACGATCTAGCCGCGACGCTGGCTAACCGCGGCGAAAAACGGCTGGTTTTTACAAACGGCTGCTTTGATATCCTGCACGCTGGGCATGTGAGCTATCTAGCTAAGGCGCGGGAATTTGGCGATATACTAGTCGTCGGGCTAAACTCGGACGCCTCGGTGCGCGCGCTAAAAGGCGACGCTCGCCCCGTAAACGCGCAAGCTGATCGCGCTACCGTGCTGGCGGCTCTTGGGGCGGTTGATTACGTGACGATATTTGACGAGCTAACGCCTCTAAATTTGATCGAAAAACTGCGCCCCGACGTGCTCGTAAAGGGTGCGGACTACGAAGGTAAAGAAGTCGTCGGCAGCAGCATCGTAAAAGACGTGCGGCTAGTGGAGTTCGTAGCTGGCAAAAGCACGAGCGCAACGATAAAAAGGATAAAAAATGAAGACTCTTGAGATGATAAAAAGCGAGCTAGAGGGGCATCTAGCTACGATAAAGGCGACATTTGCGCTGGAAGCTGACATCAAAAAAGCCTGCGAAACTGCGGTAGCGACGCTAAAAGCGGGCGGTAAAATTTTACTTTGCGGAAACGGCGGTAGCGCTGCAGACGCGCAGCACATCGCAGCCGAGCTAACGGGTCGCTATAAAACCGAGCGCGGCGCGCTAGCTGGCATAGCTCTAACGACCGATACGTCTGCGCTCACGGCGATCGGCAACGACTACGGATATGAGTTTGTTTTCTCGCGTCAGCTGGAGGCTCTGGGCCGCGAGGGCGATCTGCTCATCGCTATCTCTACTAGCGGAAACAGCGGCAACGTCGTAAAAGCGCTCGAGCTAGCGCGAAAAATCGGTATCAAAACGATCGGTCTAAGCGGCCGCACGGGGGGTGCTATGAACGAGCTTTGCGAGCTAAATTTGGTCGTGCCGTCAAACGACACGCCGCGCATCCAAGAGATGCACATAATGATAGGGCATATCATCTGCCAAGCTATCGACGATGCGTTTTAGGCTAAATTTAAAAG
>CAUQPE010000030.1:0-18569 GCA_963519915.1 uncultured Campylobacter sp. | reverse complement strand
CGCTAAATCCTCAAAACGAAGCGGGCAGACTAAACGTAATCATCAGAATGGGCGCTGACAAAATCGGCGAGCGACTGCCTAAAATCCTACGCGAAGTAAAACGCGAAGGCCTAAATATCGTTTACAGCATCGATCCGATGCACGGCAACACGATAAAAGCCGCAAACGGCTACAAAACGCGCGAATTTGACAATATCCTAGCCGAAGTGCAGAGCTTTTTCGAGATACATAGAGCAGAAGGCACGCATGCAGGCGGCGTGCATCTAGAGATGACGGGTCAGGACGTGACCGAGTGCACGGGCGGGTCGTTTAAACTAAACGAAGACGGTCTCGCCCACAGGTACGAGACGCAGTGCGACCCGCGCCTAAACGCCGATCAGTCGCTAGAACTTGCATTTTTAATCGCCGAGTTTTTAAATAAAATTTAGCTTCACCAGGCGTAAATTTTAATGAAATTTGCGCCCCTTAAATTTGACGCGCTTCAAATTTGGCTCTCAAATTTACTGAATTTAAACAAGCCAAATTTGATCACGCTCGCCTTTTGTCTTTCAAATTTGACCTTTTTTGTCTTTTTTAAATTAAATTTACCCTAAATTTCGCGAATTTCTTAAAATTTAATACAATTTTCGCTACATTAATGAAAAATTATCAAATCGGAGAGAATCAATGAGCGATGTTTACGACATTATCGTGATAGGCGGCGGCCCTTGCGGCATCGCGACCGTCGTAGAGGCGAGAGCCAATGGATTAAAAAAAATTTTGCTTCTCGAAAAGGGTGACAACCACAGCCAAACTATAAGAAAATTTTACAAAGATAATAAACGCGTGGATAAGGAGTATAAAGGTCAGGATAGCACCATTCACGGCATCGTGTCCTTTGAGGACGGCACGAAGGAGAGCACGCTTGATTATTTTGATAAGCTGCTAGACGAGGAAAAGATCGAGGCCGTGTTTAACTCCGAGGTCGAAAGCGTCAAGAAAAAAGACGGTTTGTTTTTCGTGCACACCGCAAAGGGCGACTATCAGGCCAAAAACGTGATGATAAGTATTGGTAAAATGGGGCGTCCTAACAAACCCGACTACAAAATCCCGCCTTCGCTAAATAACGTTATAAATTTTAATCTAAACTCCTGTTCTAGCGGCGAAAAAGTGCTCGTGGTGGGCGGCGGCAACTCGGCCGTGGAGTACGCTATCGAGCTGTGCCAATACAACAAAACGACGCTGGCGTACCGCAAGGATAAATTTAGTCGCGTAAATGACGTAAACGTAACGGCGCTGTGGGAACTAGAAAAAGCAAATAAGCTAAAAGTGCGACTAAACCACGACATCACCGAGATCGAAAACGAATCCGGACGCGTGAGGGTGCACTTTTCAAACGGAAAAATCAGAGTCTACGACAGGGTCGTCTACGCTATCGGCGGCTCGACTCCGGTGGATTTTCTACAAAAATGCGGAGTTGAGCTCGACGCAGACAAAGATCCGGTCGTAAACGAGCACTATGAAAGCAGCGTGCCCGGCCTATATATCGGCGGCGACATCGTGCTAAAAAACGGCGGCTCGATCGTGCTCGCGTTAAATCATGCGCATAAGGTAATCCAAGACATCAAGGAAAAATAGAGTTGAGAGCGTTAAATTTAGTTTTATTTTTTATCTGCGGTTGTTTGCTCACGCTGGGCGGGTACTATTTGTATTTCGAGTTTGCAAAACCGTCTGCAAAGTCTACGGAACTCGCCGTACAGATAATGAACGTCGAAGAAGCACCTAAAAATGAAAGCGCAAGTACTACGAATGAGACAAATTCGGCTATCCCAAGTCAAGCTTTGCCGCAGGAAAAGTATACTAAAAATTTGGACGCAAATTATACGGACGCGCCTATTTTAGGCGACGAGGACGAGCTAAAAGAGCAAATCCGCGTCCTGCGCGCTCAAAATAAGCTACTCTATGACGATAACGTCGATCTAGTGAGTAAAAATCTAGAAATCTCAAATATTTTAAGCGATCAAAAAGCCGAGCTGGAAACCAGGCGAAAACAAGCCGCCAGCGCTAATGACAAACAGCGTTTAAGCACGATCGACGAGCTAAACAAAAAGCTAGCAAAAGCGCAGGAGGAAAATGAGAAAAATAAAAATTTAGAGCAAAATTTGACTTCTCTTCGCAGCGAGATCAAAACCTTAAAAGCCGAGCTTGAAAAAAAGCAGAGCGAATTTGACAAATCAAGCGCCAAAACGCAGAACGAAAGTCAAAATGCTCTAAAACGGCTCGAGACTCAAAACGACGAGCTAAAAAGCGAAGCGTTATCTAGTAAGGCTAAATTTGAAAGCGAACTAAGAACGGCAAACGAAGAGACCGCAAAACTAAAGAGCGAAAATGCTAGGCTCGCAAACGAGCTAGGCTTAAAAGATAGCGAGATAAAAAGGATCGCTAGTGAATACAACGCTCAGGCTCTAAATGCTCAAAATTTATCTAAAAATAGGATCGCCGCCCTAGAAAAAGAACAAGACGCGGACAAGAAAAAAATAAGCGAGCTTGAAGCGAGCCTTGAAAACGCAAACAAAAAAGCCGAGTCAAAAGCTAAGCTAAAAGCGATAAATGATGAGCTAAACGCGACGAATAAAGAGTTAGTCGCAAAGCTCGAGAAAGAAAAACAAGGATTTGAAAAAGAGATTGAACAAAACGAGGCTATATATAAAACCGAGCTTGAAAAGCTAAAAAATCAGATTGAAAATGAGCGCCAAGAAACCGAGCAAAACGTGGCGGAACTAAAGAGTAAAATTTATGAGTTAGAAAATCAAATTTCGCAAAAAGATAGCTCACTGCAAAATGCGGAAGCTAAGGTTGCAGAGCTAAACGAGTCGCTAAATATCCAAAAAGAGCTGCTTGCAGACGAGATCGCCGCTGGTAAAAAAAACATCCAAAACTATAAAATTTTAAATAACAAAATAACGACTTTAGTTGAAAACGACATCAAAACAGCCAAGGAAAACAAAGAGCAACTAGATGCTTTAAATGAGCTTTTGACGCAAAAAGACGCAGAGCTCGCGACTCTAAGAAAACAGATACAAGACGGAGCTAAAGATCTAAGCGACACGAAGGAAAATTTAGCTAAAACAAGTACGCAAAAAAACATCGCAAAGGGCGAAGTGGCGCAGATACTAACCAAAAATGAAGAGCTGATGAGCGAAAATGAAAATCTAAAAAAGATCATCCAGCTAAATTTTAGAGCCGAAGTGCCTAAAAAGGTTGTTTTCATCGCCTCGGTCGAGTGTTCTGATATGAGCGCAGGCTCAGACAGACCGACGCAAGTTTGCAAAAATAAAGTAAGCGACTTTTTGCAGAATTATAATTCAAATTATTATTTTGAAATCACGCCGATAGTTAGCCGCGGTAACTTTATCGCAACGTCAAAAGCGGCAAAAGTGATCCCGCAAGACGAACTTGAAAAAATCGACTCATACGCAAATTTCGGTATCGGCAAGGAGCGTGCCAAGGTTGCCGGCGAGATGATAAAAGATGAATTCGGCGACTTTTCGCGCATATCGTACAGCAATGACATCATCACCTCTCAGGATAAGCAAGGATTTATCATCAAGGTATATAGATGATAATCACTCAGCCCAAAAATGGCTACCGCTACAACAGCGATACGATGTTTTTGTATGACTTTATCCGTGAGGGCGGAGTGTGCGGCGAGGTGCTAGAGGTTGGCTGCGGTAGCGGTATTTTGGGGCTGCTTTTAAAGCGCGATTTTCCCAAAATTTCGCTTAGCTTGCTTGATATTTTAGAAACTAACGTAAATTTAGCTGCCGCAAACGCTAGCCAAAACGGCATTGAAGCCGAGTTCATAACGGCTGATTTTGCTAAATTTAAGAGTGAAAAAAGATATGATCTCATCGTCTCAAATCCGCCATTTTATCACGACGGCGTGAAAAAAAGCGAGAATGAGCATCTGCGCGCCGCTAGATATAGCGAAAATTTACCCCTTAGAGAGCTTGTGGGTAGCGCAAATTCGCTGCTAAAGCCGCGCGGAGTTTTTAGCTTTTGCTACGACGCTAAGCGTATATCTGAAATTTTGCTTTGTTTGAGCGAGTTTAAATTTACGCTTACTAGGCTTTGTTTTGTGTATCCAAAATCGGGCGGCGCGGCAAATTTGATACTAATCGAGGCTAAAAAAAGCTCAAAATCCTTAGCTCAAATTTTGCCTCCGATTTTCGTTTTTGAAGGCGGAGTTTATAGCAAAAAAGCGACTGAAATTTTTGCCGCGGCAAATACGCAAAGCAAGGACGCGCTAGAGTGAATTTGCTAAGACAAAGTGGCTTTGGTTATGAATTTGACGCTAGCAAGTGCGAGCGGTGCGGCGGCAAATGCTGCACTGGCGAGAGCGGCTATATATGGATAAGCTCGGCGGAAATTTCGGCGCTAGCGGAACATTTAAAAATAAACGAGGACGAGTTTAGATCGCGATTTTTAGATAAATTCGGATATAAATTTAGCCTCAAAGAAAAGCCCTACGATGGTGGATTTGCGTGCGTATTTTTTGACGAAACGGCAAAAAACTGCTCGGTTTACGACTTTCGACCGAGCCAGTGCCGCACCTTTCCGTTTTGGGACTACTTTAAGGATAAAATCAATGAATTGGAGAAAGAATGCGCGGGAATAAGGCGATTTTAAAATTTATATTGGCGGCCTTGCTTGTTTGTTTTGCTACCGCCAAAGACGGTTTTGACGAGAATTTATACGTTATCAAAGCGCTTTTGGCGGTCGAAAACGCTAATCACGACGAGGCGACGGAGCTTTACGAGCAGCTTTACGAAAAAACCAAAAACACGGACTATCTAAAAGAGGCGCTCAGGCTCGCGTTTTTTTCTAAAAACGTAAATTTTAAAAGCATTTTAGCGCTCAGCCAAAAAGTGCTAAAAGACGACGTGGACGTGCTTCGCATACAGGGCGCAAATTTGATAAGCGAAAATAAACTAGACGAAGCCGCAAAGATAATGAAAGAGCTCGTCCAAAAAGAGGACGTCTCTAAAAACCACGTTATGCTCTCTGCCGTCTACTCGATGCAAAACGATAACAAAGCCGCTCTGGGCGAGCTCGAGCGCGCGTATGAGCTAGATAGGAGCGTGGAAAATTTGTTGCGAATAGTCGATCTTTTATATAACAAAATGAATGACAAAAAAGAGGCGATCAGGCAGCTAGAGAGCTCGCGCCGTATCGACGGCTGCGAGGTAGAGACCTGCATGGCGCTAGTGGATATCTATGCACAGGACGGCCGTTACTCCGATATGATCGATGTTTACGAGAGTCTTTTTGAAGCGACGAAAGAAAAAATCTATCTCGAAAAAGCGCTCGGCGTCTATGTTTATCAAAAAAACTACGACGCTGCGATCAAATTTTTACAAAAATACTCATATAACGATGATGCTTTGATGGATCTTTACGCTGCGACGGGGGATTTTACCAAGGCGTATAAAAAGGCGCAGGAAGCCTTTGATAAGAGCTTTAATCTCGAATATCAAGCCAAGATGGCGATATATCAGTACGAAAGAGATACGGATAAACAAACCAAAAAGATAAGTAAAGATAGCCTCAAACAAGTGATCGCCAACTTTGAAAAATCGGCCGTAAAGCTAAATAACGCGCTATATCTAAACTACTACGGCTATCTGCTCATAGATCACGATATAGATGCGAAAAAGGGCATAGAGCTAGTAAACAGAGCCCTAGAGCTAGAGCCTGGGTCTGTGTTTTATCTAGATTCGCTGGCGTGGGGATACTATAAACTAGGCGAGTGCAAAAAGGCCGACGAGATAATGCAACAAGTCCTGCACGACGAGGAATTTGTAAATTCGCTCGAAGGCAAAGAGCATATAAACTCTATCAAAGAGTGCCTAAAAAAAGGTAAAAGATGATACTAGATCAAATAATCAAACAAACCAAAGAGGACTTGGCGCTGCGAAAGTCGCAAACGCCTTTTGAAAAGCTACAAGAGCTCGCGGCGAAAAATCCGCGCGAGATAAAAGACGTGGTAAAAGCGCTAAAAAGCAGCGCAGACGAGCCGTATCGCATCATTACCGAGGTCAAAAAGGCAAGCCCTAGCAAAGGGCTGATAAGGCCAAATTTTGCGCCTGTAGAGATAGCAAAAGAGTACGAAAAAGGCGGCGCAAACGCTATCTCGGTTCTAACCGAGCCGCATTTTTTTAAAGGAAATTTGGAGTATCTGGCGGCGATCAGGCGCGAAAGCTCGCTGCCACTACTTCGCAAGGATTTTATCGTAGACGAGTATCAAATTTTAGAAGCCCTCGTTTACGGAGCCGATTTTATCCTGCTTATCGCAAAGGCTCTTGGCGCCGATGAGCTAAAGCGGCTACTTGATTACGCGCGCTCTTTGGGGCTTGAGGCCTTGGTCGAGACGCACGACGAGGAGGATGTAGAGAAATCAAATTTTGCGTGCGCAAAGATAGTCGGCGTAAATCACCGAAATTTAAGTACGTTTGAGATGGATATGAGCCTTTGCGAGAAGCTATTTTCTAAAATCAAAAACGCAAGCGTCATAGTCGCTGAAAGCGGCATTTATGAGCACTCGCAGCTAAAAGAGTTACACGCGCAAGGAGCCGACGCGTTTTTGATAGGCGAGCATTTTATGAGGCAAGAGGACTTGGCAAAAGCCGTAAAAACCGTAAAGGAGGGCTGATATGGAGCACATTTGCGCGCCGTGGAGGAGCGAATATTTCGGTAAAAAGGAGCAGGGTTGCGTCTTTTGCAACGTCGTAAATCATCCCGAAAAAGACGCACAGACGGGCGTTTTGTTTCGCGCAAAGCGGTGTTTTGGGATTATGAATCTCTACCCTTACACGCCGGGGCACTTTATGGTGATACCTTACGTGCATACCGATAATATCGAAAGCCTAGACGATCAGACGTGGTCGGAGATGAGCGCCTACGTGCGCGAGGGCGTGAAAATTTTAAAACGCGAACTAAACGCGGCTGGCGTAAATATCGGGATGAATCTGGGCAAAGCGGGGGGTGCCGGTATCGCAGAGCACGTGCACTATCATCTAGTGCCGCGCTGGAGCGGCGATACGAACTTTATCACCTCTATCGCCGAAGTGCGCGTAAACGGCGTCCCTTTTACTCCGCTTTACGAGAAGCTAAAAGCCGCGTTTGCGGACGTTTGCTTTAATGAGCGGTAAATTTATTTTTACCAAATTATTTTTTGGTAGAATTATCAAAATTAAAAGATATTGAGGCATACGATGAGATTTATTTTGCCGATATTTTTGTCATTTTCTTTTGTTTTTGCTAGCTCTAGCTGTGATGACGCTTTGGTCGATAAGCAGCAATTTTTCTCGCAAAATTTAACCTTTTCGGGAGAATTTGAGCCAAACTGCAACGACTCTATCTTGGGGCTAAAAGAGGTTCAAATTTTACTCTTAGTAGCGCAAAATATCCGCTCCGAAAGCCTTGCTTGCGTTGGCAATTTAGCAAGCAAAAATTTAAACGAGTTCAAATTTAAGATTTTAAAAGCCTCTTATGCGCCCGAAGTTTACGCCAAAGAGCTAGAAAGCCCCGACGAATACGAAAAGCTCGTATCGCAAAATAGAGCCAGGCTTCGCTACTGGGGACATCAAAGCTTAAGTAATTTTACGGTTTTCAAGGACTTTAACAAAGACTACAACGCCGCGCTTGAGCCGCTCGTAAACTACTACAAATCAAATTTTAAAATAGACGAAGGCAGCGCGATTTATTACGCTTCAAAGGTTGCAAACGAGTTTTTAAAATTTGCCGCCGCGACTCTGCAAAACGGCGATATGGACGAGTTTGCGAGAAAGGTTAGCGATCCGACTTTTACAAAATACGGCATAAATGAGGCGATATATTCTGGTGCCGTGTCGCAAGCCTCGCTGCAAAACGCATTTAATGCCGCGCTTCTTTACGAAAAAAGCGAGGACATCATAAAGGAATTCTTGCGCGCGGGCGTAAATTTAAACTACGGATTTGAGAGTTCGCTATTTTTCGCGCTTAAAAATTTAAATAACGTAAAGCTCCTGGTTTCTAGCGGCGCGGACGTAAACTATGCAAATCTGCTCGGCTTCACTCCGCTTTTTAAGGCCGTGCAGCTAAATGACATAAATTTGGTTAAATTTCTACTAGGAAACGGAGCGCTAGTAAACAAAAGGCTGATAGACATGAGCACCAAGCTTGCCTATAGCTCAAATTTGAGCGTCCAACTGCCGAGCTTCGTAAAGCTATGCGACTTTGACGCGGCATCAAAAAGCGTGCTGATGAGTGCGGCGGGAGCGGCTGATGTGGAGATATTGCAGCTTTTGGTGGATAACGGCGCGAATGTGCAGGCAGTGGATGATAACGGACTAAACGCCCTAGACTACGCGATCATCGGCAAAAAGGAGATCAATGCGCAGTATCTAAGGGCGATGGGGCTTGAGTCAAATTTGATCACCGAATAAGGAGAAAGATATGAAAGGAACGGCTTTTATCACGGGAGCTACGTCGGGTTTTGGCGAAGCGATAGCTAGGGCACTTAGCCGCGAAGGCTACAAGATCGTAGCGTTCGCTCGCCGCAAGGAAAGGCTCGAAGCTCTGGCAAAGGAACTTGGAAACACCCATATCATCGTCGCCGACATCCGCGATAAAAAGGCGGTTTTTGACGGCGTGGCAAATTTGCCGCAAGAGTTTCGCGATATCGAAGTGCTCGTAAATAACGCAGGCCTAGCGCTGGGACTTGAAGGAGTGGCGCAGACTAGCATCGAGGACTTTGAGACGATGGTCGATACAAATATCAAAGGCTTTTTATACTCGACCAAGGCTGTTTTGCCTCTTATGATCGCGCGAAAGAGCGGCTATATCTTTAATCTAGGCTCAACCGCGGGCGCATGGCCGTATCCGGGCAGTCACGTTTACGGCGCGAGCAAGGCTTTTGTAAAGCAGTTTAGTAGAAATCTGCGCAACGACATCCGCGGCACCGGTATCCGCGTGACCGAGATAGCTCCTGGCATCTGCAAGACCGAGTTTAGCGAGGTTCGCTTCGGCGGCGATAAGGCTAAAGCCGACGCGGTTTATGAGGGCGTGGAGTACATTACCGCCGAGGATATCGCGCAGATCGTGCTAAACTGCCTAAACATGCCTCACCGCGTCAATATCAACGTCGTCGAAGCGATGGCGACGCAGCAGACTTGGGCTGGGCTTTTTATCGAGAAAAAGTAGGCTTTTTGTAGTTAAATTTACTGATTTTAGGATTAAATTCGGTTGTTCTTGGTTAAATTTAATCCTAAATTTACGCCTGATTTTCAAATTTGAGCGGCGGAAGCGAGGCTACATTTGCATTGCCCCAGCCCGCTCAATCTTGAAACGAAAATCTAAATTTAACCTTCTTTCGTGTAAATGACGCACGGCTCGCTAAATGCCAAATTTGACCAACAAATCAAAGCTAAAATTTTTCTCAAAATCTAAACTACGAGCAAATTTAAATTTGCCGCTCGGCGCCATGCTAAGCAAAATTTCCCCAAAAGCTTCATTTTTAACATAAAATTTTAATAAAGAGCTAAAAATTTTGAATTCTAAGCGAATTTAAAACAAAAATTTAAGCCGCATTTAGCTAAATTTATGCCTTAAATACCGACCGATGGCACGCAGGGCGGAAAATTTGATTAAACCGACGAAAAACAAAAAGGAGTTTTTGATGAAAAAGATTTTATTTTTGTCGCTTTTGCCGATCTTGGCGCTAGCCGTAGATCCCGAAGTAGCGAAAAAAAATGCCGAAATTTTCGGCTTTTGGACGCTCATACCGCCCGTGGTGGCGATAGTTTTGGCGTTTATCACCAAAGACGTCGTTTTGTCGTTGTTTATCGGCGTTTTTAGCGGTACGTTTCTCATAAACGTCATCGATTCTAGCATCCCGATGACCTTCGTAAAGGGCTTTACCGACATCGTAAAAAGGGTCGTGGGCTCGCTGGCCGATAGCTGGAACGCGGGCATCGTGCTTCAGGTGCTTTGTATCGGCGGCGTGGTCGCGCTCATCACCAAAATGGGCGGAACCAAGGCTGTGGCGATATGGCTGAGCAAAAAGGCTAAAACAGGCGTTTCGGCTCAAATTTCAACCTGGGTGATGGGACTTTTCGTCTTTTTCGACGACTACGCGAACTCCCTCATCGTGGGCCCGATCATGCGCCCGATAACGGACAAATTTAAAGTCTCTCGCGAAAAGCTAGCCTTCATCATCGACGCCACCGCCGCTCCGATCGCAGGTCTAGCCGTCATCTCGACTTGGGTCGGACTCGAGATCTCACTGATCAAACAAGGCTACGAGCTCATCGGCATAACGAACGTAAACGCTTTTAGCATCTTCGTCGAGACGATGCCTTATAGATTTTACAATCTTTTCATGCTCTTTTTCATCGTCTGCACCGCATTTATGGGGCGCGAATTTGCCGGTATGCTAAAAGCCGAGCGCAGAGCCAGGGCGGGCGAACTGCACCCAAGACGCGACGGAGCGATGATAGAGGACGTCGAGGACAAGACGCTAGAGCCTAAAGAAAACATAAAACTACAAAGCTCAAACGCTGTCGTACCGCTTTTGGTGCTTATTTTGGGCGCGTTCGTTAGCTTTTACTTTAGCGGTTTGGGCGCGCTTGAGGGCGAGGCTCTTGAGAGCGCGAAAGCTCATCCGCTTACGTTCCACACTTTCCAGGCTACGTTCGGCGCGGCTGATGCGTCCGTGGCGCTATTTCAGTCGGCTTTGCTAGCTACCGTGGTGGCGATATTTATGGCTGTTTATAGAAAAATTTTGACCGTTCGCGAGGCGATAGAAACATGGGGTAAGGGCTGGAAAACTATGATAACTACGATCATCATCCTGCTTCTTGCTTGGTCGCTAAGCTCGGTTATCAAGGAGCTTGGTACGTCTCGCTATCTAGTCGATCTGCTTTCGCAGTCTACGCCAAAGATCGTCCTTCCGGCGGCGATTTTTATGCTGGGTTCGTTTATCAGCTTTTCTACCGGCACCAGCTACGGCACGATGGGCATCTTGATGCCGCTTGCGATACCGCTAGCTAGCGCGGTGGGCATGCACAGCGGACTAGAGGGCGACGCCTTGCACGCTTATATGATAGTAAATATCTCAGCCGTTTTAACGGGCGCGATATTTGGCGACCACTGCTCTCCGATCTCGGATACTACGATACTTTCGTCTATGGGTGCCGGGTGTAACCACATCGATCACGTCCAGACGCAGATGCCTTATGCGCTTGCGGTTTGCGCGATCAGTATTTTTGCGGGATACTTCCCGATCGCGCTTGGCCTAAGTATCTGGATAGTGCTTCCTTTGGGGCTTTTAGTGACGGCTTTGGTCGTTAGATTCGTAGGGCAAAGGGTTTAAATTTGCCCGATAAGTTTTGCAAATTTTTAGGAGAGTGCGGTAGTTGCACTCTTGATATGCCTTACGAGGAGCAGGTTAAATTTAAAACTGATTTTATAAGGTGCGAATTTGAGCCGTTTTATAGCGGCGAATTTGAGTTTTTCGCCTCGCAGAGTGCCGCTTACCGCACTAGGGCGGAGTTTGGGGTCTGGCGCGACGGCGAGGAGCTTAGATACACGATGCACGGCGCTAAAACTAAGCGTATTTTTATAGACGAATGCCCAAAAGTAGCCTCTCCTATCGCAAATTTGATGTCGCGTTTGCTTGAAGAGCTTACTAAAAATCAAATTTTAAAAGAGAGGCTGTTTGGCGCCGAGTTTATCTCGTGCGCGAGCGGGATACTAGCGACGCTGCTCTATCATAAGCGTCTAGGCGAAACCGAGCAGGGCGAGATAGAAAGCTTAGCGCGTGAGCTTGCCGGTCACCGCGTAACGATAGTGGCGAGAGCAAAGGGGCAAAAGCTACTAAGCGGCGAGTTAAATTTAGAGGACTGCCTAAATATCGGCGGTAAAATTTATAAATTTACATTCGGCGACGGAGCTTTTATCCAGCCAAACACCGCCGTAAACGAAAAGATGATCGCGTGGGCGAAAGGCTGTGTAGAGCACGGCGCGGATCTGCTCGAGCTTTACTGCGGGCACGGCAACTTCACCGTTCCGATGTCGGAAAAGTTTAAACGCGTTTTGGCAACCGAAATATCCAAAAGCTCAATCGCAAATGCGCTCAAAAACTGCGAGCTAAACGGCGTAGATAACATCAAATTTTTGCGAATGAGCGCTGAGGAGCTGATGAGCGCGTTTGGGCGCGAGCGCGAGTTTAACCGCCTAAGAGAGCTTGATATCTTTAGCTACGATTTCTCGCACGTTTTGGTCGATCCGCCGCGCGCGGGACTCGATGATAGCGTGATAAATTTCATCAAAAACTACGAAAATATCATCTATATCTCCTGTTCGCCGCAGAGCCTAAAGCGCGATCTAGCGCAGCTTGCCCTAACGCACGAGGCGGTTAAATTTGCCGTGTTTGATCAGTTTGCAAACACCGCTCATATCGAGTGCGGCGTGCTTTTAAGGAGTAAAAATGCCTAGCGAATTAAGGCGAATTTTATCCTCCGCTAAAAATATCGCGGTCGTGGGCCTTAGTCCTGATGAGAGCAAGCCTAGCAACGAGGTGGCAAAATTTCTCATCGAGAGCGGTTTTAACGTGTTTCCCGTCTATCCAAAATTTGATGAAATTTTAGGGCGCAAGGTTTATAGAAATTTGACTCAAATAGACGAATATATCGACATCGCCGTGATGTTTAGAAAGGGCGAGTTTGCTAGCGAGCTAGTAAAGGACGCCGTCAAAAAAGGCGTGAAAACGCTGTGGCTACAGCTGGGTATAACAAACGACGAAGCAGGAGCGGTCGCTCGCGAAAACGGGATAAATTTTGTGCAGGATAAGTGTATAAAAATCGAGCTTCAAAGGCTTAATTAGGCTAAATTTGACGGCGACGCGCTATTTTAAGGCGTAAATTTGAAAATTTGATCAAATTTAAAAGCGTTCTAAAAACCAAATAAAAAATTAAAACGCGGTAGCGCACGATAAAAAATAAAGAAAACGTAAGCAAAAATACGGTAAATAAACGCGCAAGCAAAAGCGATAAAAAGTAAAATTTAAACAAAAAACGAAAGGCTAAAATGATCTCTCTAAATAAAATAATCCAAGCCAAGCGCACGATAAGCGGCTTTGTATATAAGACGCCGTTTGCCTACAGCGCAAAGCTAAGCCTCGCAAGCGGCGCGCTCATCTACCTAAAAGAAGAAAATCTCCAGCGCACGGGCGCGTACAAGATCCGCGGCGCGTATAATAAAATCGCAAATTTAAGCGCGCAGGAGCGCAAAAAAGGCGTCGTAGCGGCAAGCGCGGGCAATCACGCCCAAGGCGTCGCTATCTCGGCGCGCGAGTTTAAGACGCCCGCCACCATCGTGATGCCTGAGTCCACGCCGCTTTTAAAGGTGCTAGGAACAAAAGATCTAGGCGCCGAAGTCATCTTGAAGGGCGATAACTTCGACGAGGCCTACGCCTACGCCGTAGAGTACGCCAAGCAGCAGGGCATGAGCTTTATCCATCCATTTGACGACGAGTACGTGATGGCCGGGCAGGGCACGGTGGGGCTTGAGATGCTTGACGATCTGGCCGAGCTTGAAACCATCATCGTGCCGGTTGGCGGCGGCGGGCTAATCAGCGGCATATCAAGCTGTGTAAAACAGGTAAATCCAGACATCCGCGTGGTCGCCGTAAGCGCAAAGGGCGCGCCTGCGATGTTTAACAGCTTTGGCGCTAAAAAGAGCATAAACTCAAAAACAGTTCGTACGATCGCCGACGGTATCGCGGTTCGCGACGCGAGCGAGACGACGCTGGCGAATATCCTAGAGTGCGTGGACGAGTTCGTGCAGGTCGATGACGAGGAGATCGCAAACGCGATTTTGTTCCTGCTCGAGACGCAAAAGATCGTTGTCGAGGGCGCGGGCGCGGTCGGCGTAGCTAGTATCTTGCACAACAAGGTCAAATTTAAAGCCGGCGAGCGTATCGGTATCGTGCTAAGCGGGGGAAATATCGACGTACAGATGCTAAACGTCATCATCGAAAAGGGCCTTATAAAATCGCACCGCAAGATGGCGCTGCAAATCACGCTGATAGATAAACCAGGCGCGCTCATGAGCCTAACCGATAGCCTAAAGATCGCTAACGCCAATATCGTCAAAATCGACTACGACCGCTTCTCTACGAGTCTGGAGTACGGCGACGCAAATATCACGATCACGCTCGAAACCAAAGGCGAAGACCATCAAGAGCTCATCAAAAAAGTGCTTAGAGAGCATGATTTTAAATTTATTCAGGTGTTTTAGGCTGTTTAAATTTGAGCCCAAATTTAGCTATCAAATTTGGGCTTGGCGTTAAATTTGCCTCAAATTTGAGTTAAATTTAAAACCTGTATCTTAAAGGTGCTGGTTTTGCCAAACTGCGCCAAAGTTCTAAACGCCTACTAAATTTAAATTTATATCGATACAAAACAACCCAAAGCTCAAATTTAACGATTATTTTAACGAATTTCGCTAAAATCGCCTTTTAAAGGAGTAAAGATGATAGATGTTACAAGCCTTATTTTAGCGATTTTGCTGGCGATTTGCGTATTTACGATTTTTAGATTTAATAAAGCCTTAAAAACCGCGCAAAAGCCTGCGACAACGCAGATCAGCACCGAGATATCGCAGCTAAAATCCATCGGCGAGCTATCCGTTTTTCAGGTCTACAGTAAAGAGATCGTGACTAAGACCGACCACGCATTTGGTAGTTTTGGCAAGGAGTATCTGCGCTGGCTGGTGAGCGAGAAAAAGCTCTCGATGATATTTGAGTTTGAGATAAATTTCATCTACGACCTAACGAGCCCGCGTCTAGAGATCGTAAATGTCGCGAGCGAGGAGTATCTCATCAAGATGCCGCCTTGCAAATACAAATTTTCGATCGCAAATATGAAATTTTACGACGAGAAAAACGGCAAATTTATCCCGTTTTTGCTGCCTGATTCGCTAAATGGATTTTTCGGTAGCAGCTTTAGCGAGGAGGATAAAAACAGGCTCATCGAGGAGGCCCGCGCCGAGGTCGAAAAGATGTCTGTACGCCTGATAAATCAGCTCCAGTCCAAGATCCACAAGTCCGCACGCGACACGCTCGAGGCGATCGCAAAGAGCTTTGGGGCTAGGGCGGTTAGGTTTGAGTTTAACGATGAGGGCGAGCAAGTTCAGCTAAATCTGCAAAACGTGGCGTGAGGGCAAAATGGCATTTATAAAAGCGCTTTTGATAGGTAAAGCAAGGCAGTATGGTAGCCAGACGGCCACGGACGAGCTAGGCAAGGCGTGGCGCTCAGCGATATTTAAAAATGCGCAGACGGGCGAAATCTACGCAAACGAGCTTGGATTTGAGGGGGACGAGGTAGCTGATACAAAACATCACGGCGGCGTAAATAAAGCCGTATTTGCAAATTCGCTAGAAAACTATCCCGCGTGGGAAGCTTATCTGGGGCTTAAAAATTTGCCGCTGGGCGCGATGGGCGAAAATTTGACCGTTAGCGGACTAGATGAAAACAGCGTAAACGTGGGCGACGTGCATAAAATCGGCTCGCTGGTGTTACAAGTAACCCAGCCGCGAAAACCGTGCTTTAAGCTCGCAAAACGCTGGGGAAATGCAAATTTGGCCAAAGAGATTTTTGCTACGGGATTAACCGGCTGGTACTACAAAGTGCTTGAAAACGGGTCGTGCAAGGCTGGCTGCGAGATAGAGATCCTGCAAAAAAACGAAAATGCTCTAAGCGTAATGCAGATAAATAAACTTTTTTTTAATCCGAGTGAAAATTTGGATTTATTACCTAAATTTAGAGCGCTAGAAGCGCTGCCTGCTAGCTGGCAGGATGATATAAATAGGCGCTTAAACGGCTCATATAGCACGGCTTTTATGGAAAAACTTTGAAAAAATGGCGAAAATTTGCCAAAAAGCTTGACAAATAAGGTAAAAATATATATAATCACCTTTCTTTTTACAGGCTGGGGTATCGCCAAGCGGTAAGGCAATTGGTTTTGGTCCAATCATCCAGAGGTTCGAATCCTCTTACCCCATCCACTCAAATTTCATCGCGGAGTAGAGCAGTGGTAGCTCGTCGGGCTCATAACCCGAAGGTCGGCGGTTCAAGTCCGTCCTCCGCAACCAAATCTAATTTTTCCTTCACTTACTCTAAAAAATAAATTTTGAATTAAAGAAAATTATTTATGAGCTTTGATGTACCAAAAATTTTAATCGTTTTGCTGCTGATCGTAATTGTTTTGCTGGCTTTAAAGTTATTTAAAAAGCAAAAAATCAAGCAAACTAGATACAAAAGCGATAGCGGTGATACGGTAAAAAGCCGCGCCGAGCTCGTCGTGGCAAATTGGCTATTTTACCGCGGTATAGATTTTATCTACGAGAAAAAGGCGCCGACCAAAGAGCGTGTAATTAGCGATTTTTATTTGACGCAAAGTGAGATTTATATCGAATTTTGGGGACTTGAGACGCCGCAATACCTAAAAAGAAAAAGCAAAAAAATCAAAATTTACAAGAAAAACCGCCTAAAACTCATCCAAATGAACGACGATAGCCTGCGCGATCTAAACGCATTTTTCGCTAAAGAATTTGCAAGACTCGGTGCAAAATACCAAATCAGGCCAAAGCCGCAAAATCGTCAAATTTCGTAAACGCTATCTTTTTTGTCATAAATTTGCATGCAGATACGCCTACTAAATTTGACGGACACAAAATTTATTAAATCAGAAAAAACCAACTATTTAAAAGCATTTGCAGTCGTTTGAAAAATAGATATTAGTAAGGTGTAAGAGCTGAAGTTGCCGATCGCAGTGCGCGAGCGATAAAACCGTTTGAGCAAGAGTGCGGATATGGTCGTTAAAAAGATTTGCCGCTCGCGTAACGCTAAGCGAGCATTTATGCTTTTGATGTCGGCAAATTTACTCCAAAACAGTTCCAATCAGCGGCGAGTTTGATCAAATTTAGTCACCGCGATGAAAAACAACCCAAATCGTATCGCGCTCCATTTTAAGGTTTGACAAATTTAATCAAAATAACAATTCTTGTAAATTTGCCTCACGCATATTATTATCGCCAAATTTAACCTTTAACATTTTCAAGGTACGGGTTATGCCCAAAATCGGTCAAATTTAATAAATCCGTAAAAATTAAACAAAAACTTACAAGCCTGGTCGCTTCGTTTAAATTTAACTAAAGCCCGTTCGCGCCGCGTTTGGCTACATCTAAAAGTCCGTAAAATCTCAAGCCAAGCCCGCGCAAAAGCCTAAATTCAAAGCTAAAAATGTATAATTACCCCAAATTTTTAAACAAGGAATAACAATGGATAGAGTAGAGCAGGCCATAAACGACATCAAAAACGGCAAAATGGTCGTAATGGTCGACGATGAGGATCGCGAAAACGAGGGTGATCTGGTATTTGCGGCGACCTTTAGCGACACGCAAAAGGTAAATTTCGCCATAACTCACGCAAAAGGCGTGCTGTGCCTCGCGCTAAACGAGGAGATCGCGCGTCGCCTCGATCTAAATTTGATGGTGGATAAAAACACGTCCTGCCACGAGACGGCGTTTACCGTCACCATAGACGCCAAAAACACGACGACGGGCGTGAGCGCATACGAGCGCGATGTCACGATCCGTCTAGCCGCCGATCCGATGTCAAAGCCGGAGGACTTCGTGCGCCCTGGGCATATCTTCCCGCTCATCGCTAAAAAAGGTGGCGTGCTAAGCCGCACTGGACACACCGAAGGGTCGGTCGATCTATGCAAATACGCGGGTCTAACGCAAGCAGCCGTCATCTGCGAGATCGTAAAAGAGGACGGTAATATGGCTCGCAGGCCAGATCTAGAGGCGTTTTGCGAGAAATTCGGGCTAAATATGGTCTCGGTCTCCGAGCTCGTGCAGTACCGTCTAAAACACGAAAGTCTAATCGAGATAAAAGAAAAAAGCGCGGCCAAGATAGCGGGCTTTGACGCGCTAAAATGCGAGATCCTAGATCACAAGGGCGAGCGACACTATGCCTTTGTTTTCGGCGAGATAAAGGATAAAACCGCGGTCAAATTTCATCAAATTTCAAGCGACGTGGAGCTGCTATGCTCGGATAAATTTGACGACTTGCGAGACTCGCTTGAGTATCTATCCAAAAACGGCGGCGTCGCGGTGTTTTTACAAGGCGAGGAGAAGTGCGGCGGACAGGTCAAGGATTACGGCATCGGCGCGCAAATTTTACACAAGCTAGGCGTCAGCCGGATCGAGCTTTTAAGCGCGAATAAAAACAAAGATTTCGTCGCATTAAAGGGCTTTGGGCTTGATATCGCGGGCTATAAAGAGTAACGCAAGCGGGCCTAGCGAGGTCGCGCGAGCCTTTGCTAAGACGCTAAATTTGGGGCTTTTGTACGCGGACAAAAATGGCGTCATAAAATTTATAAATAAAAAATTTGAGCGGATTTTCGCTCTGGCGCCCAAGGTTTTTTACGGAGCGAAATTTGACGAGATGATCGCTGCGGCGCAGGAGCTCGGCGAGCTAAAG
>CAUQPE010000029.1:0-19135 GCA_963519915.1 uncultured Campylobacter sp. | reverse complement strand
GGAAAAGTATATTGTTTTGATGATCCTCCAAGGCAAGAGATGGAAAATA
Source organism: uncultured Campylobacter sp. (assembly GCA_963519915.1). Classification (GTDB taxonomy): domain Bacteria; phylum Campylobacterota; class Campylobacteria; order Campylobacterales; family Campylobacteraceae; genus Campylobacter_A. The sequence goes on along the minus strand of CAUQPE010000029.1, from coordinate 19,086 downwards.
TAGATGTTCCCATAGTTACTCAAGATAATAGTTTACAGAGTGAAATTTTAATTAATCTAAATGATGAAGATATGAAAGAACAAAAGAGAAAGATATACGAAGAATTAATTAGAGATTTACCTGTAGATTTATTACAAATTTTTAAATCAAACTATTATAGTATTGAAAAGCAAAAACGTCTTTATTATTTCTTAAAAGATAATGAGGAAATTTTAGATAAGCTGAGTTGGGCTATGCCAATTCCTACTTACGAATTATTGTTATATACCTTATATATTATAAACTATTATTTGGAGAATAAAGAAGGAAGTAGCTATAAATTTTTGGCTCAAAAATGTCATCAAATCATTCAGGGTGGAAATTTACACTCTATTATAAGCAATGAGATTAAATATCAGCAGACGTTAAAATCAAATCAAGGCAAGAGCGAAGAGAGTATCATCAGCCTGTCTATTTCAAAAGTATTTAGCTTTATTAGAAATCAAGCTAAATTTGAAATACCTAAAAGACTCAGTATATTGGAGAGTATTGTAAATTATCTTAATATTAATAAGAAAGCTAATTATTCTGCGTTTATTTCTATTTTGGAGCATGAGGGCGTAGATAGTAAGCTGAGTATACTTTTGGATTTTGGAGTTCCCGCCTCCGCGTTAAAAAAGTTCAAAGACCTGCCCGATGATAATATTATTGAATATGTGAAAAAAAATTTTGAAAAAATAGATTTAAGTAATTATGAAGTTGACATATTAAAGAAATTATAATTTATTTTTTATCATTAGTTTTTCAAAAAGAGATAATCCTTATCAATAAATCGTCCGAAAATTTTCGCTACAATGACGCGTAAATTTACGAAAGGAAGAAAATGAGTAAAATTTACAATCTAAACGCCGACACGAAAGTCGTCGCAAAAAGCGTCGTTAGCAAAAGGATTTTTGATTGCGAGAACGCTCACGTCGACGTCTTTGCCTTTGACGCGGGCGAGGAGCTAGATCACGAGATGCTATTTTGCGACAGCCTCGCGTGGGTTGTAGAGGGCGGCGCGAGTTTGCACTACGGCGAAAAGCAGATGCGCTTAGGCGGCGAACAGGCCTGCCTCATAGAGAAAAAAGTGTGGCGAAAACTAGTTTTTAACGAACCGACGAAATACGTCTCAATCGATTTTAAGGAGGACTTAATGATAGATCATTTACCTAAGGCGGCTATTTTTAGCCTAGTAGATGCGGTCGAATACGAAGAAGGCAAAATCGTGAGCAAAACACTCGTCAAAAACGAAAGCGGCTCGATGTCGCTACTGTCGTTTTCAAAAGACCAGCAGCTCTCCACTCACGCGGCTCCGGGCGACGCGCTTTTGGTCGCGCTTGACGGCGAGATGAAGCTAACCATCGGCGACGAGCATTTTGATATCAAAAAGGGCGATACTATCGTGCTTCCGGGCAAAATCCCGCACGGGTTAAAGATCCCTGAAAAATTTAAAATGTTACTCATCGTAACAAAAGATAAGATGTAGAGTTTTGGGGCGATTGCCCCGACTCGTTTAGGAAATATATGGCAAGATTTATAATAGATGACGAAAACATAAGCGTAGATAATCTAGCGACGCTAAAAAAGCTAGGCGAAAAAGATAAAATTTATATCGTAACCAACAATAGGCAAAAGCTAAGCATCTCCGTTTTGGCGTGGTTTCTGGCGCGAAAAATCAAAATAAAAATCATACTTTTAGAAAGCGCTCACAAGGACTATGCTGATAAAATAATTACTTTTTTAATGGGCAAACTCTCGCACAAAAAAGACAAAATTTACATCGTCAGCAACGATAAATTTTACGACGACGTGATAGATTTTTTTAATAAACAAGATAAAAACGGCAGTAAATTTCATAAGCTCAAATTTGACTTCAACCGCTCGCATACGGCGCAGCTCATCGAAGAAAATCAAGACGAAATCGCGATCTTGATACGAAACTCGGGCAGCCTCAGCGAGCTTCATATGAAATTTATCTCAAAATTTGGCAGCAAAAACGGCGCCGGCGTGTATAATGCGCTCAAAGAGGATGCTAGGAAAATTTACAAAAAGCCTCAGCTCGAAAACTCACAAAAAGACGAGGTAAAGCGTATCGCAGCGCCAAATTCTGCAAAATCACAGACTGCAACAAAAGTCGACGAGCAAAAATTTGACGAGCGAGAAAAATCGCAAATGGAGTCAAATTTAAGCGGCGAGGTTTTACACACTCAAAGCGCTTTGGCAAAGGAGCAAAATTTAGAAGTTGGTTCGCAATTGGATCAAAATTTAGAAAATCTCTCTCAAATAGATCAAAATTCGGAGCCAGAAAAACTGCAATCTTTAGAGGGCGAAAGTGGTGCAGTGACAAATGATGAAGTTAAGGTTGCTGAGTCAAATTTGAGCGATAAACTCGCTTCTACCGAGCACTCAAAAGATGCGGAGATCGAGGTTTCTAGCGAAAATCTAAATGCGGACGAAAAAGGGCAAAATTTATCAAAGAAGCGCCCGCCGCAAAAATCAAAACAAGCTCTCGCGCCGCAAAACGAAGCAAAAAATAAAGCCGAAAATGCGGCAAAAACGCAGCTCGCTCCCAAGATAGACGAGACTAAAAAGCAAGAGATAAGAAAAATCGCATTTGAGAGTAAAAATTTGGGCGATTTTCACAACGGACTAGTGAAAAAATACGGCGCAGACGAGGCTGGCAAGCTGTATAAAGCGCTAAAACAAAAGGCAAAAGAGTATCTAAGTAGACGCGACGCGACGAAATAAAATTTGCTTTTTGGCTACGCTTTCAAAATTTGAGGATTTGCGGTAAAATTTGGACGCGAAATCATAAATTTAAGGGTGAAAATGATCTATTTAGTCGGGTCGAATTTGGAATTTGATGGCGTAAAGACGCTGGTTTTAAACGAGATCAAATTTAATAAATTTAGCGTAAATTTAGCCGAATTTGACGCGCTGGTTTTGACCTCCAAAAACTCCGTAAACGCGCTAAAATTTAATCAAATTTCGCCTGCTGGTTTGCAAATTTACTCTATCGGCGAAGGCACTAGCAGCGCGGCTATGGAGTTTGGTTTTGCTCAAATTTACACTGCAAAAAACGCTCACGGAAACGACTTTGCCGCCGAGATCGCACCGTTTTTGAAGGGTAAAAAAACGCTATTTTTAAGAGCGCGCGAGACGGCTTCGAGCGTTGGTGAAATTTTGCGTTCAAGCGGCGTAAATTTGACGCAAATAATCACTTACGAAAACGTTTTTAAACCGCTTAACGAGGAGCAAAAACCGCCTAAAAACTCAGCGATTATTTTTACCGCCCCCTCGGCGGTGCGAAATTTTACGCGAAATTTTGGCTGGGATGAGAGCTATAAAGCCGTTGCTATCGGGCTTACGACGGCAAAGGAGCTAGAAATTTTTACCTCGCCCGTAGTGAGTGCCCAGCAAAATATAAATGCCTGCGTAAGCCTCGCAAAAACGCTACTTTAAGCTAAAATTTTATATAATAGCCTTGCCTGAGTGATTTGGCAGCGTATTTTTACAGGGTCCAACACATTAGTATCGGCGAAGATGTGCGGAACTGTGTGACGTGGCTTCGTTTGAGCGTGCGAGCGCGAGAAGTTGCGACCTAAAGGAACCGCCTATTTGCAAGGTTGGCTTTGAATTTTCGGGCCACTTATATGCGCACCGCTCACTTGGGTTTTTATTTTTGGAGAAATTATGAAAATTTTGATAATCGGAAGCGGCGGGCGCGAGTACTCCATAGCTCTAAAACTTCAAGAATCCCGCAAACACGAGCTTTTCTTTGCTCCGGGAAACGGAGCCACCTCAAAGTTCGGCACAAATCTAAACATCAAAGACTATAATCGGCTCGCAGAATTTGCCCAATCAGAGCAAATAGAGCTAACGATCGTCGGTCCCGAAGCGCCACTAAGCGATGGCGTCGTGGATATCTTTAAGGCGCGAAATTTAAATATTTTCGGACCGAGCAAGGCTGCGGCTAGGCTCGAGGGCAGCAAGGCGTTTATGAAGGATTTTTTAGCTAGAAACGCTATCCGAACAGCTGCTTATCTAAATACCGATGATTACGATGCTACGGCTAAATTTATCGACTCTCTTACCGCTCCAGTCGTCGTCAAGGCTGACGGGCTGTGCGCTGGCAAAGGCGTGATAATCGCGCAAAGCCGCGATGAGGCAAAGGCTGCTGCTCGCGATATGCTAAGCGGCGAGAGCTTCGGCGAGGCTGGCAAACGCGTGGTAGTGGAGGAGTTTTTAGATGGATTTGAGCTTAGCTTTTTTGCGATTTGCGACGGCGAAAATTTCGTTAGTCTGCCCGTAGCGCAGGATCACAAACGCCTAAAAGACAACGACGCGGGACCAAATACCGGCGGCATGGGTGCGTACGCTCCTAGTCCGCTAGCGAGTCCGGCGCTAATAAAACAGGTCGAAGAAGAGGTTGTAAAACCGACTCTAAAAGGCATGAAAGCCGAGGGAAATCCTTTCTGCGGCGTGCTTTTTGTGGGGCTTATGGTGGTTAAGGGTGTGCCGTACGTACTTGAGTTTAACGTGCGTTTCGGCGATCCGGAGTGCGAAGTGCTAATGCCGCTGATCGACGGCGATCTGGGCGAAATTTTACTAAATGCGGCAAAGGGCGATCTAAAACCCGTGAAGCTAAAAGATGAATTTGCCGTCGGAGTCGTGATGGCTAGTAAAAACTATCCTTTTTCAAACTCGCCTAAGGCTAAAATCAGCGTAAAAAACGCCCCGGAAAACTCGCACATAGCATACGCAGGCGTGAGCGAGCAGGGCGGCGAGATCTACGCTGACGGCGGACGAGTACTCGTGTGCGTGGGGCTTGGCAAAAGCATAAAACAAGCGCAGCAAAAGGCCTATGAGCTTTGCGAAAACGTAGAATTTGACGGCGCGCAGTACCGAAAAGATATCGCTTGGCAAATGCTAAAAGGGCGCGAATGAGCAGGAGTGTCATAGATAAGCTCGAAAACGAAAATATCACGCTCGCTAGCGTCGGCAAAAGAGCCGTCGCGTGGGGGATAGATAAATTTCTCATCTCGTTTTTGTTCTATGCTGTCTACTACGAAAAATTTGACGGGCTGGACTACGAACAGATCAGTGCGCTAGCTATGGAAATGATACCGCAGATCGTTTTGCTCGAGGTTATTTACCAGACGTTTTTTACGTGGTATTGTGGCGCTAGTATCGGCAAGGTCGCCATGAAGATCGTGTGCGTGGATATCGATCTGCTCGATAAGCCAGGCTTGCCAAATTCTCTCACTCGATCTTTGGTTCGCATCATCGGTGAAAACGCATTTTTCCTAGGTTTTGCATGGGCGTTTTCAAATCCATTATTTCAAACGTGGCAAGATAAGGCCGCGAAAACGGTAGTTATAAATGTTTACTAGAATTTTTTCGTTATTAATGTTTGGGGCTTTTAGTTGCTTTGCGGCTCAAAATTTCGAGCTTTTGGCTGATGACGTAAAACGCGATAAGGGTATAGTTACCGCAGATAAAAACGTGCTTGTGTATTCGCAAGATTATTTGATGAGCGCAGACAGAGCTGTTTACGATCAGCAAAAAGAGATCTTGGAGCTTTTTGGTAACGTAAATTTGATAAGAAACAAGGACGAAATATCGCGTTGCTCATACGCAAAGATCGACCTAAATAGTAAAGATAGTAACTACGAAACGCTATTTATGATGAACCGCGACATGGAAGTCTGGATGCAAAGCGACGAGAGCAATAGTACGTCTAAATTTTACGAGGTAAACGGCGCGGTCGTATCGAGCTGCAACGTCCAAGACCCCGACTGGAAGATCAAATTTAGCAGCGGTAAATTAAACCGAGAGAGTAAATTTTTACACCTTTTTAATCCTGTGTTTTACGTAGGAAACGTCCCTGTGTTTTATCTGCCGTATTTTGGCTTTTCGACAGACACTCGCAGACGCACAGGCCTTTTACCGCCTGAGTTTGGTTACGGCAAAAACGATGGATTTTACTACAAACAACCGATCTATATCGCCGAATACGACAGCTGGGACTTGCAGTTTGATCCGCAAATTCGCACTAGACGCGGTACGGGCATATACGGTACGTTTAGATTTGCCGATTCGCCTTATTCTAGGGGTTCGGTGACACTTGGCGCATTTAGAGATACCGAGGGCTACCGACAAAGACAGATCGAGAAAAACTCGCTAAGACTCCCGTTAAAAAATAAAACACACAAGGGCGCTGACGTAAAATATGAGCGAGATAGACTCGTTAAGCATCTGATAAACGAGGATTTGCAAGAGGGCTTGTGGCTCGATGCGACGGCTCTAAACGATATCGACTATATAAATTTGAAAAAACGAGGCTCGGGTAGCGACGATAACCCTCTCGTGACCTCAAAACTAAACTATTTCTTAAGCAGTGACAAGCATTACTTCGGCGCATATGCGAGGTATTACACGGATACGTCAAAGATCGGTAGTCCGAACGAAAATAAAGACACGCTTCAAGAGTATCCGAGCTTTCAATATCATAAATTTACCGATAGCTTTATCTTGCCGAACGTGCTTTACTCTGTCGATCTCCACTCACACAACTACACGAGAAAAATCGGCGTAAAGGCGACGCAGTACGAATTTAATCTGCCGGTTTCATTTCATCTGCCTTTAGCGGACGATTATCTTAAATTTTCCTATTATCACTATTTGTACGCTACTCACGTGGACTATGCCAAGAAAATGTACCGTCCGACCGGAGATGAAGACAAGAGCGCAAACTATATAGAAAACTATCATAAATTTTCTCTCCAGACAGATCTAGCTAAGGCTTACGAGAGCTTTTATCATAGTTTAAATTTGGGCGTGGATTACGTAGTTAAAGCTTATAATGAAGGTGACCTGCCAGATAGATATGAGACAGCCGAAGACGACGGCAACGTATACGTCTACGACATGCTCGGACGAAAATATCAAAGCTTCATCAACCCTCAGCACACTAGAGACGAGGTTTCGGCCAGAGCGACGCAGTATTTCTTTAACGAAGACGGAAGAAAATTTTTGCGCCATACGATTTCGCAGGGTTATTACACCAAAGAGAACAAGCGCTCAAATTTGAAAAACATCATCGGCTGGTATCCGCTACCGAATTTGTCTTTTTACAACAGGCTTGAGTACTCTTATGACAATAAATACTTTGAAAAAGTTCAAAGCGGCGCGAGCTATACGCACGATAAATTCGGCGCTAGCCTCTGGCACACGATGCAAAGAAAAAATGCGCAGGAAAAACAAAACTACTTGCACCTAAACGGTTACGTCGAGCTTCCGCATAACTATAGGCTATTTAGCGGTACTCAGTATGACCTTGAGCGCGACTATAACAAGCAGTGGCAGCTAGGCGTCTCTCACCGCAGAAAGTGCTGGAACTACACGTTTGTCTACGAAGAGGAGCTTGAACCGACTACGACTACCAGCGGAACGGCCGCCAAAAAATCAAGAGGTGTTTACTTCTTTATAAATTTCTATCCGATGGGCGGTGTGCATTACGACTTTTCGGTAGGACAGACGACGCAAGGTAGCTGATGAGCGATTACCGGGATCTTATGTTTGAAAACCAGCTCGAAGCAGCCGAAAAGTTGCTCGAAATTTTGCCCAAGAAGGAGCTGGTTGTAGGCGAATATCTGATGATATGCGCATCCATAGAATCGGTTATCATGGTCGACAGCATAGCTCGCGGGCTAAATTTGAGCTACGAGATTTTATTCTGCGAGCACATTTTTGCGCCCAATAACCCGGAGTGTGAGATCGCGATGGTTAGCGAAAAGGATGACGTGGTGCTAAACGATGAGCTGATTAAGAGCTTTGGTATTAGTTACGATTTCGTTTATGGCGAGGCGGATCGCAAATATGACGAAAAAATCCTAAAAAACGTATATAAATTTAGAAAAGGAAATTTAATCGGCGATCTAAAGGATAGAAATATCCTGCTCGTCGATGAGGGCTGCGAGACGGGTCTTACAGCGCTAACCTGCCTAAAAACACTCATGCGCGAGAGGGTAAAATCGGTCACCTACGCTACGCCGCTCATCGCCACAGACGTAGCCGCAGCTATCGCGCCGCTGGTGGATGAAATTTACGCCGTGCATAAGATCGCAAATTTTATCGAAGTGGATTTTTACTACAAAAATAAAATCGAACCAAAACCCGAAACCGTGCTTTCCATACTAGAGGAGAGTCCGTTTTATATACCATTACAAAAACAAGGAGATGTTAGGGCATGCAGTATTCAATAGAAGTCAATAATCAAGTTGAAATTTACGATATAGACAAGGTCGCCAAGCAAGCTAGCGGCGCAGTGCTTTTGCGCGTAAAAAACACCGTCGTTTTGGCCACCGTCGCTCGCGAAGATACGCAAGTTACCGAGGATTTTTTACCGCTAACGGTGCAATATATCGAAAAAAGCTACGCGGCAGGCAAGATCCCAGGCGGCTACGTAAAAAGAGAAACCAAGCCCGGAGATTTTGAGACGCTAACTTCGCGTATCATCGACCGTTCGCTTCGTCCGCTCTTTCCAAAAGGCTACGCGTATCCGACGCAAATCGTCGTGATGGTGCTATCTTGCGATCCCGAGGTTGATCTGCAAGTCGTCGCTCTAAATGCAGCCTCAGTCGCGCTTTATCTTAGCGACATCCCCGTAAATGCGCCTGTTTGCGGCGTACGCGTGGGATATATAGATAATAAATTTGTCATAAACCCTGGCAACTCCGAGCTAAAAACTTCCGCACTCGATCTTTACGTAGCAGGCGTTAAAGACGAGCTTTTGATGATCGAGATGAGAAGCATCCCGACCGAAAAAGACGAGATAGTGCCTATCGCGCTTGATCCTATGATGGATCCAAATTTAGGCGGCGGCGTGATAGCGATGCAGGATATGAACGAATTTAGCGAAGATCTCATCGTGGAGGCGATTGCAGAGGCCGGTAAAGCCATACTTCGCGCCTCAAACGCTTATGAAGAAGCATTTAGTCAGCATAAAAAAGAAGACGTGCAGCTAGAGCTAAAGCCGGAGATCGAAAACGATAGTGTCGCGGTTTATTTAAACGAATTTTATAAAAACGACGTAAAAGCCGCGATAAATCAGATGGCCAAAAGCGAGCGTGCTAGCGAACTAACTAAGATCGCTAAGCAAATTTTGACCGACGAAGTAGCTCAAAAAGAGGGCTGGGAGGAGGAGGTCGTCTCTAACGTTCTAGCTAAATTTAAGAAAAAAATCGTCCGCGAGCAGATCATAAACGAGGGCGTTCGCGCCGACGGCAGAGGACTTAAGGAGGTCCGCCCGATCAGCATCGAGACGAATATCCTACCAAACGCTCACGGTAGCTGCCTCTTTACCCGCGGCCAGACGCAAGCTCTCGTGGTGGCGACCCTAGGCACCGACGGCGACGCGCAGATGTACGATATGCTAACGGAAAAAGGCGCCGTGACGGATAAATTTATGTTTAACTACAACTTCCCCGGTTTTAGCGTCGGCGAGGCTAGCCCGCTAAAGGCTCCGGGTAGACGCGAGCTGGGTCACGGCAACCTCGCTAAACGCGCGCTTGCGCCAAGCATCGACGTAAATTCGCCTTATACGATCAGACTCGTGTCCGAAATTTTAGAAAGTAACGGCTCAAGCTCGATGGCTAGCGTTTGCGGCGGGTCTTTAGCGCTAAGGGCTGCGGGCGTCGATACGCCAAAACTAGTCGCGGGCGTCGCGATGGGACTAATTTTCGAGGGCGATAAGCACGCCGTACTAACCGACATCATGGGACTAGAGGATCACGACGGCGACATGGACTTTAAAGTCGCAGGTAGCAAAGACGGCATAACAGCGCTTCAGATGGATATAAAGCTAGGCGGTATCAGCCTTGACGTGCTAAAAGAGGCGCTTTTGCAGGCGCGCGAGGGTAGGCTACATATATTAAATTTGATGGAAAAAGCAAACGAAAATATCTCCGTAAACGAAGACATACTGCCTAAACTAGAGCTTTTTAGCGTTGATCCGGGCAGGATCGTGGACATCATCGGACAAGCGGGCAAAACGATAAAAGAGATCATCGAAAAATTTGACGTCGCCATCGACCTCGACCGCGAAAAAGGCGAGGTAAAGATCGCCGGCGCGCAAAAATCAAGCGTAGATGCGGCCAAAGATTATATTATACAAATCGTCTCAAAAGACGGCGGCAAGGGCTTTGGCGGCAAAAGAGGCGGCAGAGACGGCAAACCTCACAAGACGCCCGAATTTAATATCGGAGACGAATTTGAGGGCGAAGTAAAAAGCGTGGTAGAATTTGGTGCCTTTATCGGGCTTCCTGGCGGCGTGGACGGACTTTTGCATATCTCAAAGATCAAAACGCCTCTAAAAGCCGGCGATAAGGTCAAAGTAAAAATCAGCGAACAAAAAGGGCACAAAATTTCCCTTTCTCTAGCGCAATAAATTTAAAGGAGAACCGATGCAGTATAAAAAAATATTTTTCCCAATCGGCGCGGGTGACGACGTAAAAGAGCGTATCAGAGGGGCTTTGCTGGTCGCTAAGCATTTCAACAGCCACATCGAGATTTTGGCTTGCCAGCTAGATCCCGGCGTCGTTTATAATATGAAAATGACGCTTCGAGGCGGGGTTCTTTATGATGAATTTTTAAAGGCGGCGAAAGCGGAGCTTGGCGTCGAACACGAGCGCAACGAGACTATTTTTCATAAACTTTGCGAAGAGCTTGATGTTCAGGTTAGCGACGAGCCGGTCGAAGGCAAGACGACGGCTAAATTTACCACAAAAAGCGGCAAGCGAAGCGTAGTGGTCGAACAGGAGTCTAAATTTTGCGATATGGTAGTGGCTGCAGTACCGCTTGACGGTAAGATCACCGGCACTTTTGAAGCAGCGGTGCTAAAAAGCGGCAAAACGGCTATCACGATACCAAGGCGCATAACGAGCTTTAAGGCCGACAATATCCTAGTTAGCTGGAACGGCTCGACGCAAAACTCGCGCGCCGTAAGTAGCTCGATCGAACTGCTAAAAAAAGCTAAAAAAGTGCATTGTATCACTTGCATGCCGCACTCTGGCGACGGTAGCGCAGAGGAAAATCTAAAAAAACTAGAAGAGTACCTAAAACTGCACGACATACAGGCAACTTACGAGGTCGTGAGCACGACTTCGGTACCGGGCGAGGCGTTGCTGCGAAGCGCTAAAGAGGGCGGATTTGACCTGATCGTGGCGGGCAGATACGGCGAAAACGGCTTTTTAGAGATATTTTTGAGCGGCACTTCGAGATATTTCCTTAAAAATACGACGATACCTGTCTTTATGTAAGACAAAATTTGGAGCCAAGATTTCAAATTTAACGTTTGGCTCCAAGGTAAATTTAAACAACCGGCTTCTTATAGGGGTTCGGTCGCTTTTTTATTTTAGAATTGACTCCAGACGCTTGCTGATTAAATTTGAGATTTTTATTTCCTTCCTTATCGTTTTGCACTTATTTTTAAATTTAGATACTAGCAATAGAGGATTAAATTTATCTTGCTAGATGACTACTTTTTAGCGATTTTTAAAACTTAAATTGTTGATTTGATTCTTTGCGGTTATTTAAATTTGCAAACCGCTTTTTCAATTTGATCATATAAAGAATTGTGGCGATCACTAAAACAATCCAATAGACTTAAGATCTTTGATATATGATGATAATCGTAAGAACATTTGTGCATATCGACTTAATTTTTGCACGGTTACATTTTAGGCTAGCAGTTCATTGATGGTTTTAAGAGTTTTTCTTGGGAGTTAATAAGAAACAATGGTGCGACCTGCGAGATTTGAACTCGCACACCCTTCGGCACTACCACCTCAAAGTAGCGTGTCTACCGTTCCACCAAGGTCGCACGTGGGTTAAAAGAACAAAGAGCGGGACGAACCCGCCCGATATTAAAACATTGGGTTTGCGTAAAGAACGATTAGCGCGATAACTAGCGCGTAGATAACTTGTGCTTCGATCATCGCAAGAGCAACGAACATCGTCGTAGTTAGCTTGCTACCCACGCCAGGGTTTCTAGCCGTGCCTGAAATTGTCGCAGAAGCGGTATTTCCCATACCGATAGCGCCGCCAAGAGCCGCTAGGCCTAGACCGACTGCTGCCGCAAGAACAGAGTAGGATTTTAGCATCTCGCCGTCGCCCGCAAACGCGAAGCTAGCAAGAGCCATCATTAAAAAAACAACTTTTTTCATAAGGTCTCCTTGTAAATTTAAGCCATTTCGGATCAGACCCCTACTTTGAAGCTTTGAGAGCGCATTTTATAAAAATTTAGCTTTGAGTTACTTAAAACAGAGAAAATTTTCATAAATTTTCCGTTCGTCAAATTTGTCGCCGCTAGTGCTACAAATTTACAAAAAATTTCAGCGATGTTTCGTTTTTCCACGAATTTATTTAAAAATTAGAATTTTAAAAGCTTTTTTATGCTAGCCTCGCTTCTGAAATTTCAAATACTAAGGTTAAATTTGGCGCAGGATAAATTTTCAAAAATCGGCTTTATCTTAGCCGTCGCGGGCTCTGCAGTGGGGCTTGGAAATGCGTGGAAATTCCCGTATTTAGTCGGTCAAAACGGCGGTTCGGCCTTCGTGCTTTTGTATCTTTTTATGACGTTTTTTATCGGACTTGCGATATTTTTCGGCGAGATAGCTATCGGTAAGCTTTCGGAGTCTGACCCCGTAAATGCCTTTAAAAAACTTGCTCCAAAACGCAAAGAAACCTGGAAATTTGCAGGTTTTACGATGATAGGCGCGATCATCATCGCCTCTTTTTACACGGTCATCATCGGATGGATACTAAAATACGCAGTAATGGTAATAACCGAGCTGCCAAAAGACGTCGAGGCTTCTGAGAAAATTTTCGGAAATTTCTACGCCAACGACGCAGCGTCTCAAATTTTTTACTTCACGATCGTATTTTTTCTCTGCATTTTTATCGTTTCAAAGGGCATAAAAAGCGGCATAGAGCGCGTAAACGTCTGGATGATGCCTTCGCTTCTTATTTTACTTATCATCATGCTTAGCTACTCTTTTACGATGGACGGCTTCGTACAGTCGGCTAAATTTTTGCTGGTTCCGGATTTTTCAAAACTAGGCGTAAGTAGCATTTTAACCGCGCTTGGTCTCGCGTTTTTTACGCTATCTTTGGGTGTTGGCGTCATCATCGTCTACTCTGCGTCATTGCCTGATAATACGAATCTCGTTAGCTCCTCGATCATCATCGTCGTGATAAACGTCGTGATGGGCATTTTGATGGGGCTTGTTATCTTTACCTTCGTGTTTGAGTTTGGCGCGACGCCTAGTCAGGGCGTGGGGCTCGTGTTTATCTCGCTGCCGACGCTCTTTGCGAAGCTGGACACGCTCGGACACGTGCTAGCGTTCGCGTTTTTCTCGGCACTGCTTTTTGCGGGCATAACTTCGGCCATCTCGATGCTAGAGCCTTTCACGCACTATCTCATCCGCGAATTTGGCTTTTCTCGTAAAAAAGCCCTCGCGCTAATCGGCGCTTTTATTTACTGCATGGGCATTTTGTGCATACTTTCAAGCATAGATGGTATCAAAGAAAATTTGGTATTTTTCGGTAAGAGCTTTTTTGACTGCCTTGATTTTCTTAGCTCAAATATCATCATGCCAATCGGCGGCATTACGGTGTCGATTTTCGTCGGGTTTGTGATCAAAAAAGACGCGCTTTACATACTTTTTGGGCCGTATATGAGCAGGGCGGTTTTTGAAATTTGGTATTTTATGATTAGGTTCGTAGCTCCTATCAGCATCGTCATTATCACCATAAATGCGCTAAGAGGCTAACCGTGGCAAGCGATAAATTTTCTAAAATCGGATTTATATTATCCATCGTGGGCGCTGCGATCGGGCTTGGCAATGCGTGGAAATTCCCGTACATGGTCGGCGCAAACGGCGGTTCGGCGTTCGTGCTTTTGTATCTTGTTTTTGCCGTTGCGGTCGGGCTTAGCATATTTTTTGCCGAGATGGCGATGGGTAAAATTTCAAACGCCGATCCCGTTAACGCCTTTCGCTCGCTCGCTCCTAAAAACGGCAAAATTTGGGGGTATGCGGGCGTCATAATGATAACTGGCGTTTTGGTGGCGTCGTTTTATACGGTCATCATCGGCTGGGTTATTAGGTATTCGGTCCTGTCGCTTGGCGAGCTTCCGCAAAGTATCGCGGTTTCTGGCGAAAATTTCGGCAAATTTATAAGCTCTGATATCTCGGGCCAAATTTTATACTTTAGCATCGCGTTCGCGGCCTATTTTTTCATCCTTTCAAAGGGCATAAAAGGCGGCATCGAGCGCATAAATTTATGGCTTTTGCCGACGCTTTTTTTGCTACTTATTTTTATGCTGATTTACTCGATGCAGATGGGCGGATTTTCGCAGGCGGCGGAGTTTTTGCTAGTGCCCGATTTTTCTAAGATCACGAGCGAGGCGGTGTTTGTAGCTCTTGGGCTAGCGTTTTTTACGATGTGCGTCGGTATCGGAGCGATCGCGACGTATTCGGTGAGCCTGGATGACAAGACCAATCTTTTCACCTCTTCGCTCTACGTCGTCGCGCTAAACATCATCGTTAGCGTCGTCATCGGACTCATCGTTTTTACCTTTGTTTTCGAGTACGGCGAGCAGCCTAGTCAGGGCGTGGGACTTGCCTTTATCTCGCTGCCTACGCTATTTGCTAAGCTAGGAGCGATGGGAAACGTCCTCAGTTTTACATTTTTTACCGCGCTTATTTTTGCGGGGCTTACGTCGGCTATCTCGATGGTCGAGCCGCTCGTTTTTTATCTCATAAACGAGTTTAAGATCCCTCGCCTGGGCGCTATCGCGATCGTGGGCGTTTGCGTTTATTGCCTGGGCACGCTTTGCGCGCTTTCAAATATAACCGAATTTAAAGACGCGCTCACGTTTTTTGGCAAGGGATTTTTCGACGTTTTGGACTATCTTAGCTCAAACATCATGCTGCCGCTGGGCGGTATAGTGATCGCGGTATTTGTCGGCTACGCGATGAAAAGAGGCAGCCTGGAGGAGCTATTTTTACCGTATATGGGTAGGGCGGTTTTTGAAATTTGGTATTTTTTACTGCGATTCGTCGCGCCGATTTGCATTTTAGCTATAATGATAAGACAAATTTTGGGGAGTTAAATGGAACGAAATTTAAAAAAAGTAGAGCGATTTTTCGATAAAGTCGGCAATGTCGTGGGTTATGCCTGTGTGCTCGTGATGTTTTTGATGATTGCGGACGTTTTTTTTAACGTCACGGCGAGATATTTTTTCAAATACGGCAACGTAGGCCTCCAGGAGCTAGAGTGGCACTTTTTTAGCGTCATCATCTTGCTTGGCATGAGCTACGCGCTAAAAGACGATACGCACGTGCGCGTGGATATATTTTACGAAAAGATGAGCGTAAAGAAAAGGGCGCTCATAAATATGGCGGGCGTCATCCTTTTTATCCTGCCGCTTGCGCTTTTGGTCGCGTGGCTGAGCTGGGACTATGTCATAGAGGCGTACGAGAGCGGCGAGGGTAGCGCCGATCCTGGCGGTTTGCCGTACCGCTGGGTTATCAAGGCCTTTATCCCGTTTAGCTTCTGGCTACTTATATTTTTTAGCGTCGGCTACTTTATAAAGTGGCTAAACGTCTATCTGGACGCCAGGTCAAATTTAAGCGAGGCGGGCAAATTTGACGCAAATTTAAGCAAAACAGCGCAACAAGGAGAGGGAAAATGACCGGTATCGTAATGTTTTTAGCCGCGCTTTTTATGCTTGCTATCGGCTTTAGCGTCGCATTTACCTTTGGCGCGATAGCCGTTATTTTCGGACTCATAGGCGGTATGGTCGAGAGCTTTGGCGACGGTAACGGCTTTATGGGCGGGCTTGAGATATTTAAAGAGACCTTTAACTTTATGCCTTACCGCATCTACTCGATAATGGAAAATAAAATCCTCATTGCCGTGCCGCTTTTCGTTTTTATGGGCATTATTTTACAAAAGACCAAGCTGGCCGAGAGGTTGCTTGAGAGTATGGCGTTTTTATTCGGCGAGATTCGCGGCGGCGTAGCGATCAGCACCGTGCTAGTGGGCGCGCTATTAGCCGCATCTACGGGCGTAGTCGGAGCCAGCGTCGTAGCTATGGGCGTTATGAGCTTGCCAGTGATGCTAAAGTACAACTACAACAAGGCTTTAGGCTGCGGCACTATCTGCGCTTCGGGAACGCTTGGACAGATTATCCCGCCTTCGATCGTTTTGATTATCCTAGGCGACGTCTTTACGGTACCGGTCGGCGATCTTTTCCGCGAGGCGATATATCCGGGTCTTGCGCTCGTGGGCGCATATATAGCCTATATCCTCATCGTCTCTTACGTCAAAAAGGACTACGCGCCGCCCGTCGTAGTAGAGAGCGATATGCCTAAATCAAAGCAAATTTTAAACGCTATCCTTGCGATTTTGCCGCCTTTGGTGCTCGTAGTGCTGGTGCTTGGTTCGATATTTGAAGGCATCGCTACGCCGACGGAGAGCTCGGCGTTTGGCTGTGTGGGCGCGATCTTGCTTTCGGTTTTTTATAAAACTTTTTCGTTTAAGATGCTAAAAGAAGCGCTTGAAGAGAGCGTAAAAACCACGGCCGTCGTCTTTACTATCCTTATCGGCGCGACGGCGTTTTCGATGGTGTTTAGCTACACCGGCGGCGACGAGATAGTTGAAGAAGTGATGTCTAGTTTGCCGGGCGAAAAATGGGGCTTTATCGTCTTATCTATGATTACGATTTTTGCGCTGGGATTTTTTATAGACTTTGTCGAGATTTCGTATATCGTGCTGCCGATTTTAGCGCCGATTGCGGTAAATTTAGGCATAAATCCGCTATATTTTGCTATCGTTATCGCGATGAACTTACAGACGTCGTTTCTCACGCCGCCGTTTGGCTTTAGTCTCTTTTACCTAAAAGGCGTGGCGCCCGCGGAGATTAAGACTTCTGATATCTACAAAGGCGTCGTGCCTTTTATCGCGATACAAATTTTAGTTCTGATCATCTTTACGATCATCTTGCTAGGCTAAAATTTATCTTTGTAAGGCTATAATCTCTTAAATTTACCCAAAGGAGAGAAAATGAGAGAGATAGCCTTAGTTTCGGCGTTTGCGCTGATAGCGAGCGCCGAAAGCAACCTGATAGAAATCTACAAAAACGCCTCATTTATCCATCAAAACTTCACTAACCAAAAAAGCGAATTTAGCCTAAATTTGCCCGATTTCGTCGAGCTTGAGGATATCGACGTGGCCGCGTCGTGCGAGCTCGTGAGTCTAAATTTAAACGAAGCAAAGCCTGCAGAAAACGAGACCTACGCTAAATTTAAGCAAAACGAAAAAGAGCTCGGGGAACTAAACGATAAACTAAACGCGCTAAACTCCAAAAACGCTTTTTTAAATAATTTTCCCGCTTTTAAAGAGCAAAGCGTCGCAAATTTGGACGCCGACGGCGATAAATTTTACGAAGCCGTGCTAAAAAATCTAGCCCAAATTTCGCAAACCAAAAAGCAAATAGACGAGCTGAAAAAGAAAATGGGCGCGACCGAGGTTAAAAATTTTCAAAAGCTTGATTTGAAATTCGAATGCGACCCAAAACAGGTCAAAATCTCCTATCCCGTGGGCGTTAGCGTAAATTTGAAAAACAAAATCCAGGCCGACGTCGCAAAAGGCAAGGTCGAAATCTCGCAAAATTTAACCGTGACAAATCCTCTAGGCATTGATCTAAACTCCCTAACCATTGCGCTTTATCCGTTTTACTACTCGTCAAATTTGACGCCCGCGCCGTTTTATCCGCGCTATGAGGGCAAACCGGCGCCGCGAAATATGATGCCGCTAGCAGCTGCGCCGATGATGGAGGCTAGTGCCGATATGGCCGTGGCTAGGGCGCCCTTAAAGAAAAATAGCGTCAAAGACATGCAGTCAATCAACGAGCAAAACGCGCTCGCAAACGCGTGGCGAATCGAGGGCGTGAGTCTAAAGGCGGACGAAACGGCGGACTTTGCCTACGACAAGCAGAGTCTGGATGCTAAATTTGACCTTGTGATCGACGGCTACGGCAGCGCGGGCGCGTTCGTTAGAGCCGCGTTTAAGCCCGAGCGAAGCATAGAGGGCGCGCAAAGCGAGTTTAAGATTGATGGTATAAATATCGGCAAAAGGTACGTAGGCTACGCCGCCGGCGAGGAGGCGAAGGAGTTTTTCGGCAAAAACGAGCTTGTTAGCGTGAAAAAAGAAGCTAACGGCGAATATATGAAAGAGTCGTTTTTCGGCTCAAAAAACAAGATCTCGCGCGGATATAAATACAGCGTCAAAAACAGCTCGAAACTCGCATGGGACGTAGTTTTGGAGGAGCAAGCGCCGGTTAGCACGCATGAGAGCGTAAGCGTGAGCGTGAAAAACGACCCGAAAGAAAACGAGATAGGCAAAGACGGCAAGGTAACGTGGAAATTTGCGCTTAAGCCAAATGAGAGTAAGGAAGTAAATTTCTCATATGAGTTAACTAAGCCTAGCGAGTAAATTTCTTGTCGCGGCTCGTCTCTTGCGCGCCTTTAAATGAGCTAGAAATTTCCTTCCTCGATGAACTATGTGTTCTATCTTCGGTCGGAAATTTCGTCGCAACATTTAAATTCATCGCAAGATACTTCGCCTTATCGCTTTACGCTCAAATTTGAAGTCAAATTTTACTCGCCGAGACCCGCACCGCGAAAATGTAAATTTAAATTTGCGGCGCGTAAGCGTCAAATTCAAACCTACACGCAGTGCAGCAACTTATAACGTGCAGTGGGGTTGGAGAGGGCATGGGAGAGGGTCTGCTTTGCAGTTGCGAGTGCGTAGCATGACGCAAAGGAAGGCGACGCTCTACTTTGCTTCGCTCGTAGCTGCAAGCAGACCGTAAGTAGAAACCCCTTCCTCCCCCAAAGAAAAGAAAATAGATAAATTGCTAAGGAGCTCTTTTGCTTCGGCTTTGCCTCGCAACTGCAAAGCAGAGCGCAATTTAAGCCCCCACCCCCTTTATAT
>CAUQPE010000028.1:0-19585 GCA_963519915.1 uncultured Campylobacter sp. | reverse complement strand
CCTACGATACCTACTGCTAGTCCCATTACAGCTCCTTTGCCATAGCGCATAGATAATAAAGATTCATTCGCACGCCCGCTCCCGTCGCGCCCGCCTGGTTATATCCCCAAGCTTTTTCGGTGTAAGCGGGGCCTGCGATATCTTGGTGTATCCATTTATCTTTAAATTCGTCTTTTATAAATTTATCTAGGAAGAGCCCTGCCGTGATCGCGCCGCCGTAGCGACTGGACGCTGTGTTGCTGACGTCTGCGATCTGGCTTTTGATCAGCTCGCGCAAATGAGAGTTAAACTCTAAAATCGTATTTAGCTCGCCGCTTTTTGCCGCTTTTGCTTTAAATTCCGCTTTTAGCTCCTCGTTGTTGCCCATTATACCGCTCGTGTATTCGCCAAGACCCACGACGCAAGCGCCCGTTAGCGTCGCCATGTCGATGAGGATATCGGGCTTAAAATCCTGCGCGTAGCTAAGGCAGTCTGCGAGCACCAAACGACCCTCGGCGTCGGTGTTTCGCACCTCGATGCTAACGCCGCTGCGAGAGATCAGCACGTCGTCTGGTTTATAGGCGTTGCCGCCGATCATATTTTCGGTCGCGCCTAAAATAGCGTGAATTTCAAAAGGCAAATTTAGCTCCGCCGCGCCTTTAATTATACCCATCGCCGCTGCCGCGCCGCTTTTGTCGGCTTTCATTGTCAGCATATAATCAGCCGGCTTTAAGCTAAGCCCACCGCTATCGTAGGTTAGCCCCTTGCCGACGAAGATTACGCGCTTTTTTGCGCATTTTGGCTTATAGATAAGATGAATGAGGCGAGGCGGATGGACGCTGGCTTTGTTTACGGCTAAAAATGCGTTCATCTTTTCTTTTTCGAGGAATTTCTCGTCGTAAATTTTGCAGCTTAAATTTGGGCTAGACTCGGCTAAATTTTGCGCCTCTTCGGCCATTTTTTGCGGAGTGTAAATTTCAGGTATTTCGTTTACGATATCTTTGGTGAAATTTGTCGCCGTAGCGATTATCTCGCCGTGAGCAAAGCCGTCCTTTGCGTCGTTTTCGCGGACGACCTCGCCGTTAAATTCCTCGCTGCTAAAAATAATATCTTTTAGAGCATATTTTTCTTTTTTTTCTTTGTATTTGTTAAATTCGTAAGCGCCTAGCAAAAAGCCCTCGGTTAGAGCTTGAAAACTCATTTTTTGGCAGCCTGCGACGTATGAGGCTAGTTTTAGGCTTTTGACGTTTAGAGATTTTACGGCGTTATAGGCTTTTGCCGCGGCTATGCGAAGCTCGTCGTAACCAAGCTTATTTAGCGGGACGTAAACCCTGCCGCTTTCTAGCAAAAGCAAGACGCTCTCGCCTTTATAGTTGGCGAATTTAAACGCCTTTTCGTCTTTTATAAATTTATGTTTTAGGTTTTTATCTACGACGAAAATCAGCTCCAAATCAGCCTTGATTTCGTCTAAATTTTTATTTACTATTTGAAATTGCACCTCTATGTTTCCTTTCGTTTAAAATTTTATTTTCTATGCGCTTAAAGCCGTAGAGCAAAGCGCCTAAAAATAGCGCTACTACCGGCACGGCGACGTACCAGTGCTCTTTTGCTTTGTGTAAAATTTCAAGTATGTGCTCGCCCAAAACCCATGCGGGGATTATCGTTATCGCGGCCCAGCACCACGCGCTTATTATGTTGATGAGCGCGTATTTTTTCGCGCTGTATCCGGTTAAGCCTATGGTCATCGGTATGATGACGCGAAAGCCGTACATATAGCGCTGGATAAAGATGATCGGCCAGCCGTATTTTTTCAGCATTATGTGCGCGATGGCGAATTTGCGCCGCTGGGTATGAAGCTTCTTGGCGATATATTTTTTGTTGTAGCGGCCTAGATAAAAGTAAATTTGATCGCCGACAAAGCCGCCCAGACCTGCTACGAAGATGGCCGGCGCGATATGCATATGCGTTTGATGAGAGAGGATTCCAGCCATTATGAGCGCCATTTCGCCTTCCATTATGCACCAGACGAAAAGTATGATGTAGCCGTACTCGATGAGTAGTTTTGTAAAAAATTCTTCCATCATAGCTCCAAAATGCTGTAAATTTTAGTTAGCGGGCGTAAATTTGCGCTACCGCCAAGATCCTTTAAATCGATCAAAAAGCAGGCCTCTACGCAAACGGCGTTTGTTTGATTGATTAGCTCGACGCTAGCCTTAGCCGTGCCTCCCGTAGCGATTAGATCGTCAATTAAAAGCACTTTTGCGCCCGCTTTTTCGCCGAATGCATCGACGTGAATTTGCACTTCGTCCACGCCGTACTCTAGGCTGTATTTTTGCGAGATCGTGATATATGGCAGTTTTTTAGGCTTTCTAATCGGTACGAAAGGTAGCCGCAGCCTAGCCGCCAAAGCTGCTGCGAATATAAATCCGCGCGACTCGATGCCGGCGATAAAGTCGATATCGGCACCCTCGTATCTGGCAACTAGATGATCCATTAAAAAATTAAACGCCTCTTTGTTGTTTAGCAGCGTCGTGATGTCGCGAAATACTATGCCAGGTTTTGGAAAATCATTTATGCAGCGGATAGAATTTAATAAAAACTCCTTCCCCGCTTTGTCTAGTTCTTTCATTTTTTGCCTTTAAATTTGATTTATAGTAGCGCTTCGATTTTGCCCTCTAGCTCGCGGATGCGCTGGCGGAGTTTGTCGTTTTCCAGGCGGTACTGCGAGTTTCTAGTGCGAAGGGCGTTGGCATCGTTTTTGACCTTATTTAGCTCGTCGGTGAGGATGTCGATGTTGCCAAGACCACGCTGTAGCTGGACTTGTAGCTTGCGGATGACGACTTCGGTATCTTGGAGATTATTTTTCATAAAATCGCGCGTCGCACGCTCTTTTTTAAGCAAGGTTTTAAAGTAAAACACCATAACGGTGAGATAGATACAAATGCATATCAAAACGGTAAGTACGAGCCAATCAGTCATTTCTCGCCTCCTAACTTTTTCACGCGTCTTTCGTGCCTGCCGCCAGCAAATTCGGTAGCGAAAAAGGCCTTTATCATATCTGCCGCGACCACGTCGCCGATCGTTCTAGCGCCCATGGCTAGCACGTTTGCGTCGTTATGCTCGCGCGCTAGTTTTGCCGTGGTGACGTCGTGACAAAGTGCGCAGCGAACGTGCTCATGGCGGTTAGCCGCGATGCTGATGCCGATACCCGTGCCGCAGATTAGCACGCCGTATTCGTTTTCGTGCTGCAAATTTTGCGCCAGAAGTGCTGCAAAATCGGGATAATCAACGCTATCTTTGCTATGCGTTCCTAGGTCGCATACGCTAAAACCTTCGTTTTTTAAAAGCTCGCAAATTTGCGCCTTAAAATCAAAGCCCGCGTGGTCGCTTGCGATAAAAATTTTGTCTATTTTCATGAAATTTCCATAAGCTAAAAAATGCTTAATTATAGCAAAAAAGCATTAAAGTAAAATTTCGCCGCGAGCCTTTAGGAGCGAAATTTGGGCTAAATTTTAAAATTTGCCGTTTACAAAAACATCCTCATGATCGCCACGGCATATCGTATCGGCTCGAAAAAGTAATCTTTTAGCGGCGAGATCACGATGACGACTAACGCTATAAAGCCGTATCTTTGCATGCTATTTAGCCGGTTTGCCGCGCCTTGAAGCCCGAAAATGCGTAAAAGATACTCAAGCGCTTTGGAGCCGTCAAGAGGCGGGATAGGGTAGAGGTTAAAGAGAGCTAGGACTAAATTTACGGCTGCAAGCATAAATACAAACTCCGCTACCGTGCCGTCAAAAAACCCCTCGAAGCCGATAAATTTAAATAAGCAAAACGCTAGCGTAAAAAGAGCGAGGTTGTATGCGATACCCGCAAGCGCGACGATGATAGCAGCCTTGTAGCCGCCGTTATAAAGCACCGTGCGTAAATTTATGGGTACGGGTTTAGCCCAGCCAAACGTCACTCCCGTGCTAAGGTACATGAGTGCGGGCACGACGATGGTGCCTAGCGGATCGACGTGTTTTATGGGATTTATGCTGAGCCGCCCCAAATTTTTAGCCGTTAGGTCGCCGAATTTAAACGCCGCATATCCGTGCGCGATCTCGTGTCCGACGACGGAGATAACGAGTACGGCGACTAGGATCGCTACCTGAGCGAAGTCGATGCTATCAAGGTTCATTCGATCTTGTTTCCGTCATTTTTGGCTTCGGCTCTGGCGGCGTTTAGCAGTTCAGGCGAGTTTTGTATAAAATCCACGCTCTTGCCGACTCTGTTCCATCTGATTTTGTATTCATCATCCCAGCTAAAATATACAAACCAAGGCTTGCCGACGATATTTTTGTATGCCACGGGGCCCCAAAAACGGCTGTCGTTTGAGTGGTCGCGATTATCGCCGATCATGAAAAACTCGCCTTCGGGGACCTGAAAATAAAATGCGTTAAACGGATAGTTGCCAACGCTTGGTAGCTCGTTTACGATAACGGGTTGCATGGCGAATTTGCTCGCGTTTAGGTAGTTTACGGCTAGATCAAATAAATTTACCTTCTCGTCGTAGTGGATGCCGCCGAATTTATAGGGCTCTTTGACGAAAAGTTTGCCGCCGAGTTTAACGATATCTTTTTCGTCGAAATTTGCCTTTATAAACTCATCGCCCTCGTGCGGGTGTAAAAATAGCGCCTTTTCGGTGAAAATCACTTCATCGCCGCCGACTGCGAAATTTCGCTTGACGTAGTGGATCTTTTCATCGTGCGGATAGCGAAAAACCACGATATCGCCGCGCTGCGGCTTTGCTCCTTCGATGAGGTGGCCGTTACCGTTAAAATCTGGCAAAACCTTGACCTCGATCCACGGAATGCGCGGAGTCGAGATGCCGTAGCTAAATTTTTTAACGAAAAGATGATCACCGACTAAAAGCGTGTCCTTCATCGAACCAGACGGTATCACGAAGGCCTGCGCGACAAAAAAAATCACGAGCAAGACGATGACGACCGTGCCCGTCCAGCTGTTTGAAAAATCTAAAAATTTATTAAACGCTTTTTTCAAAATTTATGCCTTTTTTGCGCGGTTTTTGGCCGATTTTATGGTGTTTGACAGTAGCATCGCGATAGTCATCGGACCTACGCCGCCTGGAACGGGCGTTATAAACGAGCATTTAGGCGCTACCTCGTCAAATTTGACGTCGCCTTTTAGCTTGCCGTCGTCCATGCGGTTTATGCCTACGTCGATTACGACGGCGCCCTCTTTTACCATATCGGCCGTTACGAAATCAGCCCTACCGATAGCAGCTACGAGGATATCGGCACCCGCGCAAATTTCCTTTAAATTTCGCGTTTTGCTATGCGTCACGGTTACGGTCGCGTTGGCGTTTAGCAGTAGATTTGCCATCGGTTTGCCCACGATGTTGCTGCGTCCGATCACGACGGCGTTTTTGCCCTCTAAATTTATATCGTAGGCTTTAAAAATTTCCATTATGCCTAGCGGCGTGCACGGTACGAAGCCGTCAAGCCCGCTAGCTAGCTTGCCGACGTTTATCGCGGCAAAGCCGTCCACGTCTTTTGCGGGGCTAATGGTTTCTAAAATTTTATTCGTATCTATATGCTTTGGTAGCGGCAGCTGAACTAGGATGCCGTCGATGCCGTCGTCTAAATTTAGCACGTCTATTAGCGCGATTAGCTCGCTTTGCGTCGTGGATTCGGGCAAGCGGTGCATAACGCTTTTTATCTCGCATGCTATGCAGGCTTTTTCTTTTGCCGCGACGTAGGTTTGGCTGGCTTTATCCTCGCCGACCAGTATCACCGCAAGCGCCGGCTCTATGCCTTGATTTTTCAAATTTAACGCTTCGTTTTTTACTCTTTCCTTTGCTTGTGCGCTTACGTTTTTGCCGTCTAATGTCGTCATTTTCGTCCTTTATTACTTTTTAATCGCAAAGATTGTATGATAGCTAATTTTAGATTAAATTTACGAAAAAGCGAAAGAATTTATGAAAATTTGGCTGATTTTTTGGTTGCTTTGTGGCGCGGCGTTTGCGAGCGATTTTATCACGAAAAACGAATACGCAAAGATGCTCTATCAAAACCCGCGCGGCATCGGCTGCGACAAGTGTCACGGCAAGGGCGGCGAAGGCTCGCTCATATCAAAATATAGACATTTTGATAAAAAAACGAAGCAGGTCATCGACGACGAGCTAAGAGCGCCAAGGATAAACAATCTTGATTTTGAGACGTTTAAAGAGGGTGTACTAAGTGCTAGAAGCGTGATGCCTAGCTACTTTCTAACCGACGAAGAGATAAATTTGCTTTACGAATACGTTATAAATTTCAACAAGGATAAAAAATGACGAACAAAGAAGCTTTTGGGCTAGCTAAAAAATATATCCCGGGCGGCGTGGATTCGCCTGTTCGCGCGTTTGGCAGCGTAGGCGGCGATCCGTTTGTGGTGGACCGCGGCGAGGGCGCGTATCTAGTCGATATCGAGGGAAACCGCTATCTAGACTTCATCCAGAGCTGGGGACCGCTCATCTTTGGGCACTGCGACCCGGATATTGAGAGCGCGGTGATAGCGACGGCTAAAAAGGGACTAAGCTTTGGCGCTCCGTCAAATTTGGAAACGAAGCTTGCAAAACTAATCTGCGACGAGTTTAAAAACGTCGAAAAGGTGCGTTTTGTTAGCTCGGGCACAGAGGCCACGATGAGTGCTATCCGCGTGGCGCGCGGCTTTAGCGGTAAGGACGGACTCATAAAATTTGAAGGCTGCTACCACGGACACAGCGACGCGCTTTTGGTAAAAGCAGGCAGCGGCGCGACGACCTACGGCAACGCTTCTAGCGGCGGAGTGCCGGCAGACGTGGTGAAAAACACGTATCTGGCGCGCTATAACGATATAGCTAGCGTGCGAGCGATATTTGAGGCAAATCCGGGCAAAATCGGCGCGCTAATCATCGAGCCGATCGCGGGAAATATGGGGCTCGTGCCTGCCGATAACGAGTTTTTGAGCGAGCTTAGACGCCTTTGTGACGAAAACGGCGCGGTGTTAATTTTTGACGAGGTTATGAGCGGATTTCGCGCGAGCAGGCACGGATCGTTCGAATTTAACGGCATAGAGGCCGATCTCGTGACTTTTGGTAAGGTTATCGGCGGAGGCTGCCCTGCGGCGGCATTTGGCGGAAAGGCTGCGATCATGGACTGCCTAAGTCCCGAAGGTGCCGTATATCAGGCCGGTACGCTAAGCGGAAATCCCGTAGCTATGGCTGCCGGCATCGCAAGCCTGAGTAAAATTTTTGCCGATCATGATCTTTATGACCGCCTAAATAAGCTAGCCGTGCTATTTGCTCACGGACTAAAAAGCGTCGCCACAAAGCACGGTATCGCTCTGCAAACGACGGTACGAGGCTCGATGTTTGGATTTTTCTTTACCGCAAGCGAGGTCAAAAACTACGACGATGCGTTAAAAAGCGACGTTAAACTTTACGCTAAATTTCACGCCAAAATGCTTAAAAAAGGCGTCTATCTAGCGCCTAGCCAGTTTGAGACGGGCTTTATCTGCAACGCGATGAGCGAGGATGATATCAAATTTGCCATTAAGGCCGCGGACGAGAGCTTTGCCGAGATAGCTTCGGAGAGCGCTAGCGAGAACGAGGAGATGCGCGAGGTAAAAGCAAGGATCGCCGATCTGGAAGAGCGTCTAAAAGAGGCTAGAAAAGAGCGCGAAGCGATACAAGAGCGCATGAAAAATAGCTGGGGATTTGCCTAATGGCGAAGATAAATTTGGGCGACGTCGTAAAGGGCGCCGAGCAGCTAAGCCTGGGCATCTCTATCGTCGTGGCGCTTGCTATCGGGGCCGGGTTTGGCTACTGGGCGATGAAGGAAACGGGCTGGACGTGGACGCTGTTTGCGGGCATAGCCGTCGGTATCGCCGCAGCCGCGCTAAATGTCAAAAAGGCCTACGACGCGCAGATAAAAAGCCTTGACGAGCTAAAAGACGAAGGTAAATTTAAACCCGCGAAAGACGACGACGAGGACGATGAGTGATTTTTAGGCTCCTTGCCGTTTACGGCGCGTTTGAGGCTTTGCTCTTGCTGGGCTCGGCGGTGTTTGGCCGCGCGTGGTTTTACAGCTCGCAGGTCGCGTTTGCGGGCTCGCTTTTGGTGCTGGCGGCGACCTTTAGAGCCTACAAAAAACGCGTAGAAAACGGCGTGCGAGACTATGACGCCTCCGCAGATGACGACATAGACGAGTGGGACGAAAATCACGAGGAGTTTCCGGACCGCCCCGCTGAGTCTAAATTTGACGGGCATGACCCGCACTGCGAAAATGCTAAGCGACTAGATGCGTCAAATTTGGACGGCTCGGTAAAAGCGGACGCGAAATTTGACCAGGCGGCAGAGTTAAATTTAAACGGTGCAGATCAAAATAGCGGGTCAAATTTAAGCTCCGAAAGCGAATCAAATTTGAACGAATCAAATCAAAACAGTGAAACTAAGCCGTCAAAAAAGCAAAATTTCGCGCGTAATTTAAAGCAAAATTCGCCCAACTACTTCACCGCTTTCGTGCCCTTTCGGCTGATCGCGTATGCGGTTTTGGTCGTCGGATTTTTGGCGCTAAAAAGGCACGGCAACCTCGATATCGCCGCGTTTTTGATCGCGCTTGCGGCGATGCCCGCGGGCGCTTTGATATATGGAGTAAAAAGCAATGAGAAATAGCTCGATAATAACGATCAGATCGATGTTTGCGCTATTTGTGGGGATGGCGTTTTTGTTTGTGGGAAACGGCCTCATCATCAGCTCTGCGGGCGTCGAGCTAAAAAAAATGGGCGCGGACGAGCTAGAGACGGGATTTGTCATCGCAGTATTTTTCGTTGGAGCTATGGCGGCTACGATATTTTCGCACAAAATCGTCTCAAAAGTCGGCCACATCAGGAGCTTTGGGATATTTGCGTCGCTTTTTGGTATCGCGGCGATGTTTCACGACCTTAGCCAAAATCTCTACTTTTGGGCGTTTTTGCGCGGGTGTTTGGGATTTTGCTACTACTCGATTTTAATGATAATCGAAAGCTGGCTCAACGCGCGCGCTAGAAACGAAGTGCGCTCGCGAGTACTGGCATTTTACGAGATCACGTTTTACGTATGTTTTGGGCTGGGTATCCTCGTGCTATCGCTAAATTTATCCACTTCTCACGTGCTTTTGCTTAGCGCGGCGTTTATTTTGTTTTCGAGTATTCCTTTAAATTTAATCCGCATCAAAGAGCCGCCGATCCCCGAAAAAAAGAGCGTCTCGATCCCGAAGGTCTTTGCGCTCGTGCCTTTGGCGCTCATTACCAGCATCGTAGCGGGCATCCTCATAAACGGCTTTTTTGCGATGGCTAGCGTTTATATCCTGCTGCAAGGATACGGCGCGAGGGAGGTTTCGTTTTTTATGACAGTCGCGATGGCGGGCGGCTTTATCGCCCACTCTCTCATCGGCGGTTTTTCCGATAAATTCGGCCGCCGTCCTGCGATAATGTGCTGCGCGGGCGTGTCGCTATTTGCGGCTATTTGTTTTTTGGCGCTTAAGCCCTCTATCTACGCGCAGTACGTTTTGTCGTTTTTTTTGGGTTCCGGGGCTTTTTGCCTCTACGCGTTATCGCTTGCCCGCGCCAACGACGTTTTAAAACATAAAAATCAAGGCATCGAAGTAGGGCGAGCCGTGCTTTTTAGTTACTCTTTCGGCTCGCTTCTTTCGTCCGTGATAATGGGCGCTAGTATGAAAATTTTAGGCTTTGACGGCTTTATGTGGGTTTATGCGGCGCTGCTTGCGTTTCTCATCGCGTTTTGCCTTACGCAAAAGACCGTTCCGCTTGAAAGCAGAAGCGACTTTGAACATAGCCCGGGCACGATGGCAAATAGCTAATGAAAATCTCAAATTTGACGATATAGCCGTATGGAATCAGTAAATAACGCTATAAGCTCGCAAATCGCGACCCAGGCCGCAGTCGGCGGCGCGCTACCTAAAACCGGCGGCGTAGGCGGCGCAAAAGCCGGGCAAACGGGGCAGGCGGGCGAAACCAAAAATCTTTTTAAAAATCAGCCCGCACCCTCGCAAAATTTAGGCTCCGAGGCCGCGGATAACGCCGTAAAGGATTTAGACAAGCTCGTAAATAAGCTTTTAGACGAGCTAAAATCAAGCCCGGCGCAGGCCAAAGAGCTAGCCGCGCAAGCAAAAAATCTGCAACTCTCGCCAAATCTTGCAAAAGATATGAAAAGCCTCGTCGCGCTTGCCGAAAACGAGCCCGACCTAAAGGAATTCGCGCTTAAACTAAAGGAGTTTTTAAAGCCCGTCGCGGATCTAAAAAACGCGCCGCTAAACGAGCAGATAAAAAGCTCGGGCATCATGCTAGAAGCAAATTTAAAAGACGCGCTAAACGGCAAATTTAACCTACCCAGCGCGATAAATAAGCTGTTCGGCGATATTAAAAATCTCTCGAATCAGCAGCTTTTGGAGCAAATTTCCACTTTAGCTAAGGATGACAGCCTAAGTACGAACGAGAGCTTTGCGAGGCTCGATCAAATTTTACAAAACGCTAAAACCGCAGCCAAAGATACTCTGGCTAGCTCGCCTTTTAAACAGCTTTTTGAGATCGCGGATAAATTAGAAAACGCAGCTAAATTTATGGATAAACAGGCAAATGCGATGAGTGGTAGCGGACTAAGCCTAAACGAAAAAACGCTAAACACCGAGCTAAATAAAATCTCGCAGTTGCTCGCAAATGCGGGCGAAAAAATGCAAAATTTAAATAGCGAAAAGCTAAGTCAAAACAGAGGCTTTTCTCTAAATTTCGCCGAACTAAAAAACGCGCTAAAAGAGCTAACGGACGAGCTTGGTGCGCTTGCGGGCTCGCAGGATAAATTTAACGATTTTGCGCAAAAAATCGTCCGAGACGGCGCGGAAGGAAGCGAGGGTGCAACGCTGCAAGATAAGCTGCAAAATGCGGCTAGAAAGTTAAATTTCGCCCTGCAAATCGTAGATAAAGCGGGCTTTGAAGCAAAAAATAACCTCGATGAAGTCGGCAAGCTAATCAAGCAGCAAAATATCGCTCGCGGCGAGCTTAGCGCAGTGACTCCAAAAAGCGCCGAAGAGACGGCAAAGGTGTTACAAAACGACGTAAAAAGCGCGCTTTTAAACATGCAGTCAAAGTCTCCGGACGCTAGCCCCGTAAAAGACGCTGCCTCAAAACTACTAGCTCAAATCGAGATGCATCAACTAGCCTCCGCGGTCGCGGGCGGCGTGCAGACCTATCTGCCATACGTCTGGGAGGGCGTAGAGGGCGGAAATATCAGGTTTAAGCAAGGCAAAAAGCAAAAACACTACGCGCAAATTGACCTAAATTTTCAAAATTTCGGCCAAATCAACATCATGGTGGCGCTCAGCGAAAACAAATACATCGACCTTGCGATCGCGACGCAAAAAGAGGAGTTTAAGGATCTGATTTTAAGCGGCGCGAAGGAGCTAAAAAGGGCTATCGGCGAGCAGGGGCTGATAGTGTCGAATTTTAGCCTAAAAACTATGCCTAAACTGCGTCTTGGCGGCGTTTACGGCGGTCTGGATAAGCTTGATATGGGCTTTGATAAAAAGGCGTAAATTTGGCAAAAGTGCAAAAAACTAAAAAAGCCGTAGCTCTTGGCTACAACCGCCAAAAAGATAATGCCCCTAAGGTTCTAGCTACGGGTTCGGGCGAAGTGGCGAAAAACATCATAAATCTAGCTAAATCTCACGACATACCGATCAAAGAGGACGCCGATCTAATCGAGGTTCTAAGCAAGGTCGATCTAAACGAGGAAGTCCCGCCAAATCTCTATAAAGCAGTCGCGGAAATCTTTAACTTTTTGTATCAAATGACGAATAAAAAATAGGGCGCTTGCGGCAAAGTAGAAGCGAGAGCAGGCTTATTGCAAGTGCAAATTTGAGCGCGAACTAGGAAATTTAAATGAAAAAGACGGTCGAATAATAGCGATTTTAGCCTTGCCTTTGTTGATCTTATTTTCGGCTCTAGTTTTTGCTAGCGGTAATGCGTCAAAAGGCGCAAACTACCCAAAATACGCGCTAGAAAAAGTGGTAACGCACGATAAAAAAGAGCCTCATCTAAAGAAAATAAAACCGCCCGCTATCAAGTAAAATTTGATGGAAATCTCGTAGCAAAAAGCCGTAAATTTGAAGACAGATACAAAAAATGACGCATAAAATTAGGTACAAATGCCGAGTTTAAAGTAAAATTTGACGACTATTCCGCCGTTGCCGCAAGCGCTAAAATCTCATCCAAATTTTCTAGTTATCATAAAATTATTTGCATTATTTTATGTATTTTGCCTTATAGCTAAATTTAATATAAATAAAGATAAAATAGCCGTAAAATTAACTCAAAAACGGAATAAATTTGAAACAAAAACTGGTCTTAGTCGGCGCCTCGACGGGCGGTCCGGGACATTTAAAAAGGCTTTTTAAAGGACTTGAGCTAAACGGAGCTAGCGTCGTTATCGCACAGCATATGAGCCTGGCTTTTATCCCTAGTTTTATCTCGCAGTTTGACAAGGAGTGCGCGGCGCAGGTGTTGATGCTGGGCGCGCCCACGCAGCTAAAAAGTGCGATATATATCTGCGAAAAAAACTCGGAGATAATCTCTGCTAGCCCCCTAACGGCCGGCATGTGCTCGCCGGCAAAGGAGACCACGTATAACCCGAACGTAGACGTGCTTTTTCACTCCGGCGTGCAGGCTTGTAAGTTTGCCGACGTCATGGCGATCCTGCTAACTGGCATCGGCGACGACGGCGCGCGCGGACTAAACGAGCTATATAAAGCGGGCGCTAAATGCGTCGCCGAAAATGAGGAGAGCGCGATCGTCTACGGCATGCCAAAACGCGCGAAAGAAATCAACGCAAATTTAAGGTCGCTACCCATCGGCGGTATAAGAGCGGAACTGGAAAGGTTTTTACATGCTTGAAAATGCAAATTTGACGCCCGCTCCTAGCGATGCGGCGGGGCTGAATAAATTCGTCGAAGTCATCAAAAATATGTGCGGCGTGGATCTAGAGTCCAAAAAGGACATGATAAAACAACGCCTAATAAATTTCTGTCAAGCAAACCGAATCCCGAGCTTTGAAGCTCTAAGCTCAAAAGTCGTCGTGGACCGCTTTATGAGGCAAGAAATCGTAAATTTGATCACCACGAACGAGACTTATTTTTATAGAGAGTTGCCGCAGCTACAAGCCGCGATCTACTACGCCAGAGAGGAGCTTGATAGCGTGCGGATACTGTGCGCGCCGTGCTCGACTGGCGATGAGGCGTACTCGCTAGGTATGCTAGCACACTCAAATTTGCTCGACGTAAACCGCGTCAGTATCATTGGTATCGACATAAACTCCGAGGCTATCGGTAGCTGTAAAAAGGGCGTTTATAGCGAGCGCTCACTGCACCGCCTAAACGATAATCAAAAAAATATCTACTTTACAAAACGCGACGGCAAGTACGAAATCAAGCGCGAGATGCTGCCTAGATGCGAGTTTAGCGTGGCAAATATCTTTGACGACGCGATCTTTAAGCTCGGTAAATTTGACATCATTTTCTCGCGAAATATGATGATTTATTTTAACGAGGAATTTAAGCTAAAAACGGTCGAGCGCTTTCATAAAATTTTGAGCGATCACGGCAGGCTCTACGTCGGACACGCCGATCTGGTGCCGTTTACGACGCTTTATAAAAAGCATATTTCAAACGGAACGACTTATTACGCTAAGGCCTGAGCGAGATAAATTTGAGGTCAAATTCGGCTCAAATTTGCTTAAATTTGACGCGAACGGACGGCTACGTTTTTTTGACGCGGACGGCAAATTTATGCGTTTAAATTTGCCTTGCCAAGCCCGCGCCGCAGGGTAAATTTATGCTAGCTCGTCTTTGTAAATTTTACGCACGAATATCCAATAAATCGCTCCCGCAAAAAAGATGCAGCCTATCAGTGCCGTGATCAGCCAGAGGCTAAGTCCTAGCTCAAAAAGAAGTCCTATGCCGCTAGAAATCACCGCCGCGACGCCCAGGTAAACCATATCGTTATAGGCGATTATACGGCCGTAATACGCCGGATCGCACTTTTGCTGGATGAGCGTGTAGGTGTAGCTCCAAAGCGTAGAGGTGAAAAATCCCGCGCAAAAAATCCCGATAAATCCGATATAAAAGTTAAACTGCAGCGCGCTCCACGCTATGACGCCAAGCCCATGCCCGGCGTAGATATAGACTAGGTTGGAGTTTGAGACGAATTTGCTAAGCACGAGCGGGCCGACGATAAGGGCGACGGCGCGGCAGGCGTTGATATAGCCGATGATGAGCGATGCCGAGAGCAGGCCCGCGTACGGATAGTCGGCTAGCAGCGCCACGAGCGCATCGTAGCTGGTCACGCCAACTACCGCATGTAGCATGATGAGGTGCGCGATGAGCGGATTTTGTTTTACGTATTTTAGGCCGTTTTTTAGCATCTCGCGGACTCTTTCGCCGCCTTTTTTGGCTCGCACGGCGATATCCGTTTTAAGCAGGACGATAAGCGCCGCGCCGTAAAGACCGCAGTCTAGCAAAAAGGCGCTTTTGATCCCGAAAAAATGGATATAAATGCCCGCCAGACCCATGCCTGCGGTATACGAAAACGCCCAGATGAGCGAGTGGATCTCGTTTGCGGTTTTTAGGTCGTCTTTGTTTAAAATTTTGGGGAAAAGGCTCATCTCGACCTGAAAATACGTTCCGCCGGCTCCGACTCTGATAAATATTATCACAAATAGCAGCCACATCAATGAAAGCTTGTCAATAAAAACGAGCATAAAAACCGTCACCATCTCCACGACCGTGAGCGCTATGAGCATCGGTTTGGGGCTAAATTTATCCACCACGATACCGCTAAAAGGCGATAGTAGCACACCCGGCACGAAAGCAAGCGCAGCAGCCGCCGTGATAGCCCAAACGGGCGCGTCAAGCTCGATAAGCAGCGTAAAAATGCCCGTGTGCGAGAACCAAACGCCAAAATAGCAAATCAGCTGTATGAGCGAGAGGCGCGCGAAAACGGGCTGGGTTTTTAGTAGGTCGATAAATTTACTCATTTTGGTCTTTGGGTCAAATTTGAGCGCTAAATTTGCCGCTTAGTTTGCTTCTAGCTTTTTGTAGATGCGCTCCTGGGCGAAATTTTCTTTGATAAAGCTGTTTTGGTTGCTGATCTGGCGAAGCGTATCGCCGTTAATCTCGAAATTTAGCTTTTCGCGGTATTGATTCGTCACTCTTAGGGTGTTGCCCTCTATCTCGTAAATGCCCGTTTGTAGTTCTCTTTGTGCGATCTTTTTTTGATAAACGGTGTCGATTTTAAACGTACCGTCCGCGTTGAGCGTTAGCGTGCTTTTTGAATTTTCGCTACATCCGTCGCAAAGTACCTTAGCCTCGTAAACGCCGATCAAATTTTCCTTATCTACCTCGGTGCCGCACGTCTCAAAAACCTCCGTACCGCCGCATTTTTTGTTATTTACTGCGCTTGCGCCGCCGCTTGCTGCACAGCCAGCAAATATCATCGCAACCGCAGCCAAAAATAAAATATTTTTCATGATTTATCCTTAAAATTTTGGCTAATTATACTAAAAATTTTCCGCTAAAATGGCGATTTTTTAGCAAAAAGCGGCTAAAATGATGAAAAATATTTTAAGGAGTAGTCATGGAAGAGAGTATACCGTTTGTCGTATTTGCCGTGGTCGTGCTGGCCTTTGCGGTCTTGTTTTTAAAAGCCGGTATCAAGATCATCTCGCAGTCTGATATTTACATCGTCGAGCGTTTGGGTAAATTTCACAAGGTGC
This sequence comes from uncultured Campylobacter sp., assembly GCA_963519915.1. Classification (GTDB taxonomy): domain Bacteria; phylum Campylobacterota; class Campylobacteria; order Campylobacterales; family Campylobacteraceae; genus Campylobacter_A. The sequence goes on along the minus strand of CAUQPE010000028.1, from coordinate 3,762 downwards.
TTGACGGCGGATTTCACATCATCATCCCGTTTGTAGATCAGATCCGCGCCGTGATCACCGTGCGCGAACAGCTAGTAGATATCACGAAGCAGCAAGTCATCACCAAAGATAACGTAAATATCAGCGTCGACGGCATCGTGTTTTTAAAGGTCGTGGACGGCAAAATGGCTCTGTATAACGTCGATAGCTACAAGCGCGCGATCGCAAATTTAGCCATGACGACACTAAGAGGCGAGATAGGCGCGATGAACCTCGATGATACGCTTAGCTCGCGCGACCGCTTAAACTCCGCGCTACAAAGAGCGCTCGGAGACGCCGCCGATAATTGGGGCGTAAAGATCATGCGCGTCGAGATCTCGGAGATCTCCGTGCCGCACGGCATCGAAGAGGCGATGAATCTACAAATGAAAGCCGAGCGCGAAAAACGCGCGATCGAGCTAAAAGCGCAGGCCGAAAAAGAGGCGCTCATCCGCAACGCCGAGGCTCTAAAACAAGAAAAAGTATTGCAAGCCGAAGCCATCGAGCGTATGGCCGACGCGAAAAAATACGAGCAAATCGCGCTGGCAACAGCTCAAAAAGAGGCGATGGATATGATAAACGAAAGCATGGCGCAAAACGCAAAAGCCGCCGAGTTCCTACTAGCGCGCGACCGCGTCGGAGCCTTTAACGAGCTAGCCAAAAACGGCTCGAAAGATAAAATTTTAGTCCCTTACGAAGCGACCGAGCTCATCGGCTCTCTAAGCGTCTTGAAGGACTTTTTGGGCGCTAGGGCGGCGAAATGATACCCGCGTACTTGATGCTGGCTGCGGGCGTGGGGTTAATCATGCTCGAGTTTATGCTGGGCAGCTTTTTCGTGCTATTTTGCGGGCTTGGATTTTTAGCGGTCGGAGTTTTGGGATTTTTCGTTGATATCGCTTGGGAGTATCAAATTTTACTCATCGCTATCGTCTCGTTAGTCCTGCTTTTTGCGCTCAGAAAGCCTCTAAAGGCTAAATTTAACCGGCACGAAAGCGAAGTTAAGGATGATTTTTTAAACGAGAGCGGCGAGGGCGAGATCAGAGAGGGCATGGTTTATTTTAAAGGTACTTTGTGGCGCTATGACGGAAATTTAGCCGAGGGCTCGAAAGTGCGCGTGCTTGGCACCAAAGGCAATAAAGTCGTTTTACAGCGGGATTAAATTTTTATTATTGCGGTTTAAAAACGCTTTTAAATTTTTCAAGGAGTCAAAATGTTTATCGTAAATTTAACTTATGTTAAAGAGTTAAGCGAAGTAGATAGCTTCATAAGCGAACACAATGCATTTTTGGATAAATTTTACGCAGAAAATAAATTTATCTGCTCGGGGCGTAAAATCCCGCGTAGCGGCGGCATCATCTTGGCAAACATTAAAGATCGCTCGGAGCTTGACGAGATTATCGGACAAGATCCGTTTTTTAAAAACGGTATCGCAAAATATGAAATTACCGAGTTTTCGCCGACGAAATTCGTACCTGGTTTTGAGCGGCTTTTAGGCGAGTAAACGAACTGGGCAAGCTAAGGTTAATCGGCTTGGGTAACTATTAATAAAATTGCAAAAAGGCAAACGACTGCGACTGGATTTGCGCGTTTGCCTGCAATAAAATTAACCTTTAACGGTGCAGTTTAAAATACGGTCGCCGTTTTTACTACTTTTATAAAATTCTCGTTTAAAATTTAAAATCAAAAAAGTTGGTTTCTCTTCGTAAACTTAAAATCTAGCCAAATTTAACAAACGGCTAACTTAATTTAATATACGTTTAGTGACTAACGCTCTTTGAAAACAGATTTATAACAACCACTCCGGCTACTATCATGCCTATGGCGATGATTGCGGGCAAATCAAGCTTTTGCCCCATAAAAAATAAGCTATCGCCGAGATGAGAACTATGCCCGCCCCGGACCGTATCGCTTACGCGATACCCATGGGAATATGCCTAAAATATCGCAAGCAGGTAGAATAAAATCCCGAATAAAACAAGCAAACCAACGGCGTATAAGGGCTTTGCAAAGCTGTCGCTTAGCTTTAAAAGCGAAGTTGCGGCCGCCACTAGCGTGATGCTTATGCCTATAAGAACCCGGTATTTGATCATTTTTCTTCTTTGAATTAATAAAGGAATTAAAAGCTCAAATTTTAAATATCTAAATTAACTATAAATAAATTAAAATTTGATCCTCTACGTGCTTTTGCAGGCTTAAATTTGATGGAGAAAGCGATCAAATTTGACCTTGACCGCATTAAATTTTAGTGTTTGTGATGAGGACAGGCGTGCGCTTCGTCGCTTGCACGGCTTTTGTCGTGATGAGAGTACTCTTTATGTTGCGCGCAGCCTTGCGCTTTTGCGTCGCATTTTGGGCATGGCTTTGATTTGGCGCTCTCGCTGCCGCAGCCCAGGCTTTTGTCTGCTCCGTGATTTCCGTGGTGAGGGTACTCTTTCGTCGATGCGAGAGACTGGGCGCAGCTAGCGTTTGCCATGCCGTGATGCGGGCAGCTAGCGTCTTTTATCTGCGTAGCGTGGCGATACTCCTGCGCGTTTTGTTCGGCCGGAGCCGGTTTGTTTGCCGCGCAACCTGCAAAAAATAGCGCCAAAATCGTAGCCAAAACTAAATTTTTCATCTTTTCTCCTTTGATAAAATGTCTCGGGATTTTATCAAATTTAAGCTTTATAAATCGGGATAAATTTGAGCTGGCGGCAGAAACTATTTAAATTTAAAAGTCGCGGCAAAAGACGTCAAAAAACGTGAATTTATCAAAGATAAAAGCGTTTTTCGCTAAACTCGCGTAAAAAATTTAAAGGAAAAATTTGACTAGACTAAGCGTGGACGAGGCGGTAAATTTGATAGAAAACGCCGAGCTAAACGAGCTTGGAGCGATGGCTCTAGCGCGCAAGCGCGAGCTGCACCCTGACGGCGTCACGACCTTTATCGTAGATAGAAACATCAACTACACGAACGCGTGCTGGGTGGACTGTAAATTTTGCGCGTTTTACCGCGATCATAAGGACGAGGACGCCTATGTGCTTAGCTTTGACGAGATCGGGCAAAAGATCGAGGAACTCATCGCTATCGGCGGGACGCAAATTTTGTTTCAAGGCGGCGTACATCCGAAGCTAAAAATCGAGTGGTACGAGGATCTCGTGGAGTTTATAGCAAAAAAATATCCAAGCATCACGATTCATGGATTTTCCGCGGTCGAGATCGACTATATCGCTAGGATCTCGCGCATAAGCACCAGGGAGGCGCTACGCCGTCTACGAGAAAAAGGACTCTACTCGATGCCGGGAGCCGGAGCCGAGATACTTAGCGACCGCGTCCGCGACGTGATCGCGCCTAAAAAATGCGACGTAGAGACATGGTTACGCATCCACCGCGAGGCGCACGAAGAGGGTATAAAGACGACGGCTACGATGATGTTTGGTACCGTAGAAAACACTCGCGAGATCGTTGAGCACTGGGAGCACATCAGGAGTTTGCAAGGCGTTACGGGCGGCTTTAGGGCGTTTATCTTGTGGAGTTTTCAGGGGCTAAACACGCGCCTAGCCGCCGAACGTCCCGAGATCAAAAAGCAAAGCTCGAATCGCTATCTACGCCTGCTTGCGGTCTCTAGGCTGTTTTTAGACAACGTACCCAACATCCAAAGCAGCTGGGTTACGCAGGGCAGCTATATCGGGCAGCTGGCGCTGCTGTTTGGGGCAAACGACCTAGGCAGCACGATGATGGAGGAAAACGTCGTCAAGGCCGCTGGCG
>CAUQPE010000027.1:0-19843 GCA_963519915.1 uncultured Campylobacter sp. | reverse complement strand
CTACGTAATCAAGGGCTAGAAAAAGAACTCGAAGCGCTCGAGATAAAAAATAAATACATGAAAGAAAACCACCCGCTAGAGATGGACCAGCTAAGGGCGCAAAACGACCTCACGGCTGCGCAGATAGAAAAGATCAGAGCCGAGCAAAAGCTGGCCGAAGAGCAGCAAAAGGCTATCGAGCGGCAGGTCAAAGACAATCGTATCATCAAAGCTACTTCGATACTGGGCGACTTTTTACAAAACCTCGCCCAGCGCGATTTGATTCCTCCGGCATCTATGAACGAACATTTTTTCGATCTGCTTGCGGCTATCACCAAAGGCGACGGCATCGCGGCAAAAGCGATAGCGGACTACGAAATCAAAAAAGGCAAATAGTTTGCCGGTAAAGGCTAAATTTGCAAACTTATATCGCGTTTAACGACATTTTAAACGTCACTAATCCCGAAGATAGCGACGTATTTTCTTTTATGGCGGGGTCTGCGGCTTTTGATTATTTTCTTGCCGGCGGCTCGGCGTATAGCCCGAGCTTCGAGCCTATGCCAAACCTCGCATCTCTTTTTATCTCTCAAAGCTATTCTATCACGCTTTCATTGCTTGACCTAAATGAAGACTACGCCGAGCTGGCGCTGCTTCCTATGCAAATTTTGATATTTCGCGAGTGGAGCAAAAGAGCTAGAGACGAGGCGGCGGAAGCAGCCGGCGAAGAGATAGAGGATGCGATAAGCAAGGCGATAGATAAAGCCAGAGACATACTGCGCGAGAGAGACAAAGACTTTGCCGGCCCAGATGGTAGGACGATGGGGCGAAGCGGAGCGGTGAGCGGCGAGTTTTTAAGAGAGCTAGCCGAAGAGAGAAAAAAGGGCGCGTTAAGAGCGGCGCTGCAAGGATACGCTATGAACAAGTGGGGGCCGCTGGGAGCGATCGCGGCGGGCTGGGCGTACGACGGGCAAATAAGCGTAGCCACGATCCACGACGTAGTGACCGCAAGCCTAAAAAAAGAGATGGTAAGCCTAGGCGTGCAGACGCTATCAAAGGCGTTTGGCATAACCTCGGCTTTTGGTACGATAGCCATAGGCTTTGCGCTAAATAGCCTTTTTACGGAAACGTTTGAGGTGATGAGCGGGCTTGATAATCACTTCGGCTTCGGCGGCGATTTGGCGGGATTTACGAGCAAAGGAGAGCCGATGTATGAGCAAAAGATAGGGTTTTTGGACGGGGTAAAAAGGGCGCTAGGGTTTGATATAGGCAGGATCGAGCTAGAAAATCAATACGGCCAAACGGTGGGCTACGAGTGGAAAGGCAAGAAATTTGAGTACGCTCGCCCTATAGAAAAATTTAGCGACTATCTAAACACTCCCGCAAGAGACATGGGGCTAACTCGCGCAAATAGATTTATGGACGCGGGCAGCATAATGTCGAGAATGAATCAAAACTACAGCCGCTCTCAGATAGAAAGGGCGCTAGAAAAGAGCACGTTTGGCTCCGTGGCGGGGTTTAAGCCCGACGGCTTTTCGCCGTTTGGAAGGCAGCTATACTCCGCAGCCTTTGACGACATCATGGATGCAGTGGAGACTGCTATAACCAAAATGCAATACGGCGCCGCAAGCTCGCGAACCGTAGGAGTAAATAAAAGTACGTTTGAGGGGTTTGCCGGGTCTAGATTCGGGCAGACGGCATACGAATATCACGGATACTCAAGGTGGGGCAAGACGCTTGGAATGCAGAAATTTAAAGAGGATTACGAGCGCGGATTTTTCGGTAATTACGGCAACAAAGATTCGCGCGGCGGGATAAATAATACAGGAGCTCACAGTAGAGGCGGCGCAATGGCGGCCGAGGCAGCCGATAAGGCCGGCAAAAGCGGCAGCGTAAGCTCGGCAATGAACTCGGGTCGCGCAAACAGCTCAGGCAACCGTAGGGGCGGTAATATCGGCGGCACGACCGGATACGGCAAAACGAGCCGAGGGGAGAAAAGTAGGGAAAGACAATCCCAAAGAAACTCGGGCGGCGGCGTGAGCGGCAAAAAATAATATACGAAATTTAGGACATCAAAGAGTAATAATAAGATAAAAATTTAAAAAGGAGAAAAGATGTGGGATTGGTGGAAAAATCTTTCAGACGGGATTAAAAACAACGCCGACGGCTTGCAGGCTGCGGGTGCTTTGGTGGGCGGCTTAGGCAGCGCATATAGCGCCTACAAACAAGGCAAGGCCGCGGATAAAACCTATAAACTAAACCTTGATCTACTCAAAGAAGAGAAGCGCCGCCGAAATCAGGCGCAGCAAAATTTGGAGCAGGGGTGGATAAGCGCGATGAGTAAGAGAAAGGACGAGGAAAATGCGATTTAATATCGACTATCTAAGAGCGCCCGAATATAGCAAGGGCGCAGGCATCGGAGCTGGCTTCGCGGCTCTTGGCGATAGTCTCGTGAAAATAGGGCAGATCGGCAAGGAGCGTCAAAAGATAGACGACGAAAACCAGAGGTATCAAGATGAGAAGCTTTTTAGAAACGACGAGCTAAATTTTAGGAAAAACTCGCATGCCGAGACGATGAAAGCCAAGACCGACGAACTTGCGTGGGATAAAGATAAATTCGGTAAAGAGCAGGAGTGGGATAACAAAAAATTAGATATGGATATTCTAAAGGCGGATAAGGATAGAGCCGTAGACTGGGCTAGGGTTGCTTCTACCGACAACTACTACAAAATGCTAGCTCAAAAGCATGCGGACGGCGGCAAAAACCCTAGCGTGGCCGCTAACGTTCCAGAGGGGTATAGTTTGGTAAGCGCAGATGAGATAGCCCCCTTTATCGGCAAAGGCGTTATCCCGGAAGGCAGATTAAAAAAACTAAAAGACGGAAGCTACCTTATAGAAAACGACGTCCTTTTTAGGATGCTAAACGCGACTAAAGAGCAGCAGGGCATAGCTAAATTTCTAAACGACAAGGCAAGCGAAAAACAAAACAAAGAAGCGCCAAGCAGCGTTAACTTAAAAGACTTGCCGCTAGCCCCAAAGGGCGGCAAGGCCGTGATAGATGATAACCATACGACTAAACCGGGCGGCGCTCCTATGTTTGATGTAGAGCTTCTAAAAAAGAAAAAGCCGTTGATTTTCGGCGATGAATACGATGGGGCGCTATAATGCCTACGACTAGAGAATTTTTAGGCGACAGCCTAATCAAGGAGCTTGAAGGAGCAGGCTTTTCGCCAGAGAGTATAAATACCTTCGCAAGAAACGAGTATAGGCAAAGAAAGGCTGCGCAAGAAGACAAGCTAAGAAGGCTCGAGTATAAGGCTGACGACATGGGCTTAGAGGGCAGAGCCAGGGAAGCGCTTTTGCGCGGTGAGATTAGTGAAGAAGAGGCGAGAAACGCGCAGAAATTTAAAGAAATCGGGTCAATAAGGCACGGTTGGGGGCTAGGCGGCGCCAAAACTGTCGTCGGTGATGTAGATGCGGTCGAGCGCGTGAGCGACTTTGTAAATCCGTTTTACGAAGGTCAGCGCGACGAAAAAGGAAACTACGTCTATCAAAACGCCATAGAAAAAGGTCTGCGCCCTAAAATCAAAAGCGCGGAGAAGCTGCGAGACGACTACGAAAAGGTCACAGGCGAGACGGCATGGGGCAGTCGCATAATGGAAGGCATTACGCAAATAGCAGGTGATCCGATAAATTTCGTCGGCGGTATGGGGTTACTTAGCAAAGGAAGCAAGCTGGCGCAGTTTGGCAAAAAGTCTCTATTTTTTGCGGGGACCGGCGCGGCAAGCGGCGGCGTGATGGCTCTTGGCGAGGGTAAAAACGATGAAGAGACGCTAAAAAATATGGGCTACGGAGCGGCCGGCGGTTTTGTTTTGGGCCATGCGATAGATCAAGGCATCCAAGGTATCGGCAAACTCATAGCGAAGCGTCGCGCGAGCAGAGCTGCAAACGAAGCGGACGCGGTAAGCGAAGCTGAAAATAGCGATTTTTTGCGCGCTACGGATGATCTGGGCGGCAGCGAGATAAAGGCGGCGGACGGAAATAGTGACGCAACTAGACGCGGAGCGGACGAGGCCGTAAATACGGAGTCCTCGGCACGGGGCGGTGTGCTTCAGAGGGGTGCAGGGGATGAAATCCCTGCCCGCAAGGACGGGCTTAGCTCGTCCGCGGAGATAATGACAGCGCGCGAGTTTGCGACTAGCGAAGCGGGGCTAGACGAAGCTACGGCGGCGAAGGTAGTCAAAGAAGCCGCGCAAGGCAAAGAAAAAAGCGACTTTGTAGACGCGGATACTTACGCAGATATAGTCAAATTTAAAAACTTTGAAAATCAAAGAGACTACGCTAGAGCTTACGGCGAGCAAATAGAAGCCGCAAAACAAAGCCTAGAGAGCGCGCGCGAACAGTCAGCCGCAAGATACGCCCAGACTCAAAAAGCTATCAACGAGTACCAAAAACAAGGCATGTCCGTAAGCGCGACGAGAGAGCTCATCAACGCTAAATTTAAACCCGGAGCCGACGAGATAAGCTACACTAGAGCCTATAACGATGGCGCGGACGTAGATCCTAGGCTTGCGGGACAAGGTATATTTTACGCGATCGAAAAAGATATCGCGGGGCAGGCCTATACTCCCGAAATTTACGCCGCAAGGCTAAAACAAAGAGGCTTTTCGGACGAGAGCGCGCAAGCTTTTACGCAAGCCTACGTCCAAAAAGATATAAACATCGCCAAAGAGTACGCAAATGGCAAAGTAGCTGAAGTATACGATGAGCAAATACGGAAAAATTTGACGAGAGAATTTGAGATCAACGCAAAAAACGGAGTAAATATAAATAAAGACGAGGCGTATAGGCAACACCCTATGATCCGCCCCGATGAGCCTAGTATAGAGCAAGGAGGCTTAAAAAGGGATAAATTGACGGTCGCAAGAGAAAAGCTGGCAAGCGAAATTAACATAGATAAGTTAAACGACGAACAAAAAGACGTTTATGACGTATTTATCGGCAATAAAGACAAAGTGACTCTTCAAGGCAAAGATTTAAATGATCTATACATGCTTGAACGCGGTAGTAGAAACGCGGGCGTCAAAAAAATCATGATAAAGCATGCAGGCATAGAAAAAACCGGAGGCTTAACGAACGAGGAGCTGCTAGGTATAATGGATGTGGTTAGAGGCGGAAGGATCGCAGAGGATAGCTTTGAGCAATTTAGCGATAGAATAAGATATGCCTACGACTTAAAAGAAAACGGCGTTAAATTTAGGGTAGTAATAGACGAATACAATGACGGGAAAAAAGTTTTTGATTATTATAGCGACCGAAATTTTGTAGATTACCAACAAGATCGTAGGGGGCTTGCTAGGACTTTTGACCCCCATTCGCGCGTTCAAGTTCCTAGCGCTACTGATGAAATTATATCCCAAAAAGGAAATTTAGTCAATGAAGCAGAAACTAACGGACTACGAAATAGCGTTTCTAGTATCGGCGATAATGCAAGCCGAGCAGGCGGACGACAAGCAGGCGATGAGCAAATACTACGCCAAGGCCGACGGGATACTGCAAATGCTAGCCAGACAAAGCGGCCAGCCCAGAGCGATGAGCAAGTGGAGCAACAATGGGCCGCTAAAGCAGATGGCGAGGTTGATGCCGCAGCTACAGGCGAGCAAGTGGTGGAAAAACAAGGAAGCGGCGATAACAAAGTAGCTCGTAGTTTTACTATAGACGATTCTATAAATAAAAAGCTAAATTTTATCAACGAAAACAATCTCGGCAAAGAGGGCTGGCTTGACAAGCTCAATGCTGTTATTAAAAAATATGATCTAAAAGAAGCGGAAACCAAAAATGAGTTTATGGGGGTTATGATAAGAGATAGATTTAAGTATGGGCGAGAATTTGATTTTCCATCAATAAATGGCGTAATGCCAAAAATAAGTCCGCTAAAGCCCCAATACCATGAAATATTAAATGGCGCACATAAGGAGCTAAATGAGATACTGAATAATAAAACCATTCCGGCCACAAGAGAGCAAAATTTAAAATTTCATGCGGCAAACTCAAACGCTCATCTAGGTAGCGGCCTGGTCGCGGGCACTCTAAACTCCGTAGACGAGGACGGGAATTTTAGCCCTGAGCGATTTGCCGCGGGATTTTTAACCGGACTTGTAGGCAGCAAAGCCGTAGCTACGGGGCTAAGAAAAATGACTCCTAAGCTATACAACCAAATCCTAGGCGCAGCCGAAAAGATGCCGCAGATGGCAAACGGCAATCCGCGTCTTTTAGGCAAGCTCTACTCAAACGGCAAGGACGTAAGCCTAAATTCTTTTGCCGGAGAAAAAGCGATCACGGCAAACGTCGGCAAACTAGATCAGGCTAAAGCCATGCTAGAAAAGGGCGCGGACGAGGCGGAAATTTGGCAAAAGACGGGGTGGTTTAAGGACAAAGACGGGGCGTGGAAATTTGAAATAGGCGATAGCAATGCAAAGCTAAATCCAGGTTTTCAAAGCGGAGGAAGGCTCGGCGAGCTGCTAGATCACAAGGAGCTGTTTAAGGCATACCCCGAGCTAAAGGACGTTAGGGTCGTAAAAATAGGAGACGAAATACCGAGCGGCGTGGCTCTTAGCGTAAAGGACGCGGCGCAAAGAGAAAAGCGCGGGATATACAACGTAACTTACAATGACAAGACGGCGACGCTCGTTAGGCAAGATTTAGACGATATTAACAGCGCGCTTTTGTATGAGCGCGGCGATAAAGAGGTAGGGGCAAAACATACAAGGATAAGGCATCTGCGGGATGAAAATAAGGTGGGTTACGTTAAAGATACGGAGCTTCTAAATTTAGGCGAGAACATAAGAGCCTTTATAAAAAAATACGAAGAACCTTTTATAGACAAAAGGGGAGCCAGGATTTACGAATGGCAAGATGAAAACGGAGTAAGGTTTAGGGCAGTTGTAGATAACCGACGGGGGAACGGACAAACCCCGCCTCCCGCGTCTGAAAGCATTATAACCTTTTACTCTGATAGAAATCTTAAAGATAGGATGGATTTTAAAAATCCAAAGGTCAAATACGACGTAAATTTGAACGAGTGGCACAAAGATAGCGCGCAAATCAAGCACGTCAAAAACGACGGAAACTTTAGCGATAGTCCTAATATCTATAAGTCCGGGAAAGAGGGATATTATAGTCCCGCAAAGAACGAAATAGGACTGAGGGATATTGGCGACAAATCGACGCTTATGCACGAGGTGCAGCACGCTATACAAGAGATTGAGGATTTTGCTAGGGGCGGGAATATGGCGGAGGCGCATAGCTATTTGCTTGGAAAAGAGGGGCGAAAATATGAGCAAGAGCTTAAGGGCATAGATAAAACCTTGAGTAATTTATCGCTAGAGGCTCAACATATGAGAATGCGCTACGGCGAAATTCCGCAGGACGTAAGAGAGTATGAAGATGCAAAAGAGTTATTTAGAGCCATCGAGAATAGAGAAAAAGCATATGCCGAACTCTCAGTACTTAGAGACGATTTGTACAAGAAACTATTTGAAATAGATAAGAAAATACGCCTCCAAGATATACGAGAGACTTATAGGAAAATACACGGCGAAGCCGAGGCTAGAAATGTCGAAAGTAGGCTAAATTTAGACGGTAAAGCACACCCGCACGAAACCTTTGACGTAAATCCAAACGAAACGATCGTAAGCAAAGAGGACGGCATAAGCTATAGCCACAAGATAGAAGAGATAAAGCGCGAGCATCCAAACGTCGAAAAAGAGCTAGATGAAAGTATAGCCGCGATGAATAAAGAGAGCTTTAACGACGTGAATTTTAAAACACAACTGCTAAACAAATTTAGCTCCAAAGAAATAACTACCCAAGAACTAGGCAAAAGCGTAAATTTGAGCGGTAAGCAGCTAGCCGTCCTAAAAAACGATATAAAAAATGCGGACTTTAAAGTAATCAACGAAAGTAAAATTTACTTTGACAAGATCGGCAAAGACGGGGATAAAAAGAGATTTTTCGTCGATATCGCAGAGGATGGGAGCCTCAGAGTGGACGGGTATAGCAAAAAGGATATAGATAGCATCCCCGTAAAGCAAAGCGCACTGGAGGAGCTCGCAGGTACGGGCGACGCGGCAAGGCTAAAAAATATGAGTTTTGAGGTAAAAGCGGCGTATCGTAACGAGCTAGATCCTATCAAAAAAGAGGCGATACTAAAGACTGCGGAGCTAAATAAGTTAAAAAAGGCGGCGCAGGGCGGAGACAAAGCGGCCGCGGCTAAATTTGAAGAGTTTAAGGCCAAAAATTTAGGCAAAAACGGGAATATCAAAGACGGGCTAAGCCTATGCTAAGCTCGTCTGCGGAGTAAAAAAGGGGCCCCGCCGCAAGGCAGGGCTTTAGTTTGGTCAAGTTTTTTAAAACTTGCCGCAGGCGGAGCTTGGCTCCGACGAGGAGTAAAAAATGAGTAATGAAAAATGTCCACTAAAACAGATCCAAGAAAGATCGGGGAAGCTACTCGATCGCTGGGCGCTGAAAGTTGATAGCGCCTTTGAAAAGGCCGGCGAAAAGCTGGATGACGCCGCAAAGTGGGCCGATGAAAATATCCCGTTTGCCGGCAAGCTACTAGACGTCAGGGGTCACGCCAAAGAGATCGACGAGCTGCTAGGCGAATACCGCAGAACCACTGCGGCGATATATACGCAAGCAGGGCAGTTTAAGGAGTATCTAGGCAAGCTAAGCCTAGGCAACAGAAAGGCAATGTTTAAGGCGCTAGACGGAGAGATGGATCCTAGCGAGCTGCCCGAGCACGTAAGGCCGCTATACGAAAAAGTGCGTAAGACTATAGACGACGGAGCGCAGGCCCTGGTGGACGCGGGGGCGCTAGAGTCAAAAAACGTCATCAAAGACTACGTCAAACACTACTACAAAAAGCACCTAGACGAAGCCAAAGAAAATAGCCGTATCGCAAAGGCACTCAGGCAGAGCAAGTTTTTTGCTAGAAAGCAGATGAGCTGGGAGCAAAAGCAACTGCGCGAGATAGAGGACGATGCGGCCTTTGCGGTCACGAATACGATCCTAGAGCAAAAAAAGCAGCTCCTTAAAGCCCAAACGCTAAAACTTTTTGCGGATAAATTTGCCAAAGATGCGCCGCCTGAGGGAGCCGAGGGGCTAAACTGGACGAGGATAAGCGACGAAAGCGCGGGCGGCGGTATAAAAAAATACGGCGCTTTGGCGGGCAAATATGTCCCCGAGGACGTCGCAAACGCCCTAGCGGAGGCTGAGATGCTAGGCCGTGAGATGGCGAAATTTAACGGGTCATACTACAAACTGATCGATCACATCAAGGTAAACGTGACGGTTAAAAATCCTTTTACTCACTTATACAACTTCGGCTCAAATATGGCGCTGGCGTTTTTGCACGGGGATTTTAACGAAGCTGTAAAGACTACGGCCGCATGGGTAAGCGGGAGTCGGCAGTTTAAAAAATGGGAGGATCTCGCAAACTCGTTAGGACTTGATAGTCACCTAAGCGACCTTGAGGGGCTGGTGCGTCCGCTACAAAGCGACTCGGACGGCAATATCCTAACAAAGGCGCTAAAAAACGCGTATATGGCCGAGGGTAGCTATCTGGGCGACAAGGCCAGATATTTATATTCGATGGAAGATAAGCTTTTTAAGATCGCGAGGTTTAAGAAAAATTTAGAGCTGATCGCCAAAGACAAGGGCTTTGACGTAAACGACTTTAGTAAATTTAGCGCGGATGAGCTAAAGGCGGCAATGAAAGACGCGCAGTACTCGTACGTGGACTACTCAACGCACTTTAACGGCACGCTAAAACTGCTAGATAAAAGCGGAGTGCAGCCGTTTCTCCACTATGCCGTGAAATCGACTCCGATGGTCGTAAAGGCCGCGCTAAAGCGTCCGGATAGATTTTTGATGATGCAAGCCGTGCTAGCCTACGGCGGCGGTAGCGCATGGCTGGGAGCGGATAACGAGCAAGACAACCTAGCAAAGCCGGAGTGGGCCGAAAGCGGCACGCTGCCAAACCTGGTGGGCGTGAAAAGTTGGATGAGGGTGGGCGGCACGGACTGGTATTTTAACTCCGGGCGTTTGGTACCGGGTTTTAGGTTTGACGGGTTTGACAAGCTAGAATTCAACGGAGGCTTCGTCGGCGGCGCTATAAACATAGCAAGCGGCAAAAGCACGCTAGGATATAAGATAGAGGGCGAAGAAGACTCGGCTACCGAGAAGCTAACCAAAAGAATGCTCGAGCTAACCAAAAGCTACTTCCCGCCGATCTCTCCGCTGGGCCGCTACGGGCAGCAGCTAGGCGCGCAGGCTACGGCCGACATCACGGGGCTAGACGTAGCGCCTAAAGACTACAACAAAGATGAGCTTGGGTACACGGGGATAATAAAAAGGGGTGCGGGTGTAAGAAGGTTTAACAAAGAAAAAGAGTACGGCAAGGAGCTAAAAAAGGCTCGCAAGGAGTATGAGCAGTTTGTGCCGGTAAAAATCCCGGACTCCAAGGACGAAGAGAAAGTCGCAAAGGCTAAGGCTCACAACGAAAAGATCGCAAAGCTCAGCGTCGCGGATCTGCGCGAGGCTAAGGCGCGCGCAGAGGCTAAATTTAAGCGTATAAAAGACGCCGCGGCCGCAGACGGCGTGAAGCTGGATATCGAGCTACTAAAGCAAAGTAAGCAAGGCGGTGGGGCTTTTGGAAGCTTTAAATTTAAGTTTGGGGAGTGATCGATTTTCTTTACTTTTTTAGAAATTTGAGCTATAATGAGCCCGAAGTTAAAGGCGAGAGCTTCTCTTTCTCGCCGTTCTCGTTTAAATATCCTATTAAATCCTTATGAAAACATCCCATAATATCGTCCAAAAAGATACTCAAATTTTGCGGCATTATGCCTGTCACTTCCCCGTTTCTTAACGTGCTCACGCGAGGCTTGCCGTCGTTGGTTTTATATAAATTTTCAAAGTGAAAAGCGCGATTTCTAATCGAAACCAAAAGATCGAGGCATATACTGACTTTGTAAAAATTTCTTAGCTTGGTTTTTCTATTTGTCTTTGAGTATTTGCGAAAATCTACGCCTCTAAGATCTAAAATCAGGTTATGAATGCTGCGGCGGTTGATGAGCTGCGCCCAGTAACCGAAGGTCTGATGAGAGATAAACGCGCCATCGTTGATGTCCAAAATCTGCGCGACCCTGTTTCTAGTCGCGATCTCGATGATGCCCAGCTTTGGCGCCAGCTCACGGATAAGCAAAAAATTTGCCCTGTGCTCGTCAGCGCTTGAGTATCCGGCTAGTCTGTCTTTAGAAAATATCGCCCCTAGTTCATCTTGGTTCATCTACGGCCCTTTATGCAGTTTGCGCGATTTTAGCCAAAATTTGCTTAAGCTCGGTCGTGCATGCGGGGTATTAAATGGGCCAAGCGTCGGCGATCGCGCGAGTTTGAAGCGACACAAGCGGCAAGCGATGCGGACGCGGGGGGGCGGCTTGGCATTTTCTCTTACGGCGCAAACGCAAACGCGAACGCACAAAACAGCCGGGGCAAATAATGAGATAATCCCTCGGGGCGGGGCGAGTGCGCGGGTTTTGGAAGCTAAACCCAGCCCGTTTTTGATGTTTTTGCGGCGGTTTGCGAAAAAATAGGCGGACATGGCGGCTTGCTCGGTCGGCTTTTGCTCGCAAACGGCTTAAGCTTTGCGAGCCGAAAATCAGCGAAAAACGGTTTGAAAATTTAGTAACGAAAAGAATACTTTTCAATACTACTTTTTAAAGAGTGCCTAAAATAGGGCGTTTGCGCACGGTAAAGAAAAGCGGCTTAAGGTTGGGGCGGGCAAATTTAGCTAAATTTGGGCGAAAAACGGCGATTTGGCTTAAGGTTAGGGCGGCTTTTGCTCGGGCTGATTAGTTTTATTTTTTAAGCTTTGCGGCGGCGTGGTTGGCAGGCTGGCGGCAGTCGATCGGAGCGAGCGGCAAATTTATATGTTATAGGGGGGGGGCTATGAACCCACTCGCCCTGCGCACTACAATACTACCGTCACCCTTAAAATTTCAAAAATTTCAAACTTTTTCTTTATAAAATTTACTTATAATTCCGCTTGAAAAGTCCTAAAAATAGCACTTTTTATCTAATTTGGCCGATGTTCATATAAAAACTTTGTCTTTTTGTAAGCTGTCCCCTCGGGCGCGCCAGCGTTGGGGCTTGCGGCCGCCGCTCCCCGCCGTGCTCGGTTTGGCCTTACACCCAGCTCTCATCTTCCACGTAATCATCGTAAATTTCATCATAGCTCTCGTCAAAAAATCGCCCTGCAATGTACTGTAAAATATATGCAGCCGCGTCCATAATATCGTCGCTCTTGCTCTCCGTCTCCGGGTCAAATCCAAGCAGCTGCGCCTCTAGCTCGTCGGTAGCGTTTAAATTTGCATTATGATAAATTTGTCTAGTGCGGTAGTAGGGCTCCAAATTTGAGATACGTTTGTTTTTGGAGTTGCCGCCGTGGCTGAGTGGATCTATCGGCAAATTTACGCCCGTTAGCTTTTGGATAGTGTCGATTGTGTAGAAAAAGTCGTTTTGCATGCCGGCCTTTTCTATGCCGATGCGCGCCGGGTCAAACGTGAGATAAATTTCGATTATTCGTAAGCTTCGCTCAAAAGGTGTGAAGTATCCGCTCGTGATGTCGATTATAAAAAGTCTATTTTGCCTATCGATCGCAAATGTGACGTAGGCGGTCTGGTCTCTGCCTTTCCCGCTTGATATGTCGGCTACGGTATAAATTTGGCACTCTTTTAGCCAAATTTTCTCTCCGCTTTCTAACTCTATTTTGTTTGCTCGTCTGATTTTTAGCTCTTGTTTATTTACCCCGTCGGTTACCGCAACCGTGGTAAACGGTTCATTTGTTCTGTACTCCACCCCTTTAAAATACCTAAAATATTCGCGCTTAAAGATAGCCTTTTGCGGGTCGATAGCCGCGCACATGTACTCTTGGTAAAATTCATTAGCTAGCCCTTTTGAAACTAGAGTGCTTTGTATCTTTTTGATTTTTTCTATCGGAAAACGAGACGGCCATGAGCTTGTGCCGTTCCTGATGATCGGAATTTTTATGTAGATCCAGTCTTGTTTGGCGTCCATTTCCTCAGTGTTGTTTACGATGTTGTTTAGGATGCTGTCTTCGTGCAGTATAGTCCCCAGTATCACGGCCTTGCCGCGCGTAGGGTGCAGAGTGGGGAGCAAGTCGGCATAAAACCAGCTTCGAAGCTTTTGGCGGTTGGCGTTTGAGTCGATAGGGTATCTACCGACTTTACTCTCCAGGTCGTCTATGATTAGTAGCGTAGGGCGCATGTTGTCGATATTCATACCGCGAGGGTCTTGCCCGGCCGAGAGAGAGACGACGTAGCATTTTTTCTCTATACTTTTGCCGCCTTCATCCTTCATGCCTTGATTTATAATAACCTCGATAAACCCTTTATTCCAAGCCTTACCGCGGGCTAGGGCGTAGCCTTTAGCGGCCGCTTTGTCGATACTGCCTTTGATAGCTTCTAAAAACGCCGTAGCCTTGTCCTCGTTGGCCGAAACGATCATGATAAAAGGCTCTGCGGCGAAATAAAGGCGGCTTAATACATAAATTTTATTTAGCAGTGTGGTCTTGCCGGCGCCGCGAAAAACTGCCACTGCCTTGTATTGTCCGTCGCCGTCAATAAAGCGGATAATTTCGAGGTGAAATTTAGGCGTCTTATTTTCAAAAATTTCAGGTTCGACGTCTTTAGCAAATTTGAGATATAGCTCAGGAGATAGGTTCATTTAGTATCCTTTTTGCTTAAAAAGGTAACATGGATTTTCCTAAATTTTATAAAAAATACATAATAAAAAAACAAACGGATATTTTTACGGATATTTTAAAATCTTAATATAAAAAGTATACTGTATTTAATGGCGCTATCTTAACAATATGAATTCCTTCGAGCGCACCATTTATTCATTTCTTTCAGCCCTCATTTTCTTTTTATAAATCACGTTTTATAGATGTTTGTATTATATTTTTTGACCTTATTTTCTTTTTTATTCTAAGACTTTTGCAGATAAATTATTTAGATATAAAGACCTTTGGACATAAAATTTCAATATCTAAATTTTTTATCCCTGGTAAAAAACACAGAAATCGCTCAATTTTTATGATACATAGTTTAATGCTTATAATAATAGGTCAAAAAGTAAAATGCAGACTATTTTTGCTATTTTGTATTGAAAACTATAATTTTCAAATAAATATTTATATCTCTTTTATATTACCTCAATATATTCAGCAAATACTGAAAACAAGGCCTTTCTTAACGTTGTACCTTTTGAATTAAAACAATTTATCCATCAAATTTCATGCTAAATTTAACGGATAATTTTTATGCTTATTTTGCTAAATATTTTGCTCGTTATTGTATGTTTTTTGAGATAATTTTTTGAAGTAATTAAGTTAATGAAAAATGCAGGAATAAAATAGGACCTTAATTAGCCCTATTTTTTATGCTTTTTAGGGTAGTCGAAAAACAAGGCCTTTGCGCCGTGTTCTTTTAGTTCTTTAAAGCTACCGTCAAATTCGACGCAAAAGATTCCGCATGTGGGTATATTTCCGATCGCAGCGTCGCTTAAAAGCTCACAAATTTCAGTTATCGCGTCGTTGTGGGCTATAACAAATACGCTTTGAAATTTGTCGTCAAACTCTCTTACGAAGGTCAAAAGCTCGTGCGTCTGCGCACCGTATAGCTCGTCTTTAAATTTGATTTTCTTCTTAAATTTGACTGCTTCGGCTAGCTTTTGAGCTGTTTTAGCGCATCGTTTGGCGGGGCTTGAAAATATCGCATCTGCTCCCACCTCGTGCTTTTTTAGTCGTTCGCACATCAGCGCCAGATCCTTTTTGCCACGCTCGCTTAGATCGCGCTCAAAGTCACTGCCTTCGCCCTCTTCTACGGCTTTTGCGTGCCTGATAAAGTAGATTTTTTTCATTTATTCCGCCTTTTTGGCCTTTGATAGATTTTTTATGCGCTCGATCTCTGCCTCGCTAAAGCCTGATTTTAGGCGTGCGCTCACGTTTAGCTCGCGGGACTGCAAAAAGGCTTTAGGGTATATTTTTTGCACGATTTGAGCATAGATTTCGGGGCTTACGCCCTCTTTTTCACAGGCAAATTTAAACCAATGATCGCCCTTTGAGACGTGCGAGATCTCCTCGTCTAAGATAACTTGCAAAATTTCGCAAAGTCGTGCCTTGCTCTCGTCTTTTTCGCGCTCGGTTTCTAGCTTTTTTAGCATAAACGCATTTGCGTCAAGACCGTTTGCCTCCATGTATCTAGGCAGCACCGCCATACGCTCGAGTAGCGACGCAGAGGTATTTTGTAAACCGATAAAAAGCCCGTCGTGCACGGTAAATTCGCCGTATTTCACGCCAAATTTACCCATGTGTTCCTCGATCATCTTAAAGTGCCTGATCTCATCCTCGGCAACCTCTAGCCAGTCGTCATAGTAGGCTTTTGGCAACGTGCGGAAGCGATATGCCGCATCTAGCGCGATATCTACGGCGCTGTATTCGATGTGTGCGATCGAGTGAAGGAAAGCTTTTTGTTTGTCGGCCTGTTTTTTGCCGCCTATTTCTCTCATGGCTACGACTTCGCAAAATGCCACGTAGCTCGGGCGCTCGAGCTGTTTTATCTCGTCAAATTTACCGCCCTCTTCTATCTGCGCGTCAAATTTACCGGCCTTATACTCGGCGTAAAATCGTTTAAATTTGTCAAATTTAAGCTCCTTATCGCCGCACTCTAAAATTTCCCAAATTTGATCGAAAAATCTCATTTTATCACCTTAAATTTTACCCCGAAATATCCTAACGCAAAGCCGATGATATGCGCGTACCAGGCGACGTTTACGCCCATAGCCACTGGCGCGAAGCTCATTAGTAAGATCGCGACGATTAACCCCTTTCGGCTGCTGGCGTCTAAAAACGCCAAAACGCCCAGTAGCAGGCTAATCGCGCCGCTAGCTCCGACTAAATTTATAAAAGTTCCGTTAGTTTTAAACATAACATAAATATAAACAAAACTAAGCAGCGAGGTTAAAACGCCTCCGATGCAGTAAATAACGGCAAATTTTTCGCTGCCGTAGTACCGCTCAAGAAGCGATCCGAACTGATACAAAACCGCCATATTCATCAGCAGATGGGCCAAATTTGCATGCATAAACATCGAAGTCGCAGGCTGCCAGACGTAAAGTCCGTCCGTGAAAAACATATTTAGCCCAAGCGTCACGTTACTACCGCAAATGCCGCAGTAAACGGCAAAATATACTAGACAATTTAACGCGATGAGCGATATCGTAGCTTTCAAAAACGGCTCCTTTTTAAAGGCTTTATCATATAAAATTTAGACATAAATTTAGCTAAAAATTAACCTTGCCAAAGCCGGCGAATCTGTTCGACGTTAGGCAAGTAGCGTCGCCGCCTTTACACGCTACGATATAGGAGTTTACCTCTTTGCCGCCTATTTTATGGCTATTTTTTTGAAATAGATTTATAAATCCGCTTTTGTTTTTGCCTCTGGTATTATGCATAAATCTTATAGTTCCGTCGTCCTCTATGCGGTCTATGATGCCAAGGTGAGTTATGATTTGTTTGTTTTTGCCTTTGGTTTGACTCGTGGTGTTGTTAAAAAATACCAAATCTCCAAGCTTCGGACTTGTTTGCGAGATCAAATTTCGCTTTTTGTAAAGATTATAAATGGCTTGAGATTTCGATCCGTTTTCGCCGTAAAATTTGAGTAAATTCGTCTCTGAAAAGTAAACGTTATTTATGTTTTTATTTACGAGAGAGACGAAGCCCGAGCAGTCTCCGCCGTCTTTTTTGCCCAAAAAACCTTGCATAAAATTTGAAAGCGCTATGCCGCCTAGATCATTAAATACGTCTTGCTGCGAGTTTAAAAATCTCGCGTTTAAAATCTGTCCGCTTTGATCGGTCGGGTAAATTTTGGGCGCATCGTTCGCGCACCCGCTAAAAATCAAAGCCGCAACCGGCGCTAGCGGTAAAAAAATGGTAAATTTCATTTAAATCATCCTATTTTATATTTAAATTTCAAGGCGAAGTATCTTGTGATAAATTTAAATGTTTCGACGAAATTTTCGACCGAAGATAGAACATAATAGTTCATCGAGGGAGAAAATTTCTAGATCATTTAAATTTACCCAAGAGACAAGCCGTAGAGACGAACTGCCTAAAAGCAGGATTATATAAATAAATCGGTAAATATCGGGCATAAATTTAAATTTATAAGCTAAATTTCACTATACTTTGGATTTTATTTAAGGATTTAAGATGATGCATTATTTAGAAATCGAAGGAAACGCAAAACTAGGCGGCGAGGTCGCCATAAGCGGTGCGAAAAATGCCGCCCTGCCCCTCATAGCCGCGGCTCTAATCATAAAAAACGACGTGACGCTAAAAAATATGCCAAACGTCGCGGATATAAAAACATTGGCGACGCTGCTCGTAAATTTGGGCGCAAAATGCGAATTTACGGACGATCACACTCTAAAAATCAACTCAAACTACGTCAGCTCCACGAAGGCTAACTACGACATCGTGCGTAAAATGCGCGCCTCTATCCTGGTTCTTGGCCCGCTGCTAGCCAGGTTCGGTCACTGCGAAGTGAGTCTGCCCGGCGGCTGCGCGATCGGACAAAGACCGATCGATCTACACCTAAGCGCGCTCGAAAAGATGGGCGCAAACATCGAGATAAAGCAAGGCTACGTCGTAGCCACGGCGCCTGATGGGCTAAAGGGCGCGCAGATCGTGTTTGATAAGATCACAGTAACTGGCAGCGAAAACATCATCATGGCCGCCGCGCTCGCTCACGGCACGACGCATCTGATCAACGTCGCTAAAGAGCCTGAGGTGGTGCAGCTTTGCGAGGTTTTGGCCGCAGGCGGCGTAAAGATCGAGGGTATCGGCACGGACGAGCTCGTGATAGAAGGTACGGATAGGCGCCTGCTGGACGTCGGCGAGATAACGGTTATCCCCGATAGGATCGAGGCGGGCACGTATCTTTGCGCCGGAGCGATCACGAACTCGCAAGTAACCATAACAAAAGCCAATGCCGCGCATCTTAGGGCCGTGCTTACTAAATTTAACCAAATGGGCTTTGAAACCGTCACGGACGGCGATAAAATCACGATAATGCCCGCTAAAAACGTAAATCCCGTCGAGATCGTGACGACTGAGTTTCCGGGATTTCCGACCGATATGCAGGCGCAGTTTATGGCGCTCTCGCTCGTGGCAAACGGCGTTAGCACGATCGACGAGAGGCTTTTTGAAAACCGCTTTATGCACGTTAGCGAGCTCACGCGTATGGGTGCCGATATCCGTCTAAACGGCCATATCGCGACGATCTACGGCGGAGGCGAGATAAACGCCGCAGACGTGATGGCTACCGATCTGCGCGCAAGCTCTGCTCTAGTACTAGCCGCCCTTGCAGCAAACGGAACTAGCCGCGTGCATAGAATTTATCACCTGGATAGAGGCTATGAGGGGCTGGAGCGCAAGCTAGCGGCTCTGGGCGCAAAAATACGCAGGCTGGAGGAGTAAAATGACGCTAGAGCTTGCTCAAAATTTGATCCTAGAAAAAGCTAAATTTGACGGCTTCGGCGAGTTTACTAGCCTTGAGCGTGCGACGGGTAAAATTTTAGCGCAGGACGTCGTTGCCGTTAAAAATTTGCCCTCCTTTGACAACGCTGCGATGGACGGCTACGCGCTCAAATTTGACGATTTTAACGAGCCGCTAAGCGTCGCGGCAACCGTGCTGGCGGGTGATGAGACCGAGATCGCGCTAAAAAAAGGCGAATGCGTAAAGATAATGACGGGCGCAAAAATGCCGACGAATGCAGACACCGTCGTGCCTTTTGAGGATGCAGTTTTGCAGGACGGCAAGCTCTTGCAGCAAAGTAAAGTCAAAAAATTTAACGCCCTAAGATATAAGGGCGAGGAGGTCAAGGCTGGCGAAATTTTGCTAAAAAAAGGCGAAATTTTAACGCCCGCAAGAGTAATGATGCTAGCTGCTCAGGGCATTTACTGTGTCTGCGTGGAGCGTGAGCTAAAGATCGGTGTATTTTCAAGCGGCGATGAAGTGGTCGAGCCGTGGCAAAACGCTAGCGAGGAGCAAATTTACAACGCAAACGGCGCAGGCATCGCGTCACTGCTTCAAAGCTTCGGCTTTGCTAGCTCGTATGCGGGCATTATCAAGGACGATCTAGAAAGTACGACGCGAGCGATAGAGACGGCCGAATTTGACGTCATCGTAACAAGCGGCGGAGCGAGCAAGGGCGAGGCTGATTTTATGAAAACGGCGCTTTTAAATTTGGGCTTTAGCGAGCTTTTTGACGGCGTAAATATCCGCCCCGGACGACCGAGCAAAGCTTTTATAAAAGACAAAAAAATCGTTTTTATCCTGCCAGGAAATCCGATGGCGGCGTTTTTGATGTGCTTTTTGCTGGTCGTTCCTTTTTTAAAGGGCACGCGGCTTGAAAAATTTGACGCCGTTTTAAATCAAGACGTAAAAATAAAATCGGGACGCCAAAATATAGTGCTCGGTAGCTTTTGTGAGGGCAAATTTAGCGTGACAGATAATAATAAATTCGGCTCTGGCATGATAACTCCGCTCATCAAAAGTAACGCCGTTTTGGTAACAAGCGAAAGCCTCGGCGAGCTAAAAGCGGGCGAAATCGTAAAAATTTTGAAATTTTCTTGACAAATGAAAACGTTTTTGCTAAAATTGCGACTTCTCAAACGGTGCGGGAATAGCTCAGGGGTAGAGCACAACCTTGCCAAGGTTGGGGT
>CAUQPE010000026.1:0-20511 GCA_963519915.1 uncultured Campylobacter sp. | reverse complement strand
GCCATGGTGCGCAAAATGGGCGGCGAACCCGTGCTGTGCGAGATAGTTCGCGATCGCGCCGAACTCGTAAAAGACGCCATCATCCACGCGCTAAAATCAGCCGACGTACTCGTCACCACTGGCGGCATCAGCATGGGCGACTACGACTTCGTAAAAGGAGCGCTGGGCGAAAATTTCGACATTATGATAGATGGCGCCGCGATCAAACCGGGCCGCCACATCAAGGTCGCAAAAGCAGGCGAAAAGTATATATTTGCGCTGCCGGGCTTTCCGTACTCGGCGATGGTGATGTGCGTGCTCTACGTGCGCGTGCTGCTAAATGCGTGGTTTGGCGCTAGCGAGCCCAAAATCACGGCGATCATGGACGAGGACTACAAAAAGCGCTCGCCGTTTTTGGAGTTTACGGCGGTAAATTTAGTAAATCGCGACGGTAAAATTTACGTAAATTTAGACGGCAAAAAGATGGGTAGCTCGGCGATCGTAAATAACCTCACAAACGATGCCGCGCTTTTAATCATCCCGAAAGAGACCGAATTTATCGCAAAGGGCGAGATAGTCGAAGTGCTGAAAATGGTTTAAATTTGGGGTTAAATTTGGTTTTTGCGACTTAGGGGCGCAGGTAAATTTAACGCTCAAATTTGAGCCGCAAGAGTGGCGCATTTTCACAAAGAAAAGGCCGTAAATCGACCTAAATTTAAGCTAAAACAAGTAGAGCCGAATTTGTTATTTTTATTTGCACCGGCCCAGTTCAAACGCGCACCGGGTCAAATTTGGATGACGCGTTAAATTTGGAGCCGTTGCGGCAAGAGTAAACAAATTTGAGTTTGGCTAAAAAGCACCAAGCAAACTTGAATCAAACAGCCTAGTGGTAAAAAGCTTTTATGAGTGTCAAATTTAGCCTATGCGCCGATTTGCCGCGCCGCAAAAATGCGCTAGAGCTAAATTTTGCCGCACGAATGCTCAAATTTAATGCTTCTAAATTTACGGCTAGCTTGCAGTTTTCGTAGTCCTCACTCAAACACCCTATAATGCGCCTCGTCGGCAAACTCCAGCATCTCCCTATCTCCCCTGCTGTCGCCGTATGCGATCACGCGATCAAAGGCGTCCGTGTCGTATGCCTCGCGCACGCGGCGCACCTTCTCCGCGCCGTAGCAGTTGGCGCCGTCTATCTCGCCCGTTATCACGCCGCCCTTTTTCTTGATACGAGTGCCTAGTAGCTCCAGCCCCTGCGCCCGGCACCACGGAGCCAGCCAGTCCTCGAGCGACGCCGTCACGATCACGACCTTGTCGCCGTTTGCCTTATACTCGGCGATCTTTGCCATCGCGGAAAATTTCACGATATCCTCAATGTGCGTGTTTGAGTATTTTTTGCAAATTTGAGCGAATTTATCCGCGCTCATACCCGCGAAAAAGTACGTCATCAGCCGCCTACGAGCGTAGTTGTTGCTGCAAATTTTTAGCTTATAGCCGATCAAAACGGGCGAAAGCCAAAAAATCCCTCTAAAAAATTTCTTAAATCCCACGACGTAGGCGATAAACTCCAGCAGCGAGTCGTCGCGCGTGATCGTCCCGTCAAAGTCGAATAAAACCAGATTCATCTTCGTCTCAAATTTTAAATTTGCGCGATTATACCGCGCTAGCGTTAAGGGACGGCAAATTTAGCAGGGTTTTGCCGCGCAAATTTGCTTTCTCTTTCGCGCTCTAAATTTAGAGCCCAAATTTCCTCTCAAGGCTCTTTAACACGTATTTTATGAGCTCTAGCCCCTTTGAGCGGTGCGAGATTTTTAGCTTCGCGGCATCATCTAGCTCGCCAAGCGTGTGCGTAAAGCCTTTGGGGATAAAGAGGCTATCGTAGCCAAAGCCGTTGCTGCCGCGCTCCTGGCAAATCGCCGTGCCGTGCATAAAGCCGTGCGCCGTGAAATCGCCAAACTTTGAGCTAACCGCGATACAAGCGGTGTAAAACGCGGGCGAGCTGGTTAAATTTAGCGCTTTTAGCTCCGAGATCAGCTTTGTGCGGTTGCTAGCATCGGTCGCGCTTTTGCCCGTTATCTGCCCCTGCTCATTCATATCGCTAAATCTCGCCGAATAAATCCCGGGCCTGCCGCCAAGAGCGTCCACGCTGATGCCGCTATCATCGCTTAGCGCGATAAACTCGTCCGACAAATTTAGCTTGCGCAGTTTTGCCTGCACCGCGCGAGCTTTGATTAGCGCATTTGCGGCGAAAGTCGCGCCGTCCTCGACGATCTCAAAGGGCTCGCAAATTTCGCGCAATGCGTAAATTTCGTAATCTTTTAAAAAATCTTTTATTTCGCGCACTTTATCGGAGTTGGATGTTGCTAAAACTATTTTCAAATTTTTCCTTTTTCTAGCTTGTCTTTTTCGTTCTTTTTACGTAGCTTGCTAAAATTTTGCTCGGCAGGCTACGTGCCTAGCCTACGCAAAATTTCATCTACGCAACCGTAAAAATAATCCAAAAATACTTCGCTATGCTATTTTTTAATCCGCACATTTTATCAAATTCGACTTTAATTTACGTATTATCAAAATTCGGGTAAAATCACTCCTTTAAAAGGAAAATTTATGATAGTAAAAAGCGCATTACCTTTATCTTTTATCATCGGCAGCAGGTTTTTTGGACTCTTTATCATTTTGCCCGTTATCAGCGTCTACGCGCTCGAGCTTGAGGGGGCGACCGAGTTTCTAGTCGGCGTTCTTATCGGTGTTTACGCAATGTCGCAGATCACGTTTCAGGTGGTTTTCGGTTACGTCTCCGACCGCTTCGGGCGCAAAAACTCTATGCTGATCGGCCTGCTGGTTTTCATCGTTGGAGCTGCGATCTGCGCCGTGGCGACTGATATCTACACGATGATTTTTGGTAGATTTATCCAGGGAGCGGGCGCGATAGGAGCCGTGGCAATCGCGCTGATGAGCGATATGACCAAGGAGGAGGTGCGCGGGCACGCGATGGCGATGATGGGCGCGTTTATCGGCATTAGCTTTACGCTTTCTATGATACTCTCGCCGATACTTAGCGCTAAATACGGCCTTTCAAGCCTCTTTTACCTCTCGATCGCAGTTACAGTCGTTTGTATCGCGCTTTTATACACAGCTGTTGGCGAGGAGCCTAAATTTACGCACTCGCAGGCTAAAATGCCGGCCGTAAAGCTACTCTCAAACAGAAATTTACTACTCATGAACATCAGCAACTTTATGCAAAAAATGCTGATGTCGGCGGCCTTTATCGTGATTCCGATCGCTATAGTGAAGTATTTTGGCATGGATAAAAAGGACCTCAGCGGCATCTACTCGGTCGCGACGGTGTTTGGCTTTATCGCGATGGGTATCGGCGGCGCGATAGGCGAAACAAAGCGCATCACAAAGCAAATTTTAGTCATCGGCGTCTCGCTTTTCGTCGTTTGCTACGGACTTTTCGCGCTCTCGCTCGGACACAAGCCGCTATTTTATGCGGGCGTGATTATATTTTTTATCGGCTTTAACCTGCACGAGCCAATCCTGCAATCAATGGCGTCCAAATTTAGCAAAGTAAGCCAAAAGGGCGCAGTTTTAGGCATCTTTAACGCCTTTGGCTACATGGGAAGCTTCATCGGCGGTATCGGCGGCGGTACTTTGCTTAAATTTTACGGCCTTAGCGCGCTTTCCGCCGTCGTGACGGTGCTTTGCGTCGTGTGGCTGATCGCGCTAAAATGGCTAGATAACCCAAATATCTTTAAAAATATCTATCTGCCGTCTGACACGGATGCCGATCTAGCCGAGATTGAGAAGCAAAAAGGCGTCGTGGAGTGCTATAAAAACGCACAAAATCTCGTCGTGAAATACAACTCCAAGCTCACTAACGAGGCGGAAATAAAGCGAATTTTAGGCGTGTAGCGAGCTTTGCGGACGGAGTGAATTTACTAAAACCGTCCGCTCCGAGCGCTAAAACTGAGGCTCTCGCGCCGTTTGATAACGCAATGCCGTGAGACGAATAAATTTAGCCGATTTTTAGCTATTTTTAAATACTATTATCAAAATCTAATTTCAAAAAAGGACAAAAATGAGCGATCTAAAAAAACAAATCGACGAGCTTTTCGAGGACAAAAAAATGTCCGTTTACGATGCGGCCAAACAGCTAAACGTACGCGAATACGAAATCCTGCAATACCGCGGCGATGACGAATTTAAGGAAGTCGGCGCAGAAAATTTGATGAAAATTTTTGAAGAAATCAGCACTTGGGGCGAGATGCTTTTTATCAAAAATACGCCCGAGTTTATCATCGAGATCAAAGTGAGCGTGCCTATGCCTAAAAAAGCGAAAGGATTTTTAAATTTCACCGATAAAAGCGGCTTTTTGGGCGGCCACCTAAAAGAAGAATCAATCGCCAGCATCGGCTTTGTGAGTACTAAATTTATGGGATTTCTCGGACACAGCCTGCACTTTTACGACGCGGATCACAACGTGATCTTTAAGCTTTTCGTAAATCGCAACGAAAAAATGAAACTAGACGAAGCGCAAGAGCAAAAATTCCTAGCGCTAAAAAATAGCTTTTGATTTTAGATGGCTTTGCCGCGCGTAAAATTTGAGGTTTTATGATGGCTAAAATTTGCAAAATTTACGACGTTTTGATAATCGGAGCGGGCGCGGCAGGGCTATTTTTGGCGGCGAATTTACGCGGTAAAGGCGTCGCCCTACTCGAAAAAAACACAACTCCCGGCAAGAAAATCCTAGCTAGCGGCGGAGGCAGGTGCAACGTCACAAACCGCCGTATCGACGCGTCAAACTACCTAGGCGACGCAAATTTCGTCAAAAATATCCTAAAAAACCTAGACTTCAAAGACGTTTTAAAATTTTTTGGCGAGTTAAAATTTAACGAGCAAAAGCAAAATCAGTTTTTCTGCGAAAGCGGTGCCAAAGACGTTTTGGCCGTGCTTTTAAAGCGCGCTAGACAAAGCGGAGCACAAATATTTTGCGGCGTTTGCGTAAAGGGCGCTAGAAAAATTTCGACCGATGAAAACGGGCAAATTTTAGAGAAACTTAAATCCGAGCAAGCTGAAGTTTTTGAAGTACTAGCCAAAAACGGAGATAAATTTTACGCCCAAAACCTCGTCGTAGCTAGCGGCGGACTAAGCTACAAAAGCCTGGGCGCCAGCGACATCGGCTACGAAATAGCGCAGAGCTTTGGCACCAGTGTCACCACGCCCGCTCCGGCGCTCGTGGGATTTACCGTGCAAAAAGACGAGTTCTGGTTTAAAAACCTAAGCGGGGTTTGCTTCCCGGCCGAGATTAGCGTAGCTTGCGCGAGCAAAAACGCTGTAAATCGCGAACTAAAAACGCCGCGCAAATTTGCAGGCGACATACTTTTCACGCACAAAGGCATAAGCGGTCCAGCCGTGCTAAACGCTTCGCTTTTTTGGCAAAAGGGCTTGATGGCGATAAATTTTTGCCCGAATTTTAACATCGAAACCGCGCAAAAAAGCAAAAAGCAGCTCAGCACCGTCCTGCCGCTACCTAGGCGGTTTACGCTCGAGTTTTTACGCGCGGCGGGGCTTAGCGACAAACCTTACGGCGAGTATAAAGCGGACGAAACGGCGAAAATCTCGCGGCTATTTGATTATGAATTTGCGCCTGCGGGCACGTTTGGCTTCGAGCGAGCCGAAGTCACCAAAGGTGGCGTAGATACGGACGCGCTAGATGTAAACTGCGCCCATGGCGGCACTAGCAGGCTTTACTTTATCGGCGAAGTTCTAAACGTGACGGGGATGCTCGGCGGGTACAATCTGCATTTTGCGTTTGCCTGTGCGGCAAATTTGGCAAAGCGATTAAACGCCGAGTAGTGCAGCATCTTAGTCAAATTTGAGGCGTAAATTTAGCCCGCCTCAAGATTTAATCGCTAAATTTACAACTCTTTTATCTTTGCCTCCACCTCTGCTTTTAGGCTTTTTGCGTGTTTATCGTTACTTTTTTCTAAAATTTTATTCGCGATCCCAAGAGTTTTTTCGTAGTTTTGCAGCGCCTCCGTTTTATTGCCGAGCCCCGCCAGATCGCCCGCCATCAGCGCATAATACTTCGTGCGTAGCAAATTTACACTATCCGCGCCGAAAACCTCTTCGTAAATTCTAAACGCGACGGCGTGTTTTACGTATGCGCCGTTAAAATCGCCCATTTTATAGAGCGTATCGCCAAACCCCGCGTAGCAGCTCATCAGATCTTTTTGCATCTTCTCGCCGCCTAGCTCGTAGCATCTGATCGCCGCGCCGAAATTCGCTATCGCCTCATCGTATCGCCCAAGTGCCGACTGTGCGATAGCTACGCCGTGATAGGGCTTTGCTATCGCTTTGTGCTCTTTGCCGAGCCCTTTTTGTAAAATTTTTAGCGACCGTTCGTAGGCTGCGAGCGCCTTTTGCGGCTCGCCTACAAACATAAAAAAGCTGCCCGAGTTGTTTAATGCCATGATCGTGCTCTCATGCTCTTCGCCGTACTCAGCCAGGCAAATTTGCACCGCTCTTTCACTCGCTAGCGCAGTAGCCGTGGCGTTGCGGTCGCGCTTAATAACTCTTCGGCACTAAGCTCTATCGCCTCTTCGCAGCTCGTCCCAAGTAGCCAAATCGGCAAACAAAAAAGCAAAATTTTAAGCATAGAGCTCCTTTAGACTTTAACCTTTAACAGTTAAAACTTTTGGTGATTATAACGATCAAAACAGAAAAATTTATTTAAAATATATTTTCTATGAAGATTTAAAGCAACATTTTCATATAATAATATAAAAAGGCGGTAAATGGCTAATTTTAGAAAATATATAAAACAAAACACAGTCAACAAAATAATAGATCCAAGTAAAATTTTTTCTTCACTACCACAAAAACATTATCAATATTTGCGAACTCCACAAACAGATGTCATTGAAAAGTGGTTTGAGCAAAGAGAAAAAAATACTACGGTCATAAAAATGAATACCGGAAGCGGTAAAACATTAGCAGGCCTTCTTATATTAGAAAGCTGTCTAAGAGAAAAAAAAGGACCTTGCGTATATGTGGTACCTGACAAATATCTTGTAGAACAAGTTAAAAAAGAAGCTGACTTGCTAGGTATCAATAAAACCACCGATAAACAATCAATAGAATTTGAAACTTCAAAAAAAATCTTAATATGCAATATATATGAACTGTTTAATGGGCAAAGTAAATTTGGAGTCGGGACATCAGAAATTGAAATTGGACGTGTAGTTATAGATGATGCGCACGCTTGTATAGATATTATAAACAAACAATTTACTATAACGATTAATCAAGAAGATAATAAAAATTTATATAATCAAATTTTTAGACTTTTCATTAATGATATTAGAAACCAAAGCCAGTCATTAGCAACAAAGCTCGAATTGAATGAACCAAATACAATAGGGCTTGTTCCTTTCTGGAATTGGCACGACAAGTATCAAGAAGCTTTTAAATTTATAATAGAGAATGGGGATGATAATTTAAAAAAATTTAATTTGAAATTGATAGAAAGAAATTTTGAATTATGTAGATGTGTGGTTAGTCCTTCCAGAATCGAAATAACTCCTCATGTTATTCCTGTACAAGAGTTTGTATCTTTTGAAAATGCCAAGCGCAAGATTTTTATGACTGCAACACTTGTCGATGATAGCATATTATCAACCCATTTTAATATAAGCGAGGAATATTTAAACAAACCAATTACTCCAAAAATGGTGAACGATATTGGAGAACGTCTTATTCTTGCTCCACATATGATAAATCCAGACGTAACAACAGAAGATATCCAAGAAATGTTGCAAAATTTAGTTAATGAATTAGGATGCAACATATCAATAATTTCACCATCTTTTCAAAAGAGTAATGCCTGGAAATGTATAGCAACCAATATGGCGGATAAAGATAATATCATAGAATGCATCAATAAACTTAGGGATAAAAAATCAAGTGGTAATATTGTTGTTTTTACAAATAGATATGATGGTATAGACTTACCAAATGATGCTTGTAGAATTTTGGTAATAGATGGATTACCGAATGCTCAAACGCTAATAGATCAGCTAAATGAAGGATATTTACAAGGAGACGACGATAAAATTTTAAACCAAAAAATACAAAAAATTGAACAAGGAATGGGTAGGGGAATAAGATCAAATTCTGATTATTGCATCGTATTGTTACTTGGCTATGATTTAGCAAGAATAACTGCATAACATAAAGATAAATTTTCAGAGGCGACAAAACAACAGTTTGAATTATCAGAAGAAGTAATGGAAGATTGTAAAAACATAGAAGATATTCAAACAACCATTATACAGGTATTACAAAGAGATAAGAATTGGATACAAGCACATAACGACAGAATTTTAAATATAGAATTTAAAGTAAACAGCTTGAATATATTTTCTATTGAATTACGAAAAGCTTACAACTTTGCTATTAATAAAAACTATAAAGCAGCACAAGAAATTTTAGAAAATTATATAAACAAGCTATCTCAGGATAACAAAATTTTTATAGGCTACACAAAACAGATTCTTGCAGAATATACAAATTTTATTGATCGAAACAAGGCGCAAGAAATTTTAAAATCTGCCTGCAATCTAAATAATCAAATTTTAAAGCCGATCAATGGAATAGAATATAGTAAAATTTCTCAGCAAAAAAGCCAGGTAGACAATATAACTAATTATATATCTGACTTTACAAACACAAATGACTTAATAATAGAGGTTGAGGAAATTTTATCTCATCTAAATTTCATAAAAGATACCTATGATAAATTTGAAGATTCAATTAAAAAAATAGGCTCACTATTGGGCTTTTATTCACAGCGGCCTGATAAAGAGTATAAATGCGGTCCCGACAATTTTTGGGCAATTGATAATAAATATTTCATAATAGAATGTAAAAATGGTGCCACAACGGACACTATTTCAAAAAGTGATGTAGAACAAATAACCTCGTCTGTTAGCTGGTTTAATCAAACTTATCATATTGAAGATAAAAATAGATTTTTCCCTATTTTAATTCATCCAAGCAATAAAATATCACAAGATGCATTTTCTAATGAAAAAATAAGAGTTATGACAGATGTAAATTTGCAAAATTTTAAGAAAAATATTGTAGAGTTTTGCAAGACAATAAAAAATAAATCAAATGATAATAGAGTCATTGATAAACAATTAAAACATTATAAACTAGAGCCAAAATTAATAATAGAGACTTATACAGAAGATTATAAAAGATAATTTAAAGGAGCCAAAATGTCAAATATCTTAATCATAGGCGCGGGCGGCGTGAGCCAAGTCGCAACCGTAAAATGCGCGATGAACGCGGACGTTTTTAAAAAAATCACCCTTGCAAGCCGCACAAAAAGCAAGTGCGACGCGATCGCTAAATTTATAAAAGATCGCCTAGGCGTACAAATTGGCACCGCACAGATCGACGCGGACGACACCGATGCGGTCGTAAATTTAATCAAAAAAACGGGTGCCGAGCTACTGCTAAACGTCGCGCTACCGTATCAAGACCTAACGCTGATGGACGCGTGCTCTCGCGCCGGCATCCCATACATCGACACCGCAAACTACGAGCACCCGGACACCGCCAAATTTGAATACAAGCTGCAGTGGGCGAAGGACGGCGAGTTTAAAGCCGCAAACACGATGGCGCTGCTAGGAAGCGGCTTTGATCCGGGCGTGACTAACGTATTTTGCGCCTACGCGCAGCAAAATTTATTTGACGAGATCCACGAGATCGACATCCTAGACTGCAACGCAGGCGATCACGGCTACCCGTTTGCGACAAATTTCAACCCAGAGATAAATTTACGTGAAGTGAGCGCAAAGGGCCGCTACTGGGAGCGCGGCGAGTGGAAAGAAACCGAGCCGATGGAAATAATGTTCAAATGGGACTATCCGAAAGTAGGCGTCAAGGATAGCTATCTGCTCTATCACGAGGAGCTAGAAAGCCTTGTAAAAAACATCAAGGGGCTAAAGCGAATCCGCTTTTTTATGACATTTGGGCAGAGCTACCTCACACATATGAAATGCCTAGAAAACGTCGGCATGCTACGCATCGACGAGGTCGAGCATAACGGCGTAAAAATCGTGCCGATACAGTTTTTAAAGACGCTGCTGCCTGATCCTGCGAGCCTCGGCCCTCGAACGAAGGGCAAAACCAACATCGGCTGCGTGATACGCGGCTTAAAAGACGGCAAAGAGCGTCAAGTCTACATCTACAATGTCTGCGACCACGAGGCTTGCTACGCCGAGACGGGCGCTCAGGCGGTGAGCTACACGACGGGCGTGCCTGCGATGATCGGCTCGATGATGGTTGCAAAAGGCATCTGGAGCGGCAAGGGCGTCTTTAACATGGAAAATTTCTACGCTAAGCCCTTCATGGACGAGCTAAATAAGCAGGGCTTGCCGTGGGAGATGATAGAGATGAAGCCTGGTGAAAGATACGAAGTCTAAATTTGAGGCTTGTCTTTTTGTCTTACTCTGCGCTGTATTTAAATTTTACTCGGTCACGTATTTTATATACGCTCCCGTCGTAAAATTTAAATCCGCCTTGATTAAGGCAAAAAACTTCTACTTATTTGGTGGGTATATTTAAATAGATTTGAAATTTTCGCCCTGCGACAGACTATATGTCTAGTCTTGGGACGAAATTTACTTCTTCTATTTAGCTACGAGCGTAGCGACGTAGAAAACATTTAAAATCATCTCACGATACTTTGCCTTGTAATCTTGTATTTAAATTTGCTCGGTTATGTATTTCATATACGCTCCGCTTAAAAATCTTCTGCTTGCAGCTACGAGCGAAGCGAAGTAGAAATTTCGCCTCGTCTAAGCGAAAAATTCTGCACCCGATTTAAAGTTAAATGCACCCCGAAATTTCATCACTTTAGTAAATTTAGCCAGTCGTCCCAACCTCTCGTACGGCTAAATTTTTAAATTTGACGATAATTTTGGAGTATATTTATAGCTAAATTTAGCCGCCAACCAGCCACGTTAGCGCCTTTACCGTGCGTCCTATCTCGTCTGCGTAGTGATTGCCCGGATTTAGCTCAAATTTACTCCCAACGCCCAACCTCTCAAAGTGCGCAGCAATATCGCGCGTGGCGTCTAGAGCCGTTTTTAGGTATTCGTTTTTGCTCATACTTTCGCGGTCGCCGATCGAAAGATACGCACGCTCCGGCTTGCCCGCAAGATGCGAGCCCAGCACAAACTCGCGAAAATCCTTATACCAAAGCGAACCCGAAACACTAGCGACGCGCGTAAACATAGGCGTTTTATAAAGCGAGTAAAGCGCGAAAAGCCCGCCTAGCGAGCACCCGGCAATCCCGATCCACGCAGCATCGCCCGTTTTTGCCAGGACCGCAGGCGCGATCTGTTGGGTTAGAGTTTGCAAATACTCATACGCCCCGCCCTCAAAAGGCAGCTCCTTCTTAAAAAGAGCAGGCATAGGCCAGGGCGTCATTTCGGAGTTCCACTCCAGTCCGCTCACTGCCGCAAGCGTTAGACTTACGTCGCCAAGCTCGCCTAAAGCCCGCGCGATCTCGTCTGCTTCGTTCGCAAACGCGTTATAAAATACTATCGGCGCACGAGCCGCATTTTGCAAACCGCCATCATCCGCCTTTAGCGTCAAATTTTGCGCTCCTATGCGGTAGATTGTGACCCTTTTACGGGCTACTTCAAACTCCTCTTTCATGGCGGCCCCTTTTTTGCGTTCGCACAAATTTTACTTTTTCTTATTTTCGCTTTTTTGCGTGTTTAGCACCTCAAATTTTTGCTTTAAAATTTTAAAAATCTCGTGCTTTGAGAGCTCGTATTTATCATATATCACGGCGTCGTCGTCGCCGATAGGCTGTATGAGGCCATCAGCGGCGTCGCGGTCTAGTTTGCATCTCTTAAATCTCACGTTTAAAACGTCGATTTTGCGTTTAGCGTCTACCATGCGAACGCCGATTTCTTCGATATCTTTAAAGTAAAATTTGGCATTCTTGCCGCCCTTTTGTACTAAAAATCCGTCGTCATCGATGCTTAGAAAGCTAACCTGAAATA
Organism: uncultured Campylobacter sp.; assembly: GCA_963519915.1. GTDB lineage: Bacteria > Campylobacterota > Campylobacteria > Campylobacterales > Campylobacteraceae > Campylobacter_A. The sequence continues at coordinate 8,446 of CAUQPE010000026.1, read as the reverse complement.
TCTTTTTCACGCAAAAAACGGCGCAGATCACGGCAACGACCATCGTAAAAACGCCCGTCCCGCCTATGCCGTAATAAAAATATCCCGCGCACCCCGCCGCAAACAGCGCAACCGCCAGAAATAGCGCGCTTACCGCCCCTTTTTTATTTTCTTTCGTCGTCATTTTTTTGCCTTAATTAAATTTTACGGCTCATTATATCTTAAGTTATCGATTTTTCGGCATTACGGAATAAAAAATAATAATAAAGTAGAAAATTCGGCGCAAGCAGATCTTTGCGCCGAATTTAAGGATTATTTTATTTTAGCTTCGAGTGAGATTTCTACATCCGGATAGCTTTTGCCACCATGAAAAGGCTTGGCTGAAGCCGCGTATTTTTCAAATGTCTCATTGAGTTTCAAATCAGCCAACAAGTCAATGCCGATTTTAGCCTTTAGTTTACCATCTTCCACCGTATACTGCGTTTTATAAGACTTTGAGTTTCCTTTTACGCTAACTTCGACTTCAGCTTCGCCCGCTTTTTCGTCGCCGCTTACGGATACGATTTTAGCCATTATTGCGTTGCCGTCAAAGATCATACCGATACGTTTGTCGCGATCGGGCAACTTTGTATCGATATTTTTTGGGTCGATGTTAAACTCAAAGGTTTTTAGAAAATCAGCAAAATTTGCGTTTTCCGCGCTTTTAAAGCCAAGATCTTTAAATGTACCCTCGACGGCTGTTTTGTTAGCCAACTTATAACCAACGAATTTGACGCTAGGGTTGCCATCTACACTAAAAGCAAATGCCGAAGCAGCCAGCAATGACGTGGCTAGCGCACCTGAAATGATTTTTTTCATTTCCTCTCCTCAATATTTAATATTAATAACTACTATCGTTAAAATGGGAATTATATAATCTTGCTCTTCAAAGAAAGCTTAAAGCGGATATTTTTTATCCTCTTTTTTTGAGTTGCCGTTTTTATAGTGCTTATAAAGCGCATCTGGAAAATTTCAAACGCGAAAAATACTAAATCGCCGCACTAATTTGCTCCAAATTTAAATTGCTCTTTCCTAAAAAGAGATAAAAAATCGCCGCTTCTACCGCACTATCCGAAGCCTACACGCCGATAATATTTCCTTTTCGGATACCGCTCGGAATCCTAAAATGTAGTCAAATTTAACTAAGCGGGGTATAATGCTAATGAAATAGCGGCTTTAAGGAGGCGAAATGAGTTTAAATTTGAGCAAATTTTACGCGTTTTTTGCCTTTTTTATCCTGATTTTTGCGGGCTGCGCGGACGAAAGCCGGAGCGCGTTTTTTAACGGCTACGTCGAGGGAGATTATCTTTACGTGGCGCCTAGCGTTAGCGGACGGATCGTAAATTTGAGCGTCAAAGAGGGCGCCGTCATCCAAGAGGGCGAGCCGCTTTTTGAGATTGAGAGCGCCGAAGCGCTAGCAAATTTAGACGCCGCAAAGGCTAACGTAGACGCGCTAGAGGCCGAGCTGGCCAACCTTAGCACGGGCAAGCGCCCCGAGGAGATCGAGCGGATAAATGCCGAACTAAAACAAGCTAGGGCCGCACTTTGGATCGCGGAGGCTAACTACGAACGCGCGAAGTCGCTGCTGGCCAAACATGCCGTTTCGCAAAAAGATTTCGACGCCGCAAAGGCGGAATTTGACCGCGCAAACGCTCTGGTTAGCGAGCTAAACGCCGCGCTAAAGATCGCTAATTTGCCCGCTAGAAGCGAACAAATAACAAGCCTAAAAGCAAAAATACAAGCGGCCGAAGCTAACGAGCGTGCCGCGCGGTGGAGACTAGAGCAAACCGCCGTCCTAGCGCCGAGATCCGGGCTCGTCGAGGATATATTTTATAAAACGGGCGAATTCGTCCAAAGCTCGCAGCCCGTGCTATCCCTGTTGCCGCCGGACGAGGTCAAGATCAGATTTTTCGTGCCCGCAGGCTTGCTGCCTAACCTGCGCGAGGGGCAAAAAGCGCGCATTAGCTGCGAGGGATGCGCGGACTTTAGCGCTCGCATAGTAAAAATCGCGTCCACCCCCGAGTACGCTCCGCCCGTCATCTACAACCAAACCTCGCAAAGCACGCTGGTCTATCTAGTCGAAGCCGTACCCGAAAACAACGCAACCGCACTGCATCCGTCGCTACCGATAAAAGCGAGGCTAGAGCCATGAACGCGCAAAATATCTCCGCTCAAATTCGGCGTCCAAATTTAGACGAAATTTCGCCGGGGCAAAATTTAAACGCACGCTCTGCTCAAATTTACCGCGCAGACAAAGCTCCGTCGCAGGCTGAAAGAAAATCAAATTTGAGCGGGTCAAATTTAGCAAACGAGTTAAAAGCGAAATTTAACAGCGCAAATTTGCCGTTAAATTTTAAAAACGCCTCAAAATTAACCGCAAGCCAAAGCTCAAATTTGACTCCAAATTTAAGCCCCAAACCGCAGAGCAGCGACTACGCCATCGATGTTAGAGGCCTCACCAAAAAATTCGGTAAAAAGATCATCACGGACGGCATCGACATCAGAGTCAAAAAGGGCAGCGTGTGCGGATTTTTAGGACCAAACGGCAGCGGCAAGACGACTACCATACGCATGCTTTGCGGCCTTTTGAAGCCAGACGGCGGTAGCGGCAGCTGTCTAGGGTATGATTTACGCAGCCAAAGCGAAGCCATACGCCTAAAAACAGGCTATATGACGCAAAAATTTGGCTGGTACGACGATCTTAGCGTGAGGGAAAATTTGGAATTTATCGCTAGGCTTTTTACGGTCAAAAACCAAAAAGCCGCCGTAAATCAAATCCTAGACCGCCTAGACCTCACCCCGAGACAAAACCATCTAGCGGGCAGTTTATCGGGCGGCTGGAAACAGCGGCTAGCGCTTGCGATGTGCCTCGTGCACGGCCCGGAGCTGCTTTTGCTCGACGAGCCCACGGCTGGCGTAGATCCAAAGGCTAGGCGCGAGTTTTGGGATATCATCCACGAGCTAGCCCGGGATGGCATCACGGTGCTAGTCTCCACGCACTACATGGACGAGGCCGAGCGCTGCCGCGAGCTCATCTACATCGCCTACGGCAAGATCCTAGCACGCGGCACGCAGTCAGACATCATCGCTAGCTACGATCTAAACGTCTGGGAGCTCAGCGGAGACGCGGCCGGCCGGGCGGCCGGGATACTAGCATCAAACTCCGCGCTTAGCGTTTCGGCTTTCGGTAACGGCTATCACGTAACCGCAAAGGACGCGGCCGCGCTACAAGAAGCGGTCAAAGGCCTAGAAATACCGCGAAACGAGCTAAGCCTAAGACCGATAAAAGCGAGCCTAGAGGATGTTTTCATTCACCTGCTAGAGCTTCATAAAGACGAGCGATTTTAGGAGCGGCGATGAAATTTATCTCGTTTTCGCGCACCGCGGCGATGGTAGTAAAGGAATTTCGTCAAATTTTAAGAGACCGCGCGACGCTAGCTATGATCATCGCGATGCCGCTGATGCTGATGCTGCTTTTTGGTTACGCTATAAACAACAACCCGCGCCACCTACCATCAGCCGTGGTGATCGCCGAGGGCGGCGGCAAGCTCACTCGCTCGCTAGTTAGCGCGATGAAAAATACGGAGTTTTTCGACGTCAAACACGTCGGCGCGGACGCGGACGGGGCCGAAGCCATGATGCAAAGCGGCGAGGCACAGTTTATTATATATTTTCCGCCAAATTTAGAACGCGACCTCATGCGAGGCCAAACGCCTAAAATTTTAATCGCCACCGACGCCACCGATCCCTCGGCAAACTCGGGCGCCGCGGCCGCGCTGCAAATAGCATTTGAGCAAGCTCTGGCTAGAGATAAACCCGGCTACGCGCAGCCTAGGGCGGAATTTGAACTACGCGCACACTCTCGCTACAACCCGGAGCTACTCACGCGCTATCAGATCATCCCGGGGCTCATGGGCATCTTGCTCACGCTAACGACGATCCTGCTAACGAGCATATCGGTGACGAGGGAGTTTGAGCGCGGCACGATGGAAAATCTCCTAGCCGCTCCGTTGCGCCCGGCCGAGGTGATGATAGGCAAAATTTTACCCTACCTGCTCATAGCCTATCTGCAAGTGGGCGCGCTTTTGCTGATAGCTAGGCTGCTTTTTGGGTTGCCTCCTATCGGCGACTGGGCCGCGCTTTTTACGGCTTGCACCTTGCTAATGCTTGCAAATTTGGGCGTGGGATTTACATTTAGCACGCTAGCTCGCAGCCAGCTGCAAGCGATGCAGATGACTTATTTTTTCTTTTTACCTTCGATGCTGCTGTCGGGGTTTATGTTTCCTTTTTACGGGATGCCCGCGTGGGCGCGGTTTATCGGCGAGTGCTTTCCGCTGACTCATTTTTTGCGTATCATTAGAGGCGTATGGCTAAAAAGCGCCCAGCTTAGCGATTTTTACTACGACCTAGCCGCAATTTTGGCGTTTTTATGCGTTAGCACGGCCATATCGCTCGCTAGGTATAAAAGGACGCTGGATTAGCCTACTCAGGATCGTCGCTAAACTCGTTATCTCTGAAAATTTTATAAAAATCGATAAACCAAAGCGCGAAAGCTACCGCGATAAGAGTTGCCGGTAGATGGATGTAAAATCCACTCCAAACGTAAGCCAAAAAGCCCCTGCAAATGCCGGCTACGATAACTAGCGCAAAGGCGATCTTGCTCAGGCGTAAAAACTCGAGCTCTTGCCCGCTGTGGCGCAGACCGGCGATGTTAAAGATAAGCATAATGCTAAAAATAATGCCGTTTAGCGCGATGACGTGCAGCATGTTTGTCTCCAGCCCCAGGCCCAAAATTCCGCTCGCGCCGTAAAGGATATACGCCGCGGCCAGCAAAAGTTGCATCAAGTAGTAGTAAATCACGAAACTATGACGCAAAAGCTCCTTGTAGTGCCACTCTTTTAGCTTAGCTAAAATCGCGCTACCGCAGGCTATCGCGGCAAAATTTACAGCTTTGCTGCCCTCAAAAAACACGCTCACTAACAAAAACGCGCAAACGCTAACGATTGCGATGTTTTTATAGACGAAATTTGGCACAAAAGCCGCGTCTTGCATACCAGACTCGCGGTTTAGCGCCTCTTTGCCAAGCACGACGCTAACGCGAAAAGATATAAGCAAAATCGCGATTACATGCAGGTGGATTTGTAAATTTAAAAACTTCTCCTCGCCGCTAATCAGATAGTAAATCTCAAAGCCCAAAATGCCTAGTAAAAATGCCAAAACGCCCAGCTGATCGTCGTTTCTATCAAGCCAGATCATATAAACGCAAAGCCCGGCCAGATACGCCCAAAAAAGCGCCATAAAAAAGTGCGCCGCAAACAAGCTAAAAAACGCGCTAACAAAACTCGCCGCAAAAAACGAAAACATAACGTAGGCGTGCTTTTTAAGCCCTCCGCCAAAATTCGTCCAATCAGTTAGCCCTGTTAGCAAAAATCCCGCATACGCAAGGGCTGCAACAAGGTGCAAAAAGATAAATTTGTGCCAGCTAACAAAATCCACGGGCGTAAAAAATACCGCGCCGCCTAGCACCGCGCAAACCGCACTCGTAAGGAAAAAAATTCTCATCGGATGAGTGAAAAAGTCGTTAATCATAATAAATTTTTCCTTTAAAATTCTCGTCTATCACGCCGCTAGCGTAGGCAAAATCCCGCTGCGAAAAGGCGCGCTCTAGCTCCAGCTCGCGCTCGATCACCGCGCCCTTGCTGGCTAAAAAGCAAATTTTACTCGACATCCTCGCTGCCTCCATCCTGTCGTGAGTCACCAGCACGACGCTCATGCCCTCCTCGACTCGGCGCGTGACGATGTCTATCAGGATTTCTTTCATATCATAATCAAGCCCCGAAAACGGCTCGTCCATCAGTAGTAAATCAGGCTTTGTCACGATCGCCCGCACGAAGGCCACCCTTTGGCGCATGCCGCCGCTTAGTTCGTCAGGGTACTTTAGCGCGTCTTTTTCCGTTAGTCCAAGTCTAGCAAAGAGCTCTATCACGGTCTTTTCGTCAGGCTCATCCATCACGAGCATCACGTTATCGAGCGCGTTTTTCCACTCGAGCAGGCGATTTTCCTGAAAGAGATAGGTCGTTTTGTTAAATTTATTGATTATTTTACCTTTGCGCGGGTCTATGAGACCCGAGATCAGGCGCAGGATCGTGGTTTTACCGCAGCCGCTCGCACCAAATAGCGTCACTACTTCGCCCGCGCCGACTTTTAAACTAAAATCACGCACGACCTTGTCACGTAAAATTTCGTATTCTAAATTTTGAAGTTCTAGCATAGCAAACTACCTTTTCCACGGCATTAGCGTGATCTTTAGCGGCTCGATAACCAGATACTCAAAAAGCATAATGATAGCGATAGTGAGCACGACGTAGGCCATCACCTCGGTGGTATCTAGCATCACGCGCGCGTTTGCGATCTTTGCGCCCATACCGTCGTTCGCGCCTAGCAGCTCGCCCATGATGACGATCTTTACGCCCATACCTACGGCGACGCTTAGAGAGCTGATGATGTGGCTAGTTAGGTGCGGAACGTATAGGTGGCGAATCTTTTTGCAAATGCCCAGTTTATAAGCGTCAAACATCTCCTTTAATTCCTCGCTAACGCTCATCATGCCTACCATCGAGCTAGCAAAGGTTAGCGGCAAAACCGTGATAATGATCGTAAATATAGTGCTCGCGTTTCCAAACCCGAACCAAAATATAGCTAGAACGATCCAAATAATAGGCGGCATAGAAAGCAGCGTCGTGATCACGGGCTTTAAAAACGCGGCAAAGCTTTTATACGCGCCCGCAACCAGTCCCAGCGTGATACCGATGGCACAGGCCGTACCGACTCCGACTAGCGAGCGCACGAGAGTGATGTTTATCTCGCTGTTTTTATAATCCGCCAAAAGCTCGTAAGCCCGCACGAAAACCGCCTCGGGCGCGGGGAGTAAAAACTCCCCTCCCAGCTCGCTGCCGATCTGCCAAAGCGCGATAATAAGCGCTATCGTGGCAAGCCCGCTAAAGCCGCCCCAAAGGTAGTCCGCGACCTTTAAAAACGCGCCGCGGTCTTTTTTGACGTTATCTATAAGTATCATAAAAATAGGCTCTTATCAGGCATTTTGCCGCCGAGAAGCTTTGGATTAAACTCAAAAATTTGCTCAAAAAACGCCATCACGTCGTCTTGCAACTCATGCGCTTTTGTTACCGTTAAATTTGCCTTATCAAAAGCCCCTGCTAGCGCAGGCTCGGGCGCAGGCAGATACTCGGCGCCGATTTTAGCCGCGCTTTGTTTATTTTCTAGGATCCATTTTAGCGCGCTTGTTAGATCGGCGTGCAGCGTTTCAAAAAGCGCGCGATTTGCCTCGTAGTAGTCCACGTTTACGATGATTCCGGCCATCGGGATGTATGGTTTAGCACCAAAGCTCTCGCCCCAAGTTTTAGGAAAATCAAGCCCGTAATGCACAGCTACGCCCGCTTTTTTACCACGCAAAATCGTAGCTTCGCTAAGAGGCTGCGGCACGATAAGCACGTCGTAGTCCTTTTGGATAAACAGCCCCACCGCTTCAGGCGGCGTCTGAGTGTATGTGATATCAAGCTTGCTCGCGTCTATGCCGCGTTTCTTGCAAAGCGCGCGTAGCACGAGATCGGGCATATCGTTTTTAAACGGCATTATGATTTTTTTGCCGACGAAGTCCTCTAGCGTCTTGATGTTTTCATCCTTTATCATCGCGTTCATGACGCCAAGCGTGAGCAAATTTAACATCGCGAAATTTAACCCCTGGTTTCGCAGGTTCGCCGCGACGTTTGAGGGCGACATAGTGACCTTGATATCGCCGCTAGCCACGCCCGCGCGCAGGACGTCCGGAGTGTTCCAGATGCGCAGCTTCACGTCGTGCGTTTTAGCTAGCTCGCCTTGCATGCTTGCTACTGCCATTATCACGCTAGGGATCGCAGGCGCGCCCCACATCGTAAAGTTTTCCTTCGCAAAAAGGCTAGGAGCCATCGTCGTCGCGCCCAGCGCCGCGCCGAGTCCTAAAAATCCTCGTCTGTTCATAACTTTCTCCTTGTATTAAGATTTTAAATTTTATTTCGTTTCGCTTTTGTTCGCGGTTAAATTTGAGCTCAAATTTGCCGCGCCGCCGAGCGCTTAAATTTAGCTTTGCGTTAAATTTGACCCACCCAGACCCGCACCGCGAAAATACTAAATTTACTCGAGGCAAATTTGAGCTTACCTCAACTCATTTTTGATAATTATACCCAAGATTTAAATCAAAAATCTTGATCTAAATTTTGAATTTTTGTTGATTTGATTCATTAAATTTGGACGGTAAGTTGCAAATTTAATAAAACGACTTTTAACTTTTACTTTCTTGTTAAGGGGGAAGGGGCTTGAATTACGAAGTCGCTCCCTTCCCCCTTAACGATCCCCCAACCCCTACGACGTGAGA
>CAUQPE010000025.1:0-20634 GCA_963519915.1 uncultured Campylobacter sp. | reverse complement strand
GTAATGGTATATTTGCAAAAATTTTTAAATGGGAATATATGGAAAAAAATAAAATTTTAATAGTAGAAGATAATAAAGCTCTAGCCAAGCTAATCGCAAAAAAAATGGAAGATAAGGTCGAGATGGATATTGATGTGGCGCACACTATGGCTGAAGCGCAAGCGTTTTTGAATAATTCAAAAGATTATTTTATCGCGCTACTTGATCTAAATTTACCCGACGCTCCAAACGGCGAAATCGTGGATTACGTCATATCAAAGGGTCTACCCAGTATCGTACTAACTGGTAGCATAGACGATGCTACCAGAGAGAGCTTTATCCATAAAGACATCGTAGACTACGTCTATAAAGGCAATATGGACGATATAAATTATATATTTCAGATCATAAATCGCCTAAGCAAAAATAGGCAATATAAAGTAATGATCGTTGAGGACTCGGCTCCTTTTAGAAATAGTCTTAAAAAAATCCTAACTAGCCTTCAGTTTCATGTATTTACCGCCGCTCACGGCGAGGAGGCGATGAGTTATTTTGCCGATAATCCAGATATTAGGCTTGTCGTTTGCGACTACAGAATGCCGGTAAAAGACGGCCTTGAGGTACTAAAAGAGATAAGGGCTGCGGGCGATAAAAATCAAATCGGCGTTTTAATGATGACGAGTCCGAGCGAAAACGTAAACGGCGCGATATTTTTGAAAAACGGTGCGAATGATTTTATCGCTAAACCTTTTGTAAAAGAGGAGCTTATCTGTAGGGTAAACAATCTAATCGAGGCGATGGAAAATATAAATCAAATCGCAGATTTTGCCAATAAAGACTTCCTAACTGGCGTTTATAATAGAAGGTATTTTTACGACGATATGAACGAATACGTAACTTATGCCGAGGAGCGCGCAGAGCCTTACGCGGTAGCGGTGCTAGATATTGATCACTTTAAAGAGATAAATGACGCCTGTGGCCACGATAGCGGCGATAGAGTGCTAAAAACGCTAGCTAAAAAACTAATCGACGAGACTAAAAATGGCGATTTGATAGCGAGATTCGGCGGGGAAGAATTTTGCATCGTGCTAAAAAACGTCTCAAACGAAGAGGCGGTTAAATTTTTCGTAAATTTAAGGGCAAACATCGCAAGCTGTAATGTTCAGCTGAAAAAAGAGCAGATAAATTTCACCGTCTCTATCGGAGTGGCTTTTAGTAGGAGCGATTATAAGCTAGATGAGCTTTTGGAGCTTGCCGACGAGGCTCTTTATAGAGCAAAAGAAAACGGGCGAAATAGGGTAGAAATAGCCTGATGATAATAGACACTCACTGTCATTTGGACGATGAAAGCTTTGATAACGATCTCGCAAAAGTTATCGCAAATGCCCGAGAAAACGGCGTCGGCGGAGTGCTGATACCAGGGGCTGATATTAATGATTTACCAAAAGCGGCTAAAATAACCCGCGAATTTGAAAATGTATTTTTTGCCGTCGGAGTTCATCCGTATGATAAGGATGGATTTGATAAGGATGTACTTTATAAATTTGCAAAAGACGAAAAATGCGTTGCCGTGGGCGAATGTGGGCTTGATTACTTCCGCTTACCTAAAGACGAAAATGAAAAAGAGCTTGAAAAAGCGGAGCAAAAGCGCGTGTTTAGAGCGCAACTTGATATGGCGGTAGAGTTAAATTTACCGGTCATTTTGCATATTAGAGATGCAAACGAAGATAGTTTTAATATCCTAAAAGAGTATGCAAACAGGCTAGTCGGAGCGGTTTTACACTGCTATAACGCTTCGCCTTTGCTATTAGAGCTTGCTAAAATGGGCGAATTTTACTTTGGCATCGGCGGAGTTTTGACCTTTAAAAACGCGAAAAATTTGGTTCAAATTTTGCCCCAAATCCCGCAAGATAGGCTGCTGCTTGAAACAGATGCGCCGTATCTAACGCCTGAGCCTTTTAGGGGGCGTAGAAATGAGCCTGCCTTTACGCGATTAGTCGCGACGAAGATTGCTGAGATTTTAAATTTAAAAGAAGAAGAGGTAATGGAAATAACAACGAAAAATGCAAAGAAAATCTTTACGAAATTTAATACGTAATCAAGGAGAAAAATGAAAATCTTTAGAGTAATAATGCTGTGTTTGGCATGTACGGGGTGGCTTTTTGCGACCGCGGCTAGCAGCGACGCAGAGCAAACCCAAAAGATGATATTAAAAGAATTTGACATAGATGCTAAATTTTTACAAAGCTCTCACTACGCTTCTATAAAAAATTCCATTAAAGATAGCAAAAGAAAAGAGTTTATAGATACCGTAAAAGGCGGTTATAAACATATCCCGATGCTTCAAAAGATTATAAAAGACTCAGGTATACCGGAGTCGTTTTTGTATCTTGCTATGACGGAGTCCGGTTTTTCAAATCACATAGTTTCTAGCAAAAAAGCCATAGGAATTTGGCAGTTTATGGAGTCTACGGCAAAACTTTACGGCCTTAGAGTCGATAAATATACCGACGAGAGAAAAGACCCGATGGCAGCTACCGTAGCTGCTACGAAATATCTGCAAAGCTTAAAAAACGACTTCGGTAAGTGGTATCTTGCGATGATGGCTTACAACTGCGGCGACACTAGACTAAGAGAAGGCATTAAAAAAGCCGGAACCACTGATCTGGCTACGTTGCTAGACGATAAAAAAAACTACATTCCCAAAGAAACTAAAAATTTCGTAAAGAAAATTTTAATCATTGCGCATATAGCAAAAGAGCAGGAAAATTTGCTGGCTAAAACGCAGGCCCTAAGCGGAACAAAAGGTATAGAACTATCAAAGATAGACGTCCCCGGTGGTACAACGCTAATGGAGGTCGGAGACAGTATAGGCCTTAGTCTAAAAAAGATGAAAGAATACAATATGCATCTAAAATTCGTCTATACTCCGCCGACGGAAAAACCTTATTATCTTTATATTCCATTAAACAAAAAGAAAATGTTTAGCGATAATTTTGAAGTAGCGCAAAATAGAAAATTTGAAATTTATACTGCCAAAGAGAACGATACGCTACTAACTATAGCGGAAAAAACCGGCGTAAATCATAAGATCATAAAAGAGTACAACGGACTTGCTTCAAACGAGATCAAGCCTAGTCAAAAGCTAGTTATCCCAAGTGAGCAAAACGTAAACTATCTAGCCGAGTATATGGTAAAAAGCGGCGATACGCTCGGAGAAGTTTCACAGAAATTTGATGTAGCGCTTGAGGATTTAAAAGAAGCCAATACTCTTATGAGCTCAAACAGCTCGATTGGAGCCAAACTTGCCGCAACCGAGTAGGGCTAAATTTATATTTTTTAGTCTATTTTTCGTATTTTTTATGAGCGGCTGTTCGTTCTTGACCTCGCCTTCCGGCGGTATTACCGCTAGCGGTGGCTCAAAAAAGAGCAGCAAAATAAACAGTTCAAAAGGTGTGCATGAAGCAACCATGCGCCCGTATACCATAAACGGAAAAACCTATTATCCGACCGTAGTCAAGGTTGGTGATAGGGCTAGCGGTATAGCTAGCTGGTACGGTCCGGATTTTCACGGCAAAAAAACGTCAAACGGCGAGACTTACGATATGCACGCTATGACGGCGGCGCATAAGACTCTGCCGATGAACACTATGGTGCGCGTGACGAATATAAAAAACGGCAAAAATATCATCGTGCGTATAAACGACCGAGGCCCTTTCGTGGCAGGTCGCGTGATAGATTTGTCAAAAACCGGCGCGGTTAAGCTTGATGTATTTAACGCTGGCACAGCCCCCGTTTTACTAGAGGTCGTTGGCTTTAACGGCAACGTCGGCGGAGCTGTTGCAGCATCCTCTCAGCCTAGCTCAAAACAACCTAGCGGCTCGCAAAAAATGAGCACCCAAACTAAAGCGCAACCGCAACAACAGTCTTTTGTCGGCGGTATTTTTATGGTGCAAATCGGCGCATTTAAAAATTTAAGCGGCGCAAACGCTCATAAACGGCAGCACGCTGGACAATACGGCAACGGCGCCTATGATACTGTTATAAAGTCCTATGATCTTGACGGCGGTAAAATTTACAGGGTATTTATAAGCGGCTTTAGAAGCGAAGAGGAAGCAAAAGACTTCATAAGCGCAGGGCATATCTCGGGCGCATTTTTCGTGAGGGAATAAAATGCAAAGAAAGACAAAAGAGACGGATATCAGCCTAGAGCTTGAAATTTACGGCAGCGGTAAAGCCGAGATAAGCACGGGCATAGGATTTTTTGACCACATGCTTGAGGCTTTTTGTAAGCACGCGCTTTTTGATATGAAGCTTGTTTGTAAGGGCGATTTGCACGTGGATTTTCATCATAGCGTAGAGGACGTGGGTATCGTTATCGGGCAGGCTTTGCGCGAGAAAATTTATCCGATTAGCGGAGTCGAGAGATTTGGCGAAGCAACGGTGGTTATGGATGAGGCAGCGGTAAACTGTGCCCTTGACCTCTCAAATCGCCCGTTTTTGGTCTACGAAAGCATAAGCGATGGCAAAGTCGGCGAATTCGACATAGAGCTAGCGAATGAGTTTTTCCAGGCTCTAGCATTTAATGCCGCAATTACCTTGCATATAGCTAAAATCCGCGGACGAAACTCTCATCATATTTTGGAGGCGAGCTTTAAAGCCTGTGCCGTCGCGCTAAGAAGAGCTCTAGCCAAAAACGCTAGAGTCGGCGTGCCTAGCACGAAAGGCGTGCTATGATAGAGATTATATTTTTAGACGTCGACGGGTGCCTAACCGACGGCAAGATCGTTTATAGCCCAAACGGCGACGAGCTTAAATTTTTTGACGTTAAGGATGGATACGCTATCGAGAGCTGGCTAAAGCTCGGTAAAAAAGTCGCGATCATCACCGGCAGAAGCTCGCCTATCGTCGAAAAAAGGGCGCAGGATCTAAAGATAACGCACGTCTATCAAGGCATTAGCGATAAATTTGAAACCGCAAAACAGATACTTAAATTTGAAGGACTCGAGTTTGAAAATGCAGCAGCAATAGGTGACGATTACAACGACTACAAGCTACTAAAAAGCGTCGGATGGAGCTTTAAACCGAAAAATGCGATCAAAGAGCTTGAAGTAAGAACGAGGCTCAACTACAAAGGCGGCAACGGCGCGGTGCGCGAGATGATAGAGATACTTATCCGCAGCGAGGGCTTAATGCAAGAGTGGGCTAAGCGTTGGTTATAAGGATTTTTTACCTAGTCGTCAGCGTTTTTAGCGTGGCGATGGTTTATTTGGCGATTGAGGAGCCTTACTATAGCGAGCTATTAAAGGGTGGCGAAGTGACTACAAACATGCAGATGAACGCAGTCACTGACTACGAGATGAATGCTACTGTAGTAAATGCCAGATATGAAGCCGATACGTGGAATAGATACTCCGAATTTGACGAATTTATCAAATTTAGAGCGGAAATTTTTAAAGATAACAAAGAGCATAACGTGAGCTCCGATAAAGCGTTTTATAACGGCGGTCGAATTATACTTAAGGGTAACGCGCGCTATGCAAATAATGAAAATTTGACCTTTTTATCAGACGAGGTCATTTATAGTACCGCAACAAAAGTAGCTACTACGCAAACGCCTTTTACGCTAACGAAAAACGAAGATAAAATAGTCGGCAAAGCCCTGGTTTATGACTTTGAGTTAAAAAAAGCTTATATCAAAAAGGCCTTTGCTTTAATAGAGCAAGATAGAAAAAGGTAGGACGGAAAATGATAAATTTTGGTTTTAAAAAAGTGGCTTTAGTTTTGGCACTTAGCGCTTTGCCGCTATTGGCGGAGCAAGTAGAGATCACAGCAGACGAGTTTTATGCCGACGAAGGCAAGCAAATAAGCGAATTTAAAGGCAATGTAAATATTAAAAAAGGCAAGGATACGCTCACTGCAAATTTGGTAGTGATATATTTCGACAAAAAGCGAAATCCGCTAAAATACGTCGCTTCCGGCAATGCCAAATTTAGAGTATTTATCAAAAATAAAACATACGACGGCAGCGGTAGCGAGCTTGTTTATGAGCCTGCGCCAAATTTATATACGATAAATGGCAACGGCTTTTTGCACGAGATAGAGACTGATAAAAAAGTCTATGGCGAAAAGATCACCGTTAACCAAAATAGCGGCACGTATAACGTAAACAGCGGTAAAAAAGAGCCGGTCAAATTTATATTCCAAGTCGAGGACAAAAAGTGATCCGCGTTTTAAACGCAAAATTTCTTATCTCGGCGCCCGACATCTCGCTATCTCCGCCCGCAAACTCTAGCGAAGTGGCTTTTCTTGGGCGCTCAAACGTGGGCAAAAGCAGCCTCATAAACGCTCTCGTAAACCAAAAAAGCCTAGCCAAAAGCAGCTCGACGCCCGGTAAAACGCGCCTCATAAATTTTTTCGAGGTCGAGTATGCACGCGGTATCAAAAACGAGCAAGGCGAGCTAAGCGAGGAGAGGGCAAATTTGACCTTCGTTGATTTGCCGGGCTTTGGATACGCCAAAGTTGCCAAAAGCATGCATGCGCAGTGGAGAAAAAATCTTGACGAATATCTAAAATTTAGAGCCAACATCAAGCTTTTCGTGCATCTCATCGACTCGCGCCAGTTTGATATGCAGATAGATAAAGACGTAAACGACTATTTGCAAAGCTTCTTGCGCCCCGATCAAAAGATTTTAAATTTCCTCACAAAATCAGACAAGCTAAATCAAAGCCAAAAAAGCGCGGTTTTAAAGGTCTATCCGGGCGCGCATTTCGTTTCGGCGCTTAAAAAAACGGGCGTAGAAAAGGCAAACGAGCTTATATATCTAAACGCTCTGGGGCTGCAATGAAATCAAAAAGCCGCAGGCAAATTTTAGCGCCCTTACCTTCAAATTTTCTAGCTAAATTTACAAATTTAAGCAGCCAAAAAGCTAAGTTTATAAATTTAGCTATAAATTTATAACCATGCAAACGAGTGCGGCAATGCGAAGACTGGGCGCAGAGAAGCGATTTTTAAAGCAGCTTGCTTGGGTTGCTTTTCTCATTTTTTATCAGAGCATAACGACCGTATTTGCGTACCTGCCGCCTCTTATCGGGATATTTTTTACCTATATGATTATGCTAACCTTGCAAAAACAAAAGACGCTCAAGGAGTTTGGCAAGGAGTGGTATTTTTGTCTATTTTACCTTACTTTTGCCGAGCAGGCGCACGGGTTTGCGCTGTTTTCAGCGGTGATCGCGTTTATGCTTTTTTATCATTTTATGTCCGATTGGCTCATCGTTACGCTAAAATCAAGAGAGCTTTTGGCGGCGGGATTCGTCGCTAGCGGCTACGTTTGGACCTGCACGACGAGCTCTTTTATCTCATACGCGGCAAATTTGCCTATGTTAAAATTTGACTACGAGTACCTAATCTACGTCGGCGTGGAGTCTGTTTTGGCGGTAGTTTTATTTAGGGGACGCTTATGAGGATGCGCATAGTCTTTGGCATTATATTTAGCGTCTGGGTGCTTTTGCTGGTGCGCGTTTATTATCTTAGCGTCAAGTCAAACGATTTTTACGAGGAGATCGCCGAGCAAAATGCTGTAAAAACGCAGTATCTAGCTCCGGTGCGTGGGCTTATTTTAGATGCCAAAGGCCGTCCGATGGCGGTAAATCGCCTCGGCTTTTCCGTCGCACTAAAGCCGCATCTAAGCGGCAAGAGAGCGGAAATTTTAGACGCCGAGCTTGCAAATTTGCAAAATTTATTCGAGGACATAAACGTCACGAAACTAAAGCGCGAATACGTAAAGGCCGACTCCCCTTATAACCAAGATTTTATTCAGATTATCGATTTTATGGATTATGACAAGATGATACCGCGCATAGCCGAGCTCTCGCTGCGAGAAAATTTAGAGGTTAAGCCGGCATCCAAGCGCCACTATCCCTACAACAACCTAGCTTCGCACATCATCGGTTACGTCGGTCGCGCAAACCAGCAAGACGTCGAGTCCGACCCCGTCGCAAAGCTAACCAATCACACGGGCAGAAGCGGCACGGAGCGCTTTTATAACTCCGTCTTGCAGGGGCAAGAGGGTGTGCGAAAGGTAAAAGTAAATGCGCTAAATCAGGAGGTCGAGGAGATATCCGTGAGCTACCCGCAAAGCTCGGATATCTCGCTCACGATCGACCTTGAGATGCAAAAATACATCGAGGAAATTTTCGGCGATAACGCGGGCGTCATCATCGTGATGGACGTGAGAGACGGCTCAATACTGGCTGCGGGCAGCTTCCCCGAGTATGATCTAAACCCGTTTGTAACCGGTCTTTCGCAGGCCAAATGGGACGAGCTCGTTAAAAGTATCGATCATCCATTCACAAACAAGCTCGTAAACGGTCTTTATCCGCCGGGCTCGGTTATAAAAATGGGCGTAGCGATGGCGTTTTTAGATACCGGTAAGATGAACCGCTCCGATGGGTATTTTTGCTCGGGTTCGTTTGAGCTTGGAGGGCGAAATTTCCGCTGCTGGAACGTCTACGGACACGGTTTTATGGATATGAACTCGGCCATACGAGAGAGCTGCGACGATTATTTTTATAAAGGCAGCTTAAAGGTCGGTATCGACGCTATAACCCCGGTTTTAGAGCGGCTGGGGTTTGGGCAAAAGAGCGGAGTGGATTTGCCTAACGAATTTGTCGGTATCGTGCCAGGACGCGAGTGGAAAATGCAAAAGTACGCCCAGCCGTGGTATCAGGGCGAGACGCTGATCACCTCGATCGGACAGGGCAACTTCCTCGTGACGCCGATGCAGGTGGTGCGCTATACGGGTATCCTGGCGACGGGGAAAAATATCGTCCCGCATTTTTTACGTAGCGTAAACGGCGAGGAGGTTAAATTTGAGCCTACCGATGATATCCTCACGCCGTTTGAGAAAAAGCAGTTGCCGTATGTCCAAAAGGCGATGTATGAGGTCGTAAATCATAAAAAAGGTACCGCGCATAAATATTTTAAAGAGGCAAAACTCACGCTAGCGGCAAAAACGGGTACCGCGCAGGTCGTGGGCATTTCGCAGGCCGAAAAAAAGCGTATGAAAGAAGAGGACATGGAGTACCTGCGCCGCTCGCACGCATGGGTCACGACTTATGGACCTTACGAGGAGCCTCGTTATGCCGTTACCGTTATTATCGAGCACGGCGGACACGGCGGTCTGGCTGCCGGACCTCTCACGGCTAAAATCTTTAATAAGCTACTAGAAATGGGCTATATCGATCAAAAATACGAAATCACATCGCTAGCAGATACCGAGGCTGCGGCTGCAGAGAAAAAGAATAAAAATTAAAATTCCGCGTTTAAATTCGGGGTTAAATTACGTCAAATTTGATCAAATTTCTAAAATTCTAGCGGATTAGTCGAGAAGTAAAATTTGAGTTAAATTTACGAAATCGGCAAGCGGCCGAATTTATCCCTCAAACATCTCCGAAAGCTCGCTTGTGGCGATATTTACGATTTTATTATTTGCGTCTAGTTCGATCAAATTTTGGGTTTTAAATTTCGCTAAAATCCTTGAAAACGTCTCTGGAGTGATGTTTAGGATGGAAGCAATTTTTATGTGTTTTAGCTCGTTAAAAAGGTCGGCGTGGTTGACGAGAAATCTCGCGACCTTGGCCTCGGAGTTTAGCACGAGCTCTTGATGTATCAGCTCGCTTGCGATTTTTAACTTTTGCGAGAGCGATTTGATGATTTGTAGCGATACGCGCGGGTTTGATAAAAACTCGGCGTAAAATTTATCGTAGTCAATTTTTAGCACCTCGCCGCCCGTTAAAAATATCGCCGTCGCCGGAAATTTGATATTTTCAAAGTTGGCAAGCTCGGCTACGAAGCTAATCCCGTTAAACTGATGCATAAAAATCTCTTTGCCTTTTGGGCCGATTTTATAGAGTTTGAGAGAGCCTTTTATGAGGAGGTGGAGCCACTTTGACTCCTCGCCCTCCATAAATAAAAACTCGCCCTTTTTATACTTTTTTAGGATGCTGATATCTTCTAGCTTTTTTAGCTCGGCCTCGTTTAGCCCCTGAAAAAACGGGATTTGCTCTAGCATTTGCTATACTTATTTATTTTTTAAAAGATCTCTGATCTCGGTTAGAAGCGCGACGTCCTCAGGTATCGGCGCAGGCTCTTCTGTTTTCGGCTCTTCTTTTGGTTTTTTGAGCGAATTTATAGCCTTAATCACACAGAAAATACAAAACGCGATGATTGTAAAATCGACCATCGTTTGTATGAACGAGCCGTAGTTTACGGTTACGGCAGCCGTATCGCCGACCGCGTCTTTTAGGGTAATTTTTAGGTCGGAAAAATTTACCCCGCCGGTTAGTACGCCTATGATCGGCATAATCACGTCGCCCACTAGCGAGCTAACGATCTTACCGAAAGCGCCGCCGATCACGACGCCCACGGCCATATCGATGACGTTACCGCGCATTGCGAATTCTTTAAATTCCTTGATGAAACTCATCTTTTTCCTTTAAATTTTAAAATTAGATATCAATTATATTTATTTTAGCTTCACAAAAGATAAAAAAGCGAGGTTAAATGCCAAAAATGCTATAATCGCCCCAAAAATCAATAAGGAAATAAAAATGTATCGTTTTGCGCCGTCGCCTACAGGCGATATGCATCTGGGAAATTTAAGGGTCGCGATCCTAAACTACGTCTGTTCGCTTCAGGATAAAAGCGGCTTTATCATCCGCATCGAGGATACCGACAAGGAGCGCAATATCCCCGGGAAAGACAAGGAAATTTTAGAAATTTTGGAGCTTTTTGGCATCAAATGGGACACGCTTTATTATCAAAGTAAAAATTTGAAATTTCACCGCGAGTTTGCGGCAAAGCTTTTGATAGATAAAAAGGCGTTTTCGTGCTTTTGCACCGAAAGCGAGCTGGAGATTAAAAAAGAAGCCGCCAAGGCTAGAGGCGAAGCCTACCGCTACGACGGGACGTGCGAGCATCTAAGCGACAATGAAGTGCTAAATAACCAAAAACCTTTCGTCGTGCGCATGAAAAAGCCGCTAGGCACGATGAAATTTAAAGACGCGATAAAGGGCGAGATCAGCTTTGAGCCTGAAAACGTCGATAGCTTCGTGATTATGCGAGCTGATTTTACTCCTACGTACAACTTCGCCTGCGCGATCGATGATATGCTAGAGGGCGTCAGCTTCGTCATCCGCGGTGAGGATCACGTCAGCAACACGCCAAAGCAAGACCTCATCCGCGAGGGCCTAGGCTACACGCAAAAGATAAACTACGCCCACCTGCCTATCATCCTAAACGTCGAGGGCAAAAAAATGAGTAAGCGCGAGAACGAAAGCAGCGTAAAATGGCTGCTCTCGCAAGGCTTTATGCCCGAAGCCATCGCAAACTATATCGTCTCGCTAGGCTATAAGGCGCCGGTTGAAATCTTTACGATAGAAGAAGCCGCGCAGTGGTTTGATATCTCGAAGGTTTCGGCGTCTCCGGCTAAATTTGACGTCAAGCAGCTTGAGCACATCAACCGCGAACACATCAAAAGAGCAAGCGATGCAAGGCTAGCCGCGCTAATGGGTATAAAGCCCGAATTTGCGGCTATAGCTAGATTTTACACGCAAGAAAGCAGCCTACTAACCGAGATAAAAGCCAAGGTCGATGCGATTTTTGCAACCAAATTTATACCGGATGAGTTTAGGGATGGCTGCGAGGCTATAAAAGCCGCCACAGCTTCGTTAAATTTGAGCGAATTTAGCGAATTTAACGAGCTAAAAAAAGCTCTCATGGATGCCACGGGACTAAAGGGCAAAGGCTTTTTTATGCCGCTTAGGATTTTACTCACGGGAGCCGAGCACGGCCCCGAGCTTAGCGAGCTATATCCGCTCATCAAACCGTATCTAAAGGAAATTTTACGATGATATTTTCGGTATTTTTAGAAGCAGTCGGCAGTATCCTGCATATCGTTATCAGTGCTTACACGTGGATCATCATAGGTGCGGCGATCATAAGCTGGGTGCGCCCTGATCCCTATAATCCTATCGTGCAGCTGCTCTACCGCCTCACCGAGCCCGTTTACGGCGCTATCCGCCGCGTGATACCGACGGTTTTCGGCGGTATAGATATAGCGCCTATTATCGTGCTTTTGTCGCTTCAGTTTATAGATAGATTTTTCGTAAGGCTTATGTTTGCGTACGCTGCTTAAATTTATCCTGCCCGCGATTTTTGCGGCGGCGGCGTTTGGCGGAGTTAAGAGTTTTGAGGAGATAAAAGACGAGCCTAAGGGGCTGGCTAAGGATTACTACTTTTACCGTCTTTTAACTGAAGGCGACTACACTAAAGAACAGGCGCAAATTTTGAGCACTGACGTCTTTCGCCGAGCGGGCGTACTAGCAAAGAAACTGGCCGAAATTTTGCCGCCTAAAAAGACCAAAGGAAACTGCGACGGCGTAAGCGCGAAAAATATCCTAGACGCAAACGTAACCTGCCAAAAACAGCGCCTCAGAGTGCCTTTTATGATGAAGCTAAAAAAGGAAACGAGGCAAGAGCTAGCGGATAAATTTAAAGACTCCGATCCGCTTCTTTATTGGCGCTTGAGCTCGCTAAACGAGAAGCACCCCGAGGACGAATTTGCCAAATTTAACGATACGGACGCGTTTTTGGTTTATTTTAACCAGTCTTCGCACAAGAATAAATTCGACAAGATATTTGACGCAAATTTTATAAATTTGCTCGCGACGAAAAAGGAGTTTCATGCTCTAGCAAACGATTTAATAATCGATAAGAAATTAGCCAAATTTAGACAAAATTTTCTAGTGATAAAAGAAACCGAGCTTGAGGGCAAGGACGCCTTTATGCTCGGCGTTAATGCGGTTTTGTTAAATTCGCCAAAAGACGCGGCTAGGTTTTTTACTAGAGCGCAGGCTGCTTTTGAGAGGCAGGACCGAAAGGATAACGCCGTATTTTGGTTATATCTGCTAAGTCGTGACAGAAGCTATCTTGAAAAGCTAAATCAAAGCCGCGACGTAAATATCTACACGCTCTACGCAAACGAGTTAACGGGAGCAAGTCCCGCCGCAAATATCGTCACGCCGATGCCTACGAAAGAAAAGGTAGCGGACTACGACATAAAAGATCCGTTTTTGTGGCAAAAAACCTTTAAAATGATAAAAGAGATGAGTGCGCAGGACGCCGCAAAGCACTCCGAAACTTTTAACACCAAAGAGACGCTAGGTCAGTATGCCTACCTGATGGAAAAAGCAAGCGGCTACAAGGATAGCTACTTCGTCACGCCGTTTGTTGATGAGCTAGAGGACGTAAATGCGACTAGAAAAGCGCTTCTTTACGCGATCGGCAGACAAGAGAGCCGCTTTATCCCGGCCGTCATCTCGACCTCTTATGCGCTCGGTATGATGCAGTTTATGCCATTTTTGGCTAATCACATCGGCAAAAAAGAGCTTGCGATCCCAAATTTCGATCAAGACGATATGTTTGATCCGCGCCTTGCCTTAAAATTTGCGGACCACCACTTAAATTATTTGGAGAAATACCTCTACCATCCGCTTTTTGTCGCTTATGCATATAACGGAGGCATCGGTTTTACTAAGAAAATGCTTCAGCGAGGTGACCTTTTTAACGAAGGAAAATACGAGCCGTTTTTATCCATGGAGTTAGTACCCTTCGCCGAGAGTCGCGACTACGGCAAAAAGGTACTCGCAAACTACGTTATTTACCTAAGGCTTCTCCGTTCCAGTACATCGATTTCGACACTTTTTGAAAGCTTAAAGACGCCTTCTTTGACGGATAAATTTCGAAATTAATATTGATTCTATCGCTTTTGATCTCTGGAGTGCTGACCTCGAAATACTGAGCCCACGGCACCTCAAAGCTAACCTTTTCTAAAAGCGGATCGTTTGCGGCTAGGCGTCTAACCATGATGCCTCGCTGCGAGCCGTTTGCCGTGAAGCTCTCCTCTAAAATTTTAGCTTCTTTGGGGTGTACGGCCACGACGAATTTCTCTCTTTTTTGTTCATCGATCAGCTCGTTATAGATCGGATTTAGATAGGTCGCGACGATTAGGATATTCGTCTTGGCATCTATGATCTCAGACTTGCTAGTGTAGGCTAAAAGCTCGTTTTTTAATGGTTCGTGGATATATTTTTTATCCGCACAGCCAGCTAACGCCAAAACAAAACTTAAAAAAAATACGCTCTTTTTCATTTTAATACCTCTTTAAATTTGGTGCTATTTTAGATAAATTTTGCTTTTAAAAAGCCTAAATTTGCTATAATCCGCGTAAATTTCAAAAATTCGGAGAAAAATGAAAAAAGCGGCGATGGCGTTTTCCGGACCTTCAAATAGCGGCAAAACCACGCTTATTTTAAAGGTCGCCAAAAAATTTATCGATGACGGACTAAAAGTCGTTATCATCAAGCACGACCCAGGCGACAAGGCAAGATTTGACGTCGAGGGCAAGGATAGCTACAAATTTGCTCAAATAGGCGCCGAGGTCGCGGTCATGAGTCCAACGCGTACGACCTTTTTCTCGCAGGAGAGCAAGAGCGTGGACGACGTCGTAGCGATGGCTGGCGAGTTTGATTTGCTGCTGGTAGAGGGGCTAAAGACCCTGCCGCTACCGCGCATCAGCGTGTTTAAGGACGAGATAAACGAGGATTATCTTAGCTTTTCAAACGCGATCGCAAGCTACAAAAGAGACTACGTCATAGATAAGCCAAACTTCGATCTAGACGATACGCAGGCCATCTGCGAGTGGATACTAAAAAATGCAAAGGTTTTAAAATGAACGAAATTTTCGAAACGATTAAAAAAATCGCCGTAAAAATCGGCGAAGAGATAAAGTACGCCGATCTGGGCTACACCGACCATGCTAACGCCACGGGCGACACGCAGCTAAAGCTAGACGTGAGAAGCGACGATATCATCACGGCCGAGTTTACAAATTTGGCCTGCGTAAAAGCGCTCGTTAGCGAGGAAAAAGAGGATATGCTGGCGCTAAACGAGAGCGCGAAATTTATCGTCGCCTACGATCCGCTAGACGGCTCTAGCCTAGTGGACGTAAATTTTTCTATCGGCTCGATTTTTGGCATTTACGAAAACGAACTAACGCCGCAAAATCTAAAAGCCGCCGCCTACGTCGTTTACGGCCCGCGCCTGGAGCTCGTGCTTTGCGAGGGCGAGACGGCTCCCGCGCTTTACCGCCTGGGTAGGGACGGCGAGTTTAAATTTATCAAAAATCTAGCGCTCGCGCAAAAAGGCAAACTAAACGCCACGGGTGCTACGCAAAAGGGCTGGAGCGAAACTCACGCCAAATTTATCCGCGAGCTGTTTTTGCAAGGGTATCGCCTCAGATACTCAGGCGCCATGGTTAGCGATCTGCATCAAATTTTACTAAAAGGCGGTGGGCTGTTTAGCTATCCGGCTACGAGCGACGCGCAAAATGGCAAGCTAAGAGCGCTATTTGAGGTGCTGCCTTTTGCCTTCATCTACGAGCGCGCAGGCGGTGCTACTAGCGACGGATACTCGGCGACGCTTTTTGATATGAATGTAGAAAAAATCCATCAAACCACGCCTTGCTTTTTTGGCTCCAAAGACGAGATAAATTTACTGCATAAATTTTATGGAAGCGCGAAATGAGCGAGCATGTCGTAGAGCATGACGTAGCCCAGAAAGACGAATTTGAGCTGGAGCTTGATCGCCAAAGAGAAATTTTACAAGCCTGTCAGCGCGAAAAAGGGCTAAGCTCGTGCTTTGCCTGCGAGGCGATGTTTGAGTGCAAAACCCGCAAAAACTACGTAGATGCCGTGTATAGCTCGATGTCTAAAGGCGACGGCGGCGGATTTGATTTTTAAATTTAAAAAGGAAAGATATGAACACGACTTATATTACGACTCCGATTTATTACGTAAACGACGTGCCGCACATCGGGCACGCCTACACGACCGTGATCGCCGATACGGTAGCGAGATTTGCGAGGCTAAAGGGCGATGATACGTACTTTATGACGGGCACCGACGAGCACGGGCAAAAAATCGAGCAGGCCGCCGCAAAAAAGGGCTATACGCCGCAAGCCTATGCTGACGAGATAAGCGCGAAATTTAGGGAGCTGTGGGATAAATTTGATATCAGCTACGATCATTTTATCCGCACGACCGACGACTATCACAAGCTCACGGCGCAAAACGCATTTCTTAAAATGTATCAAAAAGGCGATATCTATAAGGGCGAATACGAGGGATACTACTGCGTTAGCTGCGAGAGTTTTTTTACGCAGACGCAGCTTTTGGAGGACGAGAGGTGTCCTGACTGCGGTAGGCCGACGAATTTGGTGAAAGAGGAGAGCTATTTTTTCAAACTTTCAAAATACCAAGACGCGCTGCTAAAATGGTACGAGGAGAACGAGGACTGTATCGTGCCGCGCGGCAAGAAAAACGAGGTCGTGAGCTTCGTAAAAGGCGGTCTGCGCGACCTATCGATCACGCGCACGAGCTTTGAGTGGGGTATCAAACTGCCTGCGAGCCTAAACGAACCAAGACACGTGATGTACGTCTGGCTAGACGCGCTCATAAACTACCTTAGCACGCTTGGCTACACGCGCGGCGATGACAAGATGAACTACTGGAAAGGCGCGACGCATATAGTCGGTAAGGATATTTTGCGCTTTCACGCGGTGTACTGGCCGGCGTTTTTGATGAGCCTTGATCTGCCGCTGCCACGCAGCATCGCAGCTCACGGCTGGTGGACGAGGGACGGCGAAAAGATGAGCAAAAGCAAGGGCAACGTCATAAACCCAAGCGAGGTCGCAGACGCGTACGGGCTGGAAAATTTCCGCTACTTTATGCTACGCGAAGTGCCGTTTGGGCAGGATGGCGACTTCTCGCAAAAGGCGATGATCGAGCGCATAAACTCCGAGCTTAGCAACGATCTGGGCAATCTTTTAAGCCGTATAGTCGGCATGAGCGAAAAATACTCGGACTTTGAGATAAAGGGCGAAAATTTACGCAAATTTTACGGCGAGGTTTTGGATAGCGGCAACGAATACCTGCAAAACGCTATCAAAAATTTAGAAAGTTTCGCCACGAACCGCTACCTCGAGGAGCTCTTTAAGGCGCTAACGCTCGCAAACGCATCGATAGCTAAATTTGAGCCGTGGAATCTAATCAAAAACGGCAAAAAAGACGAAGCAAACGCGCTTGTGTCGCTGTGTGCGAACCTGCTAGCTCGCGTGGCCGTCCTGCTAAGCCCTGCGATGCCAAGAACCTGCGAAAAGATCGCGCAAACGCTAGGTTTTGAGATCTCGACCGCAACTTATAAAAAAATCATCCTAAACAACGAAATTTTAGACTTTAAAGCGCAAAAAACGCAGCCGCTTTTCCCAAAAATCGAAAAAGAGCTGATGGCGACTGCGGTGCCGAGCGTGAGCGAACCGGCCAAAACCGCCGCCGCGCTGCAAGATAAATCGGACGCCAAGATAAAAATCGACGACTTTAAAAAATGCGTTATAAAAGTAGGCACCGTGCTTGAGTGCTCAAATATCGAAGGCAGCGAGAAGCTGCTCAAATTTAAGATTGATCTGGGCGAAGAGCAACCGCGTCAAATTTTATCGGGGATTGCTAAATTTTACGCTCCGGCGGATCTCGTCGGCAAGCAGGTCTGCGTGCTGGCAAACCTAAAACCGGCTAAAATTTTCGGCCACATATCAGAGGGTATGATCCTTAGCGCCGAGGACGGGTCGCTGTGTCTCATCGCGCCGATGGCTGCGGTCAAAAACGGCTCAGAAGTAGGCTAAAACGGCGTGAATATCGAAAACCTAAGGCGCCTCATCAACGGCGAAGCGCTAAATAAACCAAGCGTCAGCGCCGTGGAGGGCTTTGCGTTTGAGAGCAAGAACGTGCGTCAGGGTTACGCCTACATCGGGCTTGGCGCAGGCGCGGACGAGATAGCCGCGGCCGTCGCAAACGGCGCTTATGCCGTGCTCGTCGAGCAA
Organism: uncultured Campylobacter sp.; assembly: GCA_963519915.1. GTDB lineage: Bacteria > Campylobacterota > Campylobacteria > Campylobacterales > Campylobacteraceae > Campylobacter_A. Next base: position 2,656 of record CAUQPE010000025.1, on the reverse strand, counting down.
AGATGCGAGGTCATCGATCCCGAGGTCGCCTTTATAAAGGTCGATAGTCTGAGCGCCGCGCTGATGCGGCTAATGCGCTTTGAGACCAGCTACAAAAATCTCAAATTTTGTTCCGTTAATCCCGTGCAAAAGGCCTTGCTCGCGCGTATGAGCCTAGGTAAAAACGCCGATGGCAACGCAGCTAGCTTGCTACCAGAGGATGCGACGCGACTTTTTATAAAGATAATGAAGGCGGGCGCGGGGGATCTATTTTTCACGGACGATCTTAAAATTTTATCCAAGATCGCGCCGCTATATGACACCGTTTTTAGCGACGTGGACGCGGTTTGCGCGCAGGGCGGTTCGCTATTTGCCTCTAGCGTCGTTTGCGAGGGCGTTTACTATCCAAACTTAAATTTCCCAAAAGTTTTCACGCACTACCTTTGCGGGCTCTTAAAGTATCTGATCCGCGCTGGCTTTTCTTTTAAGCTCGGTGATACGCGAAATTTGGGGCATTTCGAGCCAGTTTTTATAAATAAAAATTTTCGCGTCGTGCCTTTTGGCGCGAGCTCTCAGGCTTTTATCGCAGAGAGCGACGATGAGCTTTTTGATATGGAGGCGGCGTTTCTAGCGCGAAATTTTAGCGGCGGTATCGAGATCTGCGTGCCGGAGGATTTTGCTGGAAGCGCGGCGACTACGATGAGATTTAAGGATCTTACCGAGCTAAAAAATCTTTCAAATTTTCACTACGCGCTCGTTAAATGCCAAAAAGAGGATCTTGAAGCGATGCTAAATTTGAGCTCGCCAGAGCCTGATTTGTTCGGTGAAATTTTGTAATAATCTCAAATTTAGCGCGCATTTTCGCCTTCATATGCTACAAATTTGACCTAGTTTTTAAACCATTCGCTTTCTACCGCAAATTTGTTGCTAAATTTGACTGATAAAAATGCTTAAGACGGCAAGCCTCAAATAAACATGCTTGCCGCAAATCGTGTTTGCGTGCTTTGCGTATGTGATTGGCGTAGCGACGCAGACGCGGTCAAATTTTAAAAAAGGGCGTTTTTTATTTTTACCGTCCGCAAAGGCGGATTTTGTTGCAAATGCCCGCCATGCAAAATCCCCAAAATCGCCGCCAAAAAGATTGGTGCATTTTGACGGATAAATTTGATTTTGGGCTAAATTTACGGACAGAACCGCACTCGGCCAAATTTTATTTTAGATTTACGTACTTTATCCTGTCTTTTTCGCCTGCTAGCTCAAATCCTCGTAGTCTTAGGCGGCAGCTGTCGCATTCGCCGCAGGCTTCGTCCTCGCGCTCGTAGCAGCTCCACGTTAGCTCCAGCGGCGAGCCCGCCTCGAGCGACTTTCGCACGATGTCAGCCTTGCTTAAATTTACTAGCGGAGTGACGATGCGCAGGCTAAAGTCCTTTGAGGTGCCGGCATTTACGGCGCTTTCTATCTTGGCGATGAAGTCCGCCGTGCAGTCGGGGTAGCCCGAGCCGTCCTCCTCGACGATGCCGATATATAGCGCCTGTGCGCCTTCTTTTTCGGCTAGCGCGGCGGCGATAGAGATAAAGATGCCGTTGCGAAACGGCACGTAGGTGCTAGGAGTGTCTGGTTTGGCGCCGTCCTTGCGGATGGCTAGGCTCTCGTCCGTTAGTGCGTTGCCGCCGATGCTTGCTATAAAACTAGCGTCTAAATTTACCTTTTTTAGCGCGCCGATACGCTCGCAGATCTGCTCAAACGCCAGCTTTTCGCGCTTCATCGTGCGCTGCCCGTAGTCAAAATGCAGCGCGATGATCTCGTAGCCTGCGCGTTTGGCGAGGACGGCGCAGAGAGTGCTGTCCATGCCGCCGCTCATTATGCAAACCGCTTTCTTTACCATTTTTATCCTTTTCTTGCTTGCTCGTCTTTTTGGTTTATACTTCGTTGGATTTAAATTTTACTCGGTCACTACCGACTAGGTAGCTCCTATCGTAAAATTTAAATCCGTCTCGTCTAAACACAAAAATACTTCGCGTTTTACATTAAAATTTAATGTTTGCTATTGCCTTTAATTTTTTAAACACCGGTCGCATAAATTTATCTGCGAAAGCATTGCCGCCGAAAATTGCTTTGAGCGAAGCGAAAAGAATAATTTTCGTGCTACATGTTCGGCACTCTGCTTGAGCGGATAAAATCATGCGACCAAACCGCCCATATCAGCAAATTTAACCCGATTTTTCGCTAAAATCATACTCAAATTTTACTAAAGGAAAGCCAAAAATGATACTTTGCGAGGACGATTATCCGAGGATTTTGGATCAAATTTGCGACTATTTGACCGCGGGCGAGGTGGAGCTAAGCTTTGTTGACGCCGAGGAGATGAAGGGGATAAACGTCCGCCAGCGCGGCATCTACGAGACTACGGACGTGCTGAGCTTCCCGCTTGAGATGCAGCTGCACGCGCCGCTTGGCTGTATCGTGATAAACACCGAGCTAGTCGCTGTCAAAGCCGCCGAGCTAGGGCACAGCGAGGATGATGAAACGGCGCTACTTTTCACGCACGGGCTGCTTCACGTGCTGGGCTACGATCACGAAAACGACGCTGGCGAGATGAGGGCCAAAGAGTGCGAAGTGATCGAGAAATTTATCTTGCCAAAGAGCCTCATCGTGCGAACGCAGGATGCGGGCGATG
>CAUQPE010000024.1:0-21005 GCA_963519915.1 uncultured Campylobacter sp. | reverse complement strand
AAATTTGACGCGAATTTTAAAATCAGCTAAAATCCGCGCGATTTTAACCGAAGGATTTTTATGCAAAATAGCGCATTTAAGACGCTAACGCTCATCGCAAAGAAAAATTTTAAAAAGCTGTTCTTGACGTTTAGTTTGGTTTTGGCAGAAAACGGGCTATTTCTCATCTATCCCGTACTAGCCGGCATCGCCATAAACGCCATCGTAGCAGGCGACACGATTTTGGCGCTTAGCTACTCGTGCATGGTATTCGTGGGCTGGGGGCTGGGCTCGATTAGGCGGCGCGTGGATACGCAGGTATTTACTAGGATATATGCAGGACTTGCCGTAAGCGTGATAATGAACGAAAAAAGAGCCGCAAAAGACGAAAGCGCCGTAATCGCAAGAGCAAATTTATCTCGCGAATTCGTGGATTTTTTCGAGCAGCATTTTCCCGTGTTTTTTACCTCGGTCGTATCGATTTTCGGCTCGGCGATCATGCTTTTATTTATCGAGTTCTACGTGGGTTTAGCTGTTTTTGCCCTGCTCGCGGTTTTTGGAGTTTTGCTACCCAAATACATCGCCAAAAACGACCGCTTGTATCTCAAGCTAAACAACCAGCTAGAGCGCGAGGCAGGACGCATAAGCGTAGGCGATGAGCGCACGCTAAAGCGCCACTACGACGTAATTTCAAAGCTTCGTATCCGCATCTCAAACAGAGAGGCGATGAGCTTTTTTATCATCGGTGCGAGCGCGGCGGCGATTTTTAGCTTGGCGATATTTTTGCTATCACACAAGCAGGCAACCGCGGGCCAAATCTACTCGGTGCTCACCTATCTTTGGACGTTTGCGATCAGCCTTGATGACGCGCCGAGGCTGATAGAGGAGTTTAGCAAACTAAAAGACATCGGCAAGCGCGTAAACATCGAGCTAGAAGGCGATATAGATAAAATTTAAGCGCTTTTTTAAGGTATAATTTAACTAAAATTTGCCCAAAAGCGAGGTCAAAATGCACGAAAATCACGCCCACTGCGCGCATTCGCACACGTCAAACAAGGTCGTTTTGAGAAATTCCTTCCTTATAATCTCCGCTTTTATGCTGGTCGAGGTCGCGGGCGGTTTCGCGACGAACTCGCTCGCCCTGCTCTCCGACGCCGGACATATGCTATCAGACGCCGCAGCACTCGGACTTTCGCTATTTGCGTTTAAATTCGGCGAACGCAAGGGCAATCTGCAAAAGACCTTCGGCTACAGGCGGATCGAAATTTTAGCCGCGACGATAAACGCCGTCACGCTCATTGTCATCGCCGTTTTTATCGTCATCGAGGCGGCGCGGCGCCTGCAAAACCCGCCCGAAGTAGCCACCACTGGCATGCTCGCCATCAGCACGCTGGGTCTTGCCGTAAACATCGTCGTGGCGCTATACATGCTGCGCGGCGGCGACGTGAGAGAAAACGTCAATATGCGCGGCGCCTACCTGCACGTGCTGGGTGACGCCCTGGGCTCGGTGGGCGCGATCGCGGCGGCTTTGGCGATGATGTGCTTTGGCTGGGGCTGGGCGGACGCGGCGGCTAGCTTGCTCGTGGCCGCGCTCATCGTAAAAAGCGGCTGGGGCGTGCTAAAAGAGAGCCTAAACATCCTGATGGAGGGCTCGCCAAAGGGCGTGAGCCTAGACGCGCTCGTCGCGCAGATCAGGGGCGTGGAAGGTGTGATCTCGGTGCACGACCTACATGTCTGGAGCATAACAAGCGGCGCAAACGCGCTCACGGCTCACGTGGTGGTCAGCGGCGAGCTAAGCGTGCGCGAAGCGGAGCGGATCTTGCGCGAAATATCACACGAAATGGAGCATCTGGGCATCACGCACACGACGCTGCAGGTTGAGAGCAGCGAGAACGAATGCGCTGACGAGCTAATCTGCGAAGTAAGATCAAATGGCGCGGGCGGGCATTTGGGGCATAGTCATTAAATTTGGGCGAAAATTTAGCGGGCAAATAAATCAAAATTTATGCGCTATGAAAAATCTGAAAGAGCTAAAAAAGGTGGTAGTTTAGATATGAAAAAAGATGTATTAATCGTGATTTTAGGCCTTCTTTACGCCTTTGCGGGCGGTAGCTATATGATTTCTCTTATCGCGCTAAATTTCGCGGTAGTCTTGGTTTGCGCCGCTTTTCCTTTTATAAAAAAGAATTATATATTTTTGTTACTGCTAGCGCTAAATTTGGCTTTGTATTTCAACGCTATCGACACTCCTTTTGAAAAGCCTGAGCTTTGGACATATCATATACCCGCACTCACAAATGCGACATACGGGCTAAACGCTCTAGTTTATGCTTCGGGATTTTTCGCTTTTGTCCCGCTTGCGGCATATATCTGTTTTTTATATTCGCTCTGCGTGGTTATCTGCGGCGCACGTGAAAAATTTCAAAATTTACGTTAAATTTTACGGGCAAAACCCGCGTCAAATTTACCCCAAATCCCCCGCCGCCGCAAACCGCCGCCCGTTAAATTTGAGCCTGCCAACTTAATAAAACATAAATTTACTCTACTTTAACGAAAATTTTTATACAATCGCGCAAAATTTAACTAGGGACGTCATGAAAAACATCAGAAATTTTAGCATCATCGCTCATATCGACCACGGCAAATCCACTCTCGCAGACCGCCTGATCCAGGAGTGCGGCGCCGTAAGCGACCGCGAAATGAGCTCGCAAATCATGGACACCATGGACATCGAAAAAGAGCGCGGCATCACGATCAAGGCTCAGTCCGTGCGCCTAAACTACGCGCTAGACGGCGAAAATTTCGTCCTAAATTTGATCGACACTCCTGGCCACGTGGATTTTAGCTACGAGGTAAGCCGCTCGCTAGCTAGCTGCGAGGGCGCGCTACTTGTCGTGGACGCTTCTCAGGGCGTAGAGGCGCAGACCATCGCAAACGTCTATATCGCGCTAGAAAACAACCTTGAAATCATCCCCGTCATAAACAAAATCGACCTCCCAGCCGCCGATCCCGCTCGCGTAAAAAACGAGATCGAGCACGTTATAGGGCTTGACTGTAGCGGAGCGATCGAGGTTAGCGCTAAAAGCGGCATCGGTATCAAAGATCTACTGGAAGCCATCATCACGCGCATCCCGGCTCCTGGCGGAGAGGCGGAAAAACCGCTAAAAACGCTCATCTACGACAGCTGGTTTGACAACTACCTAGGCGCGCTGGCGCTCGTTCGCGTCTATGACGGCGAGCTAAAGAAAAACGACGAAATCCTAGTCATGGGCACGGGCAAAAAACACATCGTGCTAGACCTCATGTATCCAAACCCTATCGCTCCGATAAAAACGGCAAATTTGGGCGCGGGCGAGGTCGGCATCGTGGTGCTCGGACTAAAAAACGTGAGCGACGTGCAGGTGGGCGACACGATCACGCTAGCTCGTAATCCCGTTAAAGAGCCCGTCGGCGGCTTTGAGCGAGCTAAACCGTTCGTATTTGCGGGACTTTACCCGATCGAAACGGATAAATTTGAGGACCTACGCGACGCCCTGGATAAACTAAAGCTAAACGACAGCTCGATCAGCTACGAGCCAGAAACCTCGGTCGCACTAGGATTTGGCTTTCGCGTCGGCTTTTTGGGACTACTGCACATGGAGGTTATCAAGGAGCGCTTGGAGCGCGAATTTGGCCTCGACCTCATCGCCACGGCTCCGACCGTCACCTACGAAGTCGTGCAAACCGACGGTCAAATTTTACGTATCCAAAACCCTAGCCAGCTCCCGCCGGTCAATAAAATCGAGCACGTCAAAGAGCCCTACGTCAAGTCCACCATCATCACTCCAAGCGAGTTTTTGGGCAACATCATCACGCTACTAAACAACCGCCGCGCCGTGCAAACCAAGATGGACTACATTACGCCCGAGCGCGTGCTGCTCGAGTACGACATCCCGATGAACGAGATCGTGATGGACTTTTACGACAAGCTAAAATCGAGCACCAAAGGCTACGCGAGCTTTGACTACGAGCCTAGCGACTACCGCGTGGGCGACCTGGTGAAGCTTGATATCAAAGTCGCGGGCGAGACCGTGGACGCGCTCTCCATCATCGTGCCCGAAAGTAAAGCCCAGTCCAAAGGGCGCGACTTCGTAAAAGCGATGAAAGAGATCGTGCCGCGCCAACTCTTTGAGGTCGCAATACAAGCCAGCATCGGCAACAAAATCATCGCTCGCGAAACGGTGAAATCTATGGGCAAAAACGTAACCGCCAAGTGCTACGGCGGCGACATCACGCGTAAGCGCAAGCTGCTCGAAAAGCAAAAAGAGGGTAAAAAGCGCATGAAAGCTATCGGCAAGGTAAATTTGCCGCAAGAGGCGTTTTTAAGCGTTTTAAAGATAGACTAGCGGCGTTTTGCGAGCGTTTTTACTGCGCTCGCAGCTGCTTTTTATTGTCTCACGGTCAAATTTGCAAATTTGACTCGCCCAGACCCGCGCCGCAAAAATGCCAAATTTGACGCTATATCCGCTTTTAAAATTTAAAAAATCAAATTTAATAAAATTTATACGAATTTCCAATTTCCCCCAAATTTTACGCAAATTTGGAAATTCATCTCAAATTTGGATAGAATTTTGCTTGCGCGATGTAAAATTTATGAAAGGATTTTTATGAAAAATTTTATACTTTTATTTGCAGCGTTCCTTTTTGCGGGATGTTTTGGGCTTTTTGAGAGCTCGCCGGAGGTCGCTCAAGCTAGCGACGGCAACGCCAAAGGCTACAAAGAAGTAATGCGTATCAAAGCAGACTGCTCCTCATGCGCTAGCGGCGGTCAGGATATCAAGATAAACGGTACGGACTACACCAGCGACGTCGCGATAAAATGCTGCATCGCTCAAAGCAGGATCGACACGAACGCGGCTATCAAAAAAGTCTATATCCACAAAATAGCCGACGAAAGAGCAGCGGATAGCGGCATAAAATTTATCTCCAAAAACGGCGCAAAAATGCTATATCCAAAAGAGCGTTTAGAGAGGCTTTTTCATCTTTTCTTACAAGACGAGCTGCTAAACCGCGGAATCATGGTCGTGGATAGCCAGACCTCGCCGTACACCTACCGCGTGGATTTTGCATTTACCGACTACGCGGCGTCTTATAGCGAGCCGTCGCAGTATCTAAGCGCGGCGTTGAAAGGCAAATTAGGAGTCAAAAACATAAACAAAACCCGCGTGCTAAACATCTCCACCAGACAAGACGTGCGCAAGCTTGAGGCCGAGGATACGGAGGATTTTAATCTCTACGTCTACCTTCTGGTTAAACAAGCCGCCAACAAAGCCGCCGAAGAGATATCAAAACTATAAAGGAAAAAGTATGAAAAAACTAGCTTTTTACGCCATTGCCGCCGCGCTTTTTGCCGCGGTCATGAGCGGATGTTCGCAGCGCAGTTCGGTGTTAAATTTAACCCCGTACCAATCAACTTCAAACCAGATGGGCTACCAAAAAAATATCCGCATAAATAGCATCGAGGACGCTCGCGCCAACAAAAGCATAGTCGCCACTATCACGGGCAGCAACGGTGACGTCAAAGAGTACGTCACGCTACAAAACAGCATCGAGGGCTGGCTGCAAGACGGTCTTAGCGCCGAACTTAAGCGCCTAGGAGCAAATTTGAGCGACTTTGGCGATATCGTCGTGGACGTGAGGATCGTCGAGCTTAAAGCAAATCTAAGCGGCTACTCCACCGACAACCTAAAAGGCTCGGCAAAGCTTGCGATAACGGTGCACAGAGGCGATCAAACTATCACCAAAAACGTCTCGCAGGAGCAGACCAAATTTGCCCCGATTCACACGAGCGGCGCGTTTAAGAGCTTTTTTGACGAGCTACTACAAGACATCGTAAAACGCGCGGCGATCCAGATCCTAAAAAGCTGATGAGATGCGCTAACTGCGGGCATCTGAGTCTGGGCGTGATCTGTCAAATTTGCAAAGATCACCTGCTCTCCTCGCCCGCAAGGACGCGCGTTTTGGACGGCGATTTTAAAATTTACAGCTTTTTTGACTACTCCGAAGTTAAAAATTTACTCCACTCAAAGCACCTATTTCACGGCTCTTTCGTCTACGGCGCGCTTGCAAATTTGAGTTTTAAGATTTTTGCACGCAAATTTAGCTTCGGCTCGCCAGTACACGCCGTGCCGATCGACGACAAAACGGCTAGCGGCTACTCGCATACGGCGATCCTAGCTCGCGCGTTAAAAAGCGCGGAAATTCGCCCGCTTTACGCCTGCTTGCACGCGGACTCAAACGTCAGCTATCACGGCAAAGACCTCGCCTTTCGCCTAAAAAATCCGCGAAATTTTAAGCTCTTAAAAACGCCTAAATTCCCAGTTATCTTGATAGATGATATCGTGACGACGGGCACGACGATAGACGAAGCCAGACGGACGCTAGAAAAATCAGGTTGCGAGGTGCTTTTCGCGCTGACGCTTGCGGATGCGAGGTATTAAATTTTGATAAATGTTTTACTTTTTTCGGCTTTGGCGCTCGGAGTGGCGGTCACTGCAGACGTCGCCGTTTGGCGATACAAACGCGAGAGCAAAATTTTAAATTTCTTATTTATTTTCATTATGATTTTCGGGCATCCGTTTTATTTCTCGGTAGCATTTTTCGCCCTATTTTCAAGCGGGATTCTTTACGGTGCAGATTACAATCTGGCGGTGCTCGGAGCGGTTTTGCTAGCGGCTGCGATGACGGCACTGGGCTTTTTGAGATTTAAAATTTACGGTCTTAAAAACAAGGCCGTCAAAATGTCAAATTTTGCTAAATTTTACTTTTTTACGGCCGGTTTTATCCCGTTTTATGCAGTCTTGATTGACGGCGGCGAGATGGGAGTCGCGGCGCTCATGCAATTACTTCCCGCGGCCTGCGTTTTTGCTTTCATTTACTCTGCGATCAAATTTAAGATAATCAAGAGCTCGGACGGATAAATTTATCAAATTTTACGCCATAAAAAGAAAATTTAAGGTGCAAATTTAATCCACTCAAAGTCAAATTTAAGGTGCAAATTTAAGCCCGCGAACAAATTAATCCAAACGCCTCGAATTCGGATGAATTTTACCAAGCCTGACGGCGACGAAGCGCATTTATTTAGCAAGTTTTTATCAAATTTAAGCTAAAATCCAACAGTAAATTTTAAGGATAAAAATGGAAGAAAATCTACTCAATCAAAATCAAGACATCCAAGCCGTCGATATCGAAGAGTCGATAAAAACGAGCTACCTCGACTACTCGATGAGCGTCATCGTCGGTCGCGCCCTGCCTGACGCTAGAGACGGCCTAAAGCCCGTTCACAGACGTATCCTATACGCTATGAACAACCTAGGAGTCGGCAGTCGCAGCCCGTATATGAAATCCGCGCGTATCGTGGGCGACGTCATCGGTAAGTACCACCCGCACGGCGACACGGCCGTTTACGACGCGCTCGTGCGTATGGCGCAGAAATTTTCCATGCGCTATCCGGCGGTCGACGGCCAAGGAAACTTCGGCTCCATCGACGGCGACGGCGCAGCGGCGATGCGTTATACCGAAGCTAGGATGACTAATCTCACCGAAGAAATCTTACGCGATATCGAAAAAGACACGGTTGACTTTATCCCAAACTACGACGACAGAGAGACCGAGCCCGACGTCCTACCTAGCCGCGTGCCGAATTTGCTACTAAACGGCTCTAGTGGTATCGCCGTCGGTATGGCGACGAATATCCCGCCGCACAGTCTCGACGAGCTAATAGACGGACTTTTGCTCGTGCTCGAAAACAAAAACGCGACGCTAGAAGAGGTGATGGGGTATATAAAAGGGCCGGATTTCCCAACTGGCGGGATAATATTTGGCAAAAAAGGCATCATCGAGGCCTACCGCACGGGACGCGGCCGCGTGAAACTACGCGCCAAAACCCACATCGAAAAAAAGCCGAACAAAGACGTCATCGTGGTAGACGAGCTACCGTATCAGACGAACAAAGCCCGCCTCATCGAGCAAATCGCCGAGCTGGTTAAAGAAAAACAGATCGAAGGCATCAGCGAAGTGCGCGACGAGTCCGATAAAGACGGCATCCGCGTCGTCATCGAGCTAAAACGCGACGCGATGAGCGACATCGTGCTAAACAATCTCTTTAAATCCACGACGATGGAGAGTACGTTCGGCGTCATAATGCTTGCGATAAACAACAAAGAGCCGAAGGTATTTAACCTAATCGAGCTTTTGAAGCTATTTTTAAATCACAGAAAAACCGTCATCATCCGCCGCACGATATTCGACCTGGAAAAAGCTCGCGCTAGAGCGCATATTTTAGAGGGTCTAAAGATCGCGCTGGATAATATCGACGAGGTGATCGAGCTCATCAAAAATAGCGCCGACACGCCGAGCGCTCGCGAGGGACTAGTGGCAAAATTTGGCCTTAGCGAGCTGCAAGCAAACGCGATCCTGGATATGAGACTAAGCAAGCTAACTGGTCTTGAGCGCGAAAAACTAGAAGCCGAGCTAGCCGAGCTAATGGCCGAGATCGCGCGCCTAGATGAAATTTTAAAGAGCGAAACCTTGCTAGAAAAACTAATCAAAGACGAGCTGCTTGAGATAAAAAATAAATTTAAAGTGCCCCGCATCACCGAGATCGTGGACGACTACGACGATATCGACATCGAGGACCTCATCCCTAACGAAAATATGGTCGTAACCATCACGCACCGAGGCTACATCAAGCGCGTGCCGAGCAAGCAGTACGAGAAGCAAAAACGCGGCGGCAAGGGCAAAGTCGCCGTAACTACGTACGATGACGACTTCATAGAGAGCTTCTTTACGAGCAACACTCACGATACGCTGATGTTCGTAACCGACCGCGGACAGCTATACTGGCTAAAAGTCTATAAGATCCCTGAAGGAAGCCGCACCGCAAAAGGCAAAGCGGTAGTAAATCTCATCCAGCTACAGCCTGACGAAAAGATCAAGGCGATCATCCCGACGACTGATTTTGCCGAAAGCAAATCGCTCGCGTTTTTCACTAAAAACGGCATCGTAAAACGCACGAATTTGAGCGAATTTAAAAACATCCGCTCTATCGGCGTGCGCGCTATTAACCTGGACGAGAACGACGAGCTAGTGACCGCTCTCATCGTAGAAGGCGAGGAAGAGCCGATAAATCTAATCGACGAGCTTGGCGTAGAGACCGAGATAAACGAGATAGAGGCGATAGAAGCTCAGATCGACGAGGAAAATAGCGAAGAAAACGACGAAAACGCAGCCGAAGGAAGCGACGATAGCGAAAAAATGCTATTTATCGTAACCAAAAAGGGCATGTGCCTCAAATTCAAACTCAGCAAAGTCCGCCAGATGGGCAGAACGGCTCGCGGCGTGACGGGTATCAAATTTAAAGAAGCCGGCGACGAGGTCGTTGGCGCTGCCGTCATCGAAAACAACGATCAAGAGGTGCTAAGCATATCTCAAAAAGGTATCGGCAAGCGTACTACCGCAGAAGAATACCGCCTAACAAATCGCGGCGGAAAGGGCGTAATCTGCATGAAGCTAACGAATCGTACCGGCGATCTAATCGGCGTCGTAATGGTCGATGACGAACAAGATCTGATGGCTCTAACCTCAAGCGGCAAGATGATTCGCGTCGATATGCAAAGCATCCGCAAAGCCGGCCGTAACACTAGCGGCGTCATCGTCGTAAACGTGGACGGCGACGACGTAGTCAGTATCGCCAAGTGTCCAAAAGCCGATGATGGCGAGGATGAGAGCGGCGAAGAGACGCTAGAAAATTTAGAATGAATTTAGTGTTTTTGGAATACAATTTGCTAGTAAATTTGCAAACAAAAAAACAACTAAATTTAAAGGTTCAAGAATGAAAAAAATTACATTCGCGGTTTTAGGCGCAGTAGTATTTTTGACGAGCGGTTGCTCGTTTAACAACCCTTTTGCCTCCGACGACGCAACATCGGCAAAGCAAGACATTGTCATCCAAAAGGTCGATAAAGAAGACATCAGAAGCGTGATGAAACAAGAAAAGATGATATACGATATCGAACCGGCCGATGCGGTATTTGGCGCCGTGGGCGAGGGTATCGCTCCGACCAACACCGTCTCTCACGCCCAGTCTCTAGCACTAGCTAAACGCGCGGCCATCGCGGATGCGCACAGGCAGCTAGCCGAGAAACTCTACGGAGTCAAGATAAACTCCAAAGATACGGTTAGAGACGCGATGCTTAGAGACTCCACTATCACGGCTCAAGTAGCAGGCCTCATCAAAAACGCTTCCATCGTCGAGCACGACTTTAAAGACGGGCTCTACCGCGTCAGAATGGAAATGAAAATAGACCAAAACAAGTGGCAAGAAATTTTTGCTTACTGATTGCCGCTACGGCGCTTCTTTACGGCTCGGAGGAGTTTATCCTCTGGGCCAAAATCTCTACTAAAAATCACACCGTAGTTTACGACGATATCGCGCTTTCAAAAGCGATGGTTCTAAGCGAGCTAGAGTATGAGTATCTATGCGAAATAGACGCCCCAAAGCAGCCCGCCCAAAGCTCGCTGGAATTTTTAAATTTGCATAAAAACGAGCTTTTCGAGTGCTTTTTGCCTTACAAATTTAAGGTCGAAGACCGCTTCGTCCAGCGCAACAAAAACATGAACTCCGCAACCGACCTCACGCTGTTTCCCGTGCGTTTTACGGTGAAATTTAAGCCCTCTTCGGCTATCATAAGCGTATTTAAAAACAAAGAGTAAAAGATGAACATCGTAATAGTAGAAGACGACATAAATATGCGCAAGTCCCTAGAGATCGCGCTTGGCGAATATGACGATTTAAAAATCAAAAGCTACAAAAGCGCGGTCGAGGCGCTTAAAAAAATGGGCGAGGACGTCGATCTCATCATCACCGATATCAATATGCCGCAGATGGACGGGCTGGAGTTCATCAAGCGTCTGGAGGGCAAATTTGACGTCATCATAATGACGGGCAACGCGACGCTAAACAAAGCCATCGAGAGCGTGCGCCTTGGTGTCAAGGATTTTCTAACGAAGCCTTTTGACGCGCAAACGCTGTACGAGGCGATAAAAAGGGTCGAAATTTTACGCCGTAAACTGCCTGCTGCGAGCCTAAAAGCTGCGCAAAGCGGGTCAAATTTACAGGCTGATTTGACCGATTTCGTCGCTAGCTCGCCCGCGCTTGCTAACGCGCTAAATTTAGCCTCGCGCGTCGCAAAAACGGACGCCTCGGCGATGCTAATGGGCGAGAGCGGCGTGGGCAAGGAGCTGTTTGCTAAATTTATCCACAAAAACTCGCCGCGCAAGGACGGCCCGTTTATCGCGATAAACATGGCCGCGATCCCAGAAAATTTGATAGAAAGCGAGCTTTTCGGCTTTGAAAAGGGCGCATTTACTGACGCTTCGGCAATGAAAAAAGGGCAATTTGAGCTAGCAAGCGGCGGCACCCTGTTTCTAGACGAGATCGGCGAGATGCCGCTAAATTTGCAGCCAAAACTCCTGCGCGCGATCCAGGAGCGCGAGATCACGCGCCTTGGCGCTACAAAAAGCGTCAAAATCGACGTTCGCATCGTATCCGCGACGAACGCAAACCTGCCCGCGATGATTAGCGAGGGTAAATTTAGAGAGGATCTGTTCTACCGCCTAAACACCGTGCCAGTCGCCATCCCGCCGCTAAGAGAGCGCAAAGAGGAGATCTTGCCTATCGCCGAACGATTTTTAAGGCAAAGCTGCGAGGAGTTTAATCTCGGCGCAAAAAGCTTTTCCAAAGCGGCGGTAAAAGAGCTAGAAAACTACGATTTTCCGGGCAATATCCGCGAGCTTATCTCCGTCGTGCAGCGAGCGGCGATTCTTAGCGAAGGCGAGGAAATACAACCAGGCGATCTTTTTTTACAGGCTCGCAGCAGAAAATAGCTTAAATTTAAGCTTTACGCGAGTAAAATAAGCAGAATTTTAGTTTAAATTTAGTCGGACGAGACGGCGACGCTGAAAACGCGGCGTACGACTCGTCAAATTTGGACGGTAAATTTGAATCTGAAAGAAGTTAAATTTGACCGCAAATTTGAGTTAAATTTAATGGGCAAGAGCGGTTGCGATTAACTTTATGTCGAAAACCTAAATTTAGTCCGTGAAGCCCGATAAATCTTTAACGTTGTGTCAAGCCAAATAGGCTTGTCGCAGGGCGGCTTTGCCGACCGAGAAGTAAAACCTAAACTTGGTCCGCAAAGTCGGACAAGTCTTTAGTGCGGGATCCAACCGATGGGGTTGGTCGCAGGGCGGCTTTGTCAACCGAAAAATAAAAAGCCAAAAATAAAAAGGAGCCAAAAATGAGAAAATTTAACGTTGCCGTCGTAGGCGCAACCGGCGCAGTCGGAGAGGAGCTTTTCCGCGTTATGGAGGAGGTGGATTTCCCGGTGGGCGAGCTACTACCGCTAGCAAGCGCGAAAAGCGCGGGCACCCAAATAGAGTTTAAAGGCAAAAACTACAAAGTAGTGGAGCTTACCGAGACCGTTTTTGACGAGCACGAGATCGACATAGCATTTTTTAGCGCGGGCGGATCGGTATCCGAAAAATATGCCAAATTTGCAGCCGCCAGCGGCGCCGTCGTGATCGATAACACCAGCCACTTTAGGATGGATGCGGACGTGCCATTGGTCGTGCCCGAGTGCAACCCACAGGATATCATGCAGTGGAAAAACCGCGGCATCATCGCCAATCCAAACTGCTCAACCATCCAAATGGTGCAAATTTTAAAACCGCTAGACGACGCGTACGGCATCAACCGCGTGGACGTCTCAACCTATCAGGCGGCTTCTGGCGCGGGCAAAGAGGGCATGGAGGAGCTAGTCACGCAACTGCAGAAGTTTTTCGAGTTTAAGCTCGATGAGTGCGAGCCGAAAGTCTTCGCGCACCAGCTAGCCTTTAACGTCATCCCGCACATCGACGTATTTTTGGACAACGACTACACGAAAGAGGAGATGAAAATGGTCAACGAGACCCAAAAAATCCTCCACAAAAATATGGAAGTGAGCGCGACCTGCGTGCGCGTGCCGGTGCTTCGCAGCCACTCAGAGGCTATCACGATTCATTTTGATAAAGACGTGGATGCTGCTGCCGCTCGCGAAGTCCTGTGCAAGGCGCCTAGCATCGTAGTCGTGGACGAGCCCGCAGCGAAAAAATACCCGATGCCGAGCATCTCAAGCGACACCAACGAGACCTACGTCGGACGCATCCGCACGGATAACTACCGCAAAAACGTCCTGCACCTATGGTGCAGCGCCGATCAGATCCGCGTGGGAGCGGCGACAAATGCCGTAAGAATCGCGCAAAAATGGATAGAGATGCAGGAGTAGCCCGCATTTTGTTAAATTTGTCGAATTTAAGCTTTGATTTGGCGTAGATTCGGCTAAATTTTGTCTTAATTTACGTTTTTCTTGCTTTAGTATAAATTTAGTATAGGTTTTTGCACGGAGGGCTAGTTTTTAGCCCTCTTGTCAAAGCCTTGCAAAGCTTGGATTTTCAGGCTAAATTTTGATTATTTTAGAAAATAAAACCGTGTTTTTGTCGTATTAATTTTTTGATCTGCACACGATCTTTTGTAAATTTCACATATACATTTACCCGCATCTTTACGATAAACAGTTACAAATAGGTCTTAAAATTACTATACCATATTAAAGCACAATTTACTTAAAAATTTTAGAAAGTAAATTTTGTGAAATAAAGCTAAAAGTATATAAAATGCTATCAAAAAAAGGATACTTGAATCATGAAATATACAAGCATTATAACTCCTAACGATTTGGCACGATACGCAGATATGCGTGAAAGCCAGGGAATAATTCCGGAGCTTGTTTATCTGCTTATCAAACAATCTGTATCCGATATAAGCGAATGTCGCATACCTTACGGCGATGCCGTAAATCAACCCGGTATGGACGGCGTTGTAGATTGCAAGACCGGATTTTTGGAATTTGTTCCTTCAGGGAAATCCTATTGGGAAATAGGCACCGGAAAAGATCCTCAAGAAAAAGCAAGTAGCGACTTTCAAAAAAGAACCGAAGAGTTAAGCGATGAAGAGCGGGCAAATTCCACTTTCGTCTTCGCTACTCCGCGTTCGGCCGAAGCAAATGGTTGGGATGAGCCAAAACAGAGGGCTTGGATCAAAAGGCAGCAAAATACAGGATGGAAACGAATTATAATAATAGATGGAGTAAAGCTAGCGGATTGGCTTAGAGAATTTCCCGCTATTGGTAGGTGGATAGCTGCTAAAATAGGAATTTTGTCAAATTTAAGCGGTGTTATAACGCCGCTTGAGCACTGGAATTTAACTCAATCTAAATTTGAAAATTCCAACTTGATCCAGTCGCAATTTAATGGGCTGGCTCTTCCGCCCGAGCTTTTTATCTCTTCTCGCGATAAAGCTTGTAGTGCGCTTGAGAGTATCTTTTTGGGCAAAGCCAAAAAGCTTTTTATTATTGCTGAGAGTGAAAACGATGTAGATGATTTTGTAGCGGCTTACCTTATGACGCTTGAAAAAGAAAAGGCGCAAAAATATGCAGATAGGTGTCTTTTTATAAAAGATAAAGATACATGGCAAGCGATATCCGAGTTGCGACGATCACATGTATTGGTTGCTAGCCCAAGGCTAGGCTTGGATGATGAACAACAAAATTTACTTGCGTTAGCCATAGAAAAAGGGCATGGAGTGATCGTGCCGTTTTGCGATGCCTCATCAAACGGCAATGACGATGTTATAGACCTTAAAAGTCCTCCATCATATCAGATCAAAGAGATACTGACGAAAGCGCAGTTCCCAGATGTTCTTGCAGATGAATTTGCTAAAATAGGAAATAGGAGGCTATCTGCACTTATGAGATATCTCGTAGGAGTCGCTGCGCCGTCGTATGCGAAACGAAATACTGTTCGCGAATTGGCAAAAGCCTGCTTAATAGGTCGTTGGGACGAGAGAAACGAAGCGGACGTTAAAATTATAGAAAAATTTATCGGCAAAAGTTATAAAGAATGGATGGAAAAATTTATAGTTGATGCTCTGCGTCCAGACTCTCCGCTTACTTTGATAGAGGGAAAATGGAAAGTTATTTCTCGTGATGAGGCGTGGGATGCCCTTGGAGACTTGATCTCAAATGATGATCTAGCTCGCTTTAAAAATATAGCGATTTCAGTTTTAGAAGAAAGGGATCCAGCGCTTGATCTGCCAAAGGAAGAACGATACGCCGCTAGCATTTATGGAAAACAATTAAACTATTCGCAAAATATTAGAAAAGGAATTTCTCAAACGCTTGCTTTGATGGGTAGTCGCCCTCAAGCGCTTAGTAACTGCTCTTGCAATGAGGCTTTAAACACTGTAAATTTTATTGTGCGCACATTGCTTGATGGGGCGGATTGGGAACGATGGGCGAGTATAGATGCTTGCCTGCCGCTTTTGGCAGAGGCGGCGCCCAGCGAATTTCTTGATGCTGTAGAGTCGGCATTAGTTGATATTTCGAATTCCCCTTTTCATGAAATATTTGAACAAGAAGGAGGCGGAATCGAAGGTCGTAATTATATGTGCGGCCTGTTATGGGCTCTTGAAGGGTTAGCATGGTCTCCTGATTATTTATCAAGAGTAGCGGTTGTCTTGGCGGATCTTGCCTCTATCGATCCCGGCGGATCTTGGGCAAATCGTCCTATAAGATCGCTTGTGAATATATTTTTACCTTGGCATGTGCAAACTGCCGCAAAATTTGATAAAAGAAAAGCGGCGATCAAAGCCGTGATAAAAAATCAACCCAAAATCGGATGGTCCCTGCTGCTAGAGTTGCTTCCGGAAGGTTGCCACACTACAAGCGGAAACTACCGTCCTATTTGGCGAGATTTTATACCTTTAGATTGGAAGGATGGCGTATTTCAATATGAATATTTGGAGCAAATTACCGCGCTGTCCGAACTTGTGATTGATTTGGCAAAAGAAGACGTGGATAAATTTATCGAGCTTATAGAAAGGCTTTCAAATTTACCCAAAAATGCATACGATTTTATTCTTGATTATTGCTTGTCAGATAGCATAATAAATTTGCCCGAAGAAAAGCGCGATTTAGTTTGGGAAAAACTTGATGAGATTGTGCGTCGCCATAGAAAATTTTCTGATACTAACTGGGCATTACCCGAAGAAGAACTTTGCAAAATCGAAAACTTAGCCGATAGTCTTGCGCCATCTTCGCCGGAAATAAAATATCGTTATTTATTTAATGGCGTAGTTTTTGAGTTGTTGGACGGAGATGGTGACTGTGATACACAGATGGAAAGGCTCGCTAAAAAACGCAATTCCGCTATAAAAGAAATTTTGGACAGCGGAGGTTTGATGAGCTACATAAATTTTGCCAAAAAAGTAGCTTCGCCGTTTGATGTAGGTCGAGCTTTGGGCGAAATAGAATATGATTTGATTGAAAATGAACTATTGCCAACATTTCTTGATTCAAATGATGAAGTTGAAAAGCAGGTTTTAAGCGGGTATGCACGGATCAAATTTTATAAAATCGGCATTAATTGGGTTGATATGATTATGCAAAAAGATTGGTCTTTAGAGCAACGCGCTAAATTTCTGTTACTTTTACCTTTCAATGAAGAGGTATGGGAAACGGTTTCTAAATATTTAGGAGAAAACAGCGAGGGTTTGTACTGGAAAAATATTAGAGTTAATCCTTATGAATCAGGCAGCGATCTAAATGGAGCAACCGAAAAATTGCTTACGTATGGGCGCGAAGGTGCAGCCGTCATCTGCGCTGCTCACAGGACAAATAAAGCCGAAATTAATGAAGCCTTAGCGGTTCGTTCACTTATCTCTGTTCTTAATAGCGAAAGTGGCATGCAAGAACTCACCAACTATAGCTATGTGACCTATGATGTAGTTGAGCTAATTAAGCGTCTTCAAAAATCAAAAACTATAGATCAAGACATACTGCTTAAAATTGAATCTAGGTTCTTTTCTTGGCTAAAAAGATTTTCTACAGAAGAATCCCCTACAGCAATCGAGAAAAACTAGCTTCTGATCCGCAATTCTTTGCCGACATGATTGCTCTTGTCTTTCGATCCGAGTACGGCAAAAGCGACAATACTAAAGAAATAGATGAAATTAAACGCTATCTGGCCCAAAATGCCCACGATATTTTATATGAATGGAAACATTGTCCGGGAGTTAAAGAAGATGGAAAATTCGACGAAAATGCATTTAAAGAGTGGGTCAAAGAAGCCAAAAGGATCACCGAAGAGACGGGGCATATAGGAGTTGCTAGGCACTATATCGGACAAAGTTTAACCTACGCGCCTGCTGATCCGGGCGGGCTTTGGATACATAAGGCCGTGGCCGATATTTTAGATGAGCGGGATGCCGACAAAATACGCCCCGAATTCACGCTCACACTTTTTAATCGACGCGGAATACATACTTTTACTTACGGGCGGGAAGAGCGAGAGCTTGCTAAGCAGAATCAAGAAAAAGCCGAAGACCTTGATGCGGAAGGTTTTACTAGATTTGCAGCAGCTATGCGCAAGTTTGCCGAGCAGTATACAAAAGAAGCGGAAGTGGAAGAAAAAAGAGATATTTATGAAGAATACGATTAAATTTTTACTTTTTAGCTCCGGTTATCTTTGCTAGTTTATGAGCCTAATCTTTAAGGAAAATATTATAAAATACGCGTTTTATTTTTAAACAAAGGAAATTAATGCGTAGAGCTTTTGAAAAAATCCTGCTCTTTAGCAACGCCTTCACGCTATTTCCGGTAGTATTCGGTTTGCTTGGAGCCATCGTACTGTTTGTCATAGCAAGCTACGACGTTGGCAGGGTTTTTATCGACGTCTATCACTACTTTTTCGGCGATTTTCACCCGGAGAACTTCCACTCAGAAGTCGTCGGCGAGATCGTGGGCGCGATCGACCTCTACCTCATGGCGCTGGTGCTTTACATCTTTAGCTTCGGCATTTACGAGCTGTTTATCTCCGAGATCGAGGAGCTTAAAAAGTCTAAGCAGAGCAAAGTCCTCGAGGTACACTCGCTAGACGAGCTCAAGGATAAACTGGGCAAAGTCATCATCATGGTTCTTATCGTTAATTTTTTCCAGCGCGTTTTGCACGCAAATTTCACCACGCCGCTTGAGATGACCTATCTCGCCGCCTCGATTTTGGCGCTTTGCTTGGGACTTTATTTCCTGCACAAGGGCACGCACTGAGGCTTTTTGCGAGCCTGGCTTTCCGGCTCGCTTTTTAAATTTTACACCAAATTTTGTCACTCCGCCGTATGTGAATAACTTTTAAATTTCGCCTTTATCATTAAGTTTTATTTCAAAATTTCCTCAAATTTAAAGCTATATAAATTTAAGGTCTATTTTAGCGATAAATGCCGATCTTAAGGGCTTTAGAGATTAAATTTAAGATTACAAAATTAACCAAAATAATATAAATTATTTCACTTTTCACTCCGTGAAAAAAACATGAAAAGTTACGTTTAATTTCAGTCTTTTTTGGGTAAATTTGACGCAGTTAAATTTGATCGGCATGACCCGCATCTTTACGGCGTGAATGATTTTGGTATAAATTGAGAGTCGTAAATAGAGAGTTAAATTTGACGCTTAAAAATAGGTATAAATTTAAAAACGGCGAAAACTCGTCGCATGCGCCGTCAAGGGGTATTTTAATCAAAAATAGCGGCAAAAGCGCCGCCTAAAATCAATCAAATAGCGAATTTACGCTTTCGTTATGATACACGCGTCTGATCACTTCGCCAAAAATCGGAGCGACGCTGAGAACTTTTATCTTCTCGTTTTCCTCGCGTAGCGGTATCGTGTCGGTTACCACTAGCTCATCTAGCGCGCTATCTGCTAGGTTTTCGTAGGCTTTGCCCGAGAGCACCGCATGCGTGCAGCACGCTATTACAGAGGTTGCACCGCGCTCTTTAAAGACTTTTGCCGCCTTTACTATCGTACCGCCCGTGTCGATCATATCATCGACTAGTATCACGTCCTTGCCCGCCACGTCGCCGATTACATTCATTACTTCGCTTTCGTTGGCTTTTTCGCGGCGTTTATCGACGATGACGATATCGAGATTTAGGGCTTTTGCGACGCTTCTAGCGCGTGCGACGCCGCCGATATCGGGGCTGGCGATGATAGGATTTTTGAGATTTTTATTTTTGATATGGTCGTTAAAGATGATCGAGCCGTAGAGGTTATCGACGGGGATATCAAAAAAACCCTGAATTTGGCCCGCGTGAAGGTCAATCGTGACGACGCGGTCGATGCCCGCCGTTTGCATCATATTTGCCACGAGCTTTGCCGTGATAGGCACGCGGGGAGCAGCCTTGCGGTCTTGGCGCGCATAGCCGAAATACGGCACCACCGCCGTTATCGAGCTAGCCGAGCTGCGCTTAAGGGCGTCGGTTAGGATCAAAAGCTCCATCAAATTTACGTTTGCAGGCGCACAGGTGGGCTGGACGATGAAAATATCCTTGCCGCGTACGCTCTCGCCGATCTGCACGCTGATCTCGCCGTCGCTAAAGCGCTTGATCGTAGCTTCGCTAAGCGGAAGCGATAAATAGTGCGAAATTTTCTTTGAAAACGCCGGATTTGCGGTGCCCGAAAAGATTTTGTAACCTCTCATAACGATTAACCTTTGTAAAGTTTTTACTAATTTTACCGAACTAAAACTTAAATTCGTAGATTTTTATGGATAAATTTTATCTTTTGTCGGCTCAAATTTCAGTTTTTAGCGCGCTAACTCGGGCTGCCGACGAAATAATCTTTTTAAAAATTTTGCAGCCCCGACTGCCGTGGCGCAGCTATTTTTGAGACAAATTTTACCTCTAGCTTTAAAATATCGCAAATTTATCTCGCGTTAAATTTGGCCTTAAAAACTGCAATCCTGAAAACGTGCAATTGAAGCTTTGCTAGAGCTTGGCGTCAAATTTGACTAAATCAAATTTAGCATTTTCAAGGTGTGGGTCTGGGCGAGTCAAATTTGCAAATTTATCCGCAAGATGCTTTTGGTGTAAGCAAAGCAGATAAACGATTGCGCACTCAAAATCAAGCAAAACCATACGACAAAGGCCGCAGCTACGCAAATTTAGTTCGCCACGCCCATCATCACGCTTGAGTATTCGCCCTGCTTGACGTCCGTTTTTTCAGGCTTTTTAACGATCATCCTATCCTCTGTCAGTCCCGCCTGCGCTAGGGCAGCC
The DNA here is from genome assembly GCA_963519915.1 of uncultured Campylobacter sp. Lineage (GTDB taxonomy): Bacteria > Campylobacterota > Campylobacteria > Campylobacterales > Campylobacteraceae > Campylobacter_A. Next base: position 784 of record CAUQPE010000024.1, on the reverse strand, counting down.
TTGATAGCCTGAGCTCTTGCGTTAGCGAGTTCCAGCAGCTGCTCTTTTTTCACCTCGATACCCTTTAGCGCAGCTTCTCTCAGCGCCTTTTCGTCGGTACTTTTTTCTTTTGGAGCTAGCGATGCGAGCGCTCCTGCGTAGTCTTTACCGGTTTGATTCATCGTTTGGCTTATTTTTTCGTTTAGTTTCGCATTTTTTAGAGCCGTTACGTCCACGTCCGAGTAGGCTGGAGTGATGCTTAGCTTCATCTTAGGCTTTGCCGTAGTTAGCTTGATAAAGTCGGCTATCTTAGCCTGCTCGGATACTATGAGCTCGGCATTTGCAGGCATAAAGTCGATAGTGTTTAGATCCTTGCTACTTAGCCCGAGCATATTACCCAAAAATCTAAACGGGGCCAGCGTGATGTCTGCAAATAGCTTCTTTACGGCTTCCCAGACGATGCCGCCGTATTTAAAGTCTGGGTCGTTTAGATCGCCCGTCACCGGCAGATCGATGTTTATCTGATTGTTTTGATCGCTCAGGATCGAGATAGCAAGCGATAGCGGCAAATTTACTGCATCTTTAGACTCGACCTTTTCGCCAAGCGTTAGCGTGTCTAGATTTACGACGTTGCTACCGTTTAGCTTAGAGTCCTTAACATCGTAGTTTAGGGTCAAATTTAGCTTGCCTTTTTCTATCTTGTAGCCCAAAAACTGTCCGCTATAAGGCGTCACGTCAACTAGATCGATATCTTTAAAGCTAAATTTGACTTCCGTACTCTTTTTTGGATCGTACGGCAGTAGCT
>CAUQPE010000023.1:0-21381 GCA_963519915.1 uncultured Campylobacter sp. | reverse complement strand
GCCCGCTACAATGCCAACCTTGTCCTTACCGATCACCGTTACGATCGCTTTCATTGTCCTTCTCCTAAAATTGTAAATTTGCGAGAGTTAAAGCCCAAATTTGAGTAAATTCGGGCTTTAGATTTTAAATTTTACTTCGAGCAAGCGCTCTTGCCGTCCATCACGGGCTGGATAGACGAGTTGTCTGCGCCGCCGTCATTGTTGATATTTTCGATTATCTCCCACAGCCTAGCCGCCGCTTTTTCGTAGCGTTTAGCCGTGACGGAGTTTGGCTCGTAAAAGCTCACCGGCTTGCCGCTGTCGCCGCCGACTCTAACGGCAGGCTCGATAGGGATTTCGGCCAGCACTTCGGTACCGTAGGCTTTTGCCACTTCTTCGGTCGTGCCTTTGCCGAATATATCATACTCCTTGCCGCTTTCAGGGCAGATAAATCCGCTCATGTTTTCTATCACGCCGGCGATCGGGATGTGAAGCTTTTCAAACATATCAAGTGCTCTTTTGCTATCATCAAGCGCCACTACTTGCGGCGTCGTGACGCACACGCCGGCCGTCACAGGCACGCTTTGAGCTAGGGTTAGCTGCGCGTCGCCCGTTCCCGGAGGCATATCCAGAAACAGCACGTCCAGCTCGCTCCAAAATACGTCTTTTAGCAGCTGCTCGATAGCTTTCATTATCATCGAGCCGCGCCAGATGAGGCTCATGCCTTCTTCCATTAGCACGCCCATACTCATCATCTCCACGCCGTGAGTTAGGATCGGTTTTAGCTTGTTGCCGACGACTTGAGGCTGCGTGCCTACTTCGCCGAGCATTCTAGGGATGTTTGGACCGTAGATATCGGCGTCTAGGATGCCTACTTTTTTGCCTAGTTTTGCCATCGAGATAGCTAAATTTAGCGTCGTAGTGCTCTTACCCACGCCGCCTTTGCCCGAGCTTACCATTACGAAATTTTTGATCTGCGGAGCGATGTTTTTACCGCTTTGGCTGTTGCTTTTTTCCTCGGGGATTTTTGGTTGGATGATATTGATGACGCACTCGTTTGAGCCCATCACGCGCTTTATGTCGGTTCGCAGCTCGTTTGCTACGTCGGGATTTGAGCTTACGATCTCGACCTCGATTAAAATTTTATCGCCGATTTCGACGTTTTTTACGAATCCAAAGCTCACGATATCTTTCTCAAAGCCCGGATATATCACGCCTTTTAGTCTATTTAAGACTTCCTCTTTACTTAACATTTTTCTCCTTCATTAGATTTTTTGAAATTTTATACGCGCAAAATTTAGGCCCGCACATCGAGCAAAATTCCGCCTTTTTAAACGTCTCTTGCGGCAAGCTTTCATCGTGTAGCTCACGCGCCCTCTCGGGATCTAGACTCAGCTCAAACTGCCTGTTCCAGTCAAAAGCGTATCTAGCGTCGCTCATCGCGTGATCGCGCTCTATCGCGCCTGCTTTGCCTAGCGCGACGTCGGCTGCGTGAGCGGCGATCTTATGCGCTACGATACCTTCTCTCACATCGTTTGCGTTTGGCAAACCAAGGTGCTCTTTAGGCGTCACGTAGCACAGCATCGAGGCTCCGTAAAAGGCCGCCATCGTCCCGCCGATAGCCGAAGTGATGTGATCGTACCCCGCGCCGATGTCCGTAGGTAGCGGCCCTAGCACGTAAAAAGGCGCGCCGTGGCACAGCTCGCGTTCGATTTTCATATTATACTCTATTTGGTTTAAAGGAATATGACCCGGCCCCTCGATCATCACCTGCACGTTTTTCTCCCATGCGCGTAGCGTTAGCTCGCCTAAAACCCGCAGCTCGCTAAGCTGAGCTTCATCAGTCGCGTCGTATAGGCAGCCAGGACGCAGCCCATCGCCTAAAGATAGCGCGACGTCGTGAGCGGCGCAAATTTCTAAAATATCGTCAAATGCCTCGTAAAACGGGTTTTCCTTATGATGATGCATCATCCAGCTAGCAGTTAGGCTGCCGCCGCGGCTAACGATACCCATCTTGCGTTTTGCGACCAGCGGCATAAATTTGAGTAAAAAGCCCGCATGTATAGTAAAGTAGCTAACGCCTTGGCGCGCCTGTTTTTCGAGTGTTTCTATGATGTCGTTTGCAGTCAAATTTTCCACTTCTTTTATGTCGTGGATGATCTGATACATCGGCACGGTGCCTATGGGGACGGTGGAGTTTGCGATTATAGCACTTCTAATGGCATCTAGATCGCCGCCCGTGCTTAGATCCATGACCGTATCGGCGCCGTATTTTAGGCAAATTTGCAGCTTTTCAAGCTCGGTGCAGATATCGCTACTTAGGCTTGAGTTGCCGATATTTGCGTTGATTTTGGTTTTGGCCTCCTTGCCGATCGCCATCGGGAGCAAATTTGCGTGATGGATGTTTGCAGGGATTATCATCTTGCCCGTGGCGACCTCGCTTCTAACGAGCTCGGGATCTAGCATTTCAGCTTGCGCTACGTAGTTCATCTCGGGCGTTATAACACCCTTTTTAGCGTAGTACATCTGCGTCGGAGTTTTGTCGGCGGAGTCAAATTTGACCCGAAATTCTTTCATGTTTCGCTCCTTAAAATTTTGGTTCTAATCTTACTCAAAAAAGATAAAAACAAGCTTTTGGGATGTATAATATCGTAACACTTCGCCAAAGGAGAAATTTTGCTAGACGTTACGCTGATAATGCTCGGAGCCGGAAGCTCTAGCCGTTTTGAAATGCCCGTTAAAAAGCAGTGGTTGCGCGTCGGAGGCGATCCGCTATGGCTCTTTGCGGCTAAAAATTTAAGCTCGCACTACGCTTTTAAAGAGATAATCATCGCCTCAAACGAGGAAAAATATATGAGCAAATTTGCCCCAACGTATCGCTTCGTAAAAGGCGGCGCGACTCGTCAAGAGAGCCTAAAAAACGCTCTTAAACTCGTTCAGAGCGAGTATGTTTTGGTTAGCGACATCGCTCGTCCGATGATTAGCGCCGAGCTTTTCTCGCGCATCATAGGCGGCATCCAAAACGCCGACTGCGTCGTGCCTGCGCTAAAAGTGCCAGATACCGTTTATCTAGGCCCCCAGGCCGTCGATAGAGAGCAGATCAAGCTCATCCAGACGCCGCAACTCTCGCGCACGGCAATGCTAAAAAGCGCGCTTGAATCGGGTCAAATTTACACCGACGATAGCTCGGCAATAGCCGCTGCGGGCGGTAAAATTTGGTACGTGCAGGGCGATGAAAACGCTAGAAAAATCACATTTAAAGACGACCTTTCTAAAATTCGCGGCCTTAGCGCGCCCTCAAGCGAAATTTACTTGGGCAACGGCTTTGACGTGCATGCCTTTGAAGAGGAGAAAAAAGAGGGAAGTTTCGTAACAATCGGCGGCGAGAAAATCCCTTTTGAGCGAAATTTAAAGGCTCACTCCGACGGCGACGTAGCTATCCACGCGCTCATCGACGCGATACTGGGAGCCGCCGGTCTGGGCGATATAGGCGAGCATTTCCCAGATACCGACGATAAATTTAAGGGGGCAGACTCAGCTATGTTACTAAAAGAAGCATATAGGCTCGTTCAAAGCGTCGGATTTGAGCTTATTAATGCCGATGTCACCGTCATAGCCGAGCGACCAAAGCTTAGCAAATTTAAATCTGCGATGGAAATAAACATCGCAAATGCGTTAAATTTAACCCCGAGCCGCATAAACGTAAAGGCCACGACGACCGAGAAGCTAGGCTTTACCGGGCGAGGCGAGGGCATAGCCGCTACGGCGTCGGCGAGTCTAAAAAATTACGACTGGACGCAAAAATAAAACGACGAAAGTAAAAAAATGAGAGTTTTGATAATAGAAAACGAAATCTACCTAGCCCAAAGCATCGCATCAAAGCTGGAAAATCTAGGCTACGAGTGCGAGATCGCAAGGAGCGCGGCGGAGGCGATGAAAAGCGAGCCCGAGCAGAAGGCAAAAGAGGGCGGCAAGGACGTGCACTTTGACGTGGTGTTGCTCTCTAGCGCTTTTGCAGGCGACGAGACGCCAAAAATCATACAAAAATTTAAAGACTCCGTCGTCATCCTGCTCATCACCTATATCAGTAACGACACCGTCTCGATCCCGATAAAAGCGGGTGCGAGCGACTACATACAAAAGCCGTTTATGATCGAGGAGCTGGTGCGAAAGATCAAGCATTTCGAGGAGTTTAGGCGTCTGCAAACATTTATAAAAACCTATCAGGACTACTTAAACTATCATTTTAAGGCGGTTTCGGCGCTAAATTTCGACTTTAAGCGCATAAAACTGCCGCTTCTCATCAAATGCAATAAAATGATAAATGCCGATAACTTTGTTTTTGAGTACGCAAAGGCGCTAAATTTGAGCTTCAAATACGTCCCGCTAGAGCCAGGCATCGACGTAGAAGCCGTAGCCGCGGCAAATCCGCGCACGCTTTTATATTTTTCAAATTTTCAAATTTTACGCCAAGAGGCCAAAAATCAGATCGTATCTCTCGCCGCCAAACGCAAGCTCATCGCAAGCTCGACCAATCCGAACGAAGAAGCGCCGATGGAGACGCTAAACATCGCAAGCGACGAGAAAAATTTCCAAATCGACGAAATTTTGACGATCGACGACTACATCAAGCACATCATCGTAAACTACCAGGACAAATACCCCGACACCGAGCTTAGCAAAAAGCTAGGCATCTCGCGCAAATCGCTTTGGGAAAAGAGGAAAAAATATGACGTCGTCAAGAAAAAATAACGCCGTTTGGATAAACGACGAGGCTTTCGGCGCGCTTGATCTCATAGAAAATCAAATTTTTAGTAAATTTAACCGCCTGATGAACGAAAAAGAAGCGAACGAGATCTACGAGACGGGCTTTTTAGCCGGCGAGCCGATGCCATATACTTTCGTCTTCGCTCCGCACGGCAAGCGCAACCAAGAAACGATAAAAAACGCCTCAAAGGGCGATCATATCGAGCTTATCAACGGCGGCAAGGTTGTGGGGTATATCGAGGTCGGCGAGGTTTTTAAATTTAACGCCGAGAAAAGCTCGCAAAATATCTTTCGTGCTAACGAAGCCGCGCCCGCACAGCAAAGCCAAAGCGGCGAACTGGCCGTAAGCGGCGAGATAAAAATCTACGACGACAAGCTAGCTGAAGTAAGAAAACTTATCGAAGAGGTCAAAAGAGAGCAAAACGTCCGCAAAATCTCGGCGATCATGCTAACCGCGGAACCCTTTAACCGCGCGCACGAGCGCCTCATCAGGATGACGATAGATAGCTCTGATCTGGTGTTGCTATTTTTACTAAAAAGCCACGGCGCGGACGAGATGATGAGCTTTTCTCTCAAAAAAAGCGTGCTAGAATACTTCATCCAAAACTACGTCCCCAAAAACCGCCTGATCATCGTGCCTTTTGAGAACTCAAACCTCTTTAGCTCGCACCTAAATCCTACGCTAGAGTGCATCGCGGCGCATAGGCTAGGCGCGCATAAGCTCATAGTCGGGCAAAATCACGCGGGTATCGGGATGTTTTACGATCACAACGTCGCTCACACGGTACTAGAACGCTACAAAAACGATCTAAATTTAGATATCGTCGTGCTGCCCGAGCTCGTCTACTGCGACGAGTGCAAGACGCTAGTTAGCACCAAGACCTGCCCGCACGGCCAACATCACCATATCAAATACCACGCCCAGACGCTAAAAACCTTGCTGCTAGCGGGCATCTTGCCGCCTGCGATCCTCATGCGGCGCGACATCTCGGCGATGATACTGAGTGAGCTTTTTCCGAACCGATTTGAAAATATCCAGAAGCTTTGCGACGATCTTTTTCCTAGCAACGGACTGCTCGAAAAGCAGACGGAGAGGGAGTTTTACGAAAATTTGATGAAGCTTTATCAGACGACGTCGCTGACTTAAATTTGCTTTTGGCTTTTTCTGCGTCGAAGTATCGTTTATTGCTGTATGCATGCGTTGTTTGTTCGGCGCTTTTTGCCTATTTAGTGTAAACGTACGACGCTTTTTCTATCGCGGCTTGTTTTGGGTGTTTTTGCGTAGTTTTGCTGCGCTTAAGGTCGCTTTGCAAGAGCCGTAAATGTGTAGTGCGAAGTAGGGTAGAGTAAAATTTGACTCGGCAAAATACGCGTTTTATTGTTGCTAAAATTTATCGCACAGCCACTTTGTGTTGGCATTGCGAGCTTATAATCTTTGCGGTACCTTATCTTGGCTTTTACGTTCAAATTTGCAAATTTTACTCGCCTAGACCCGCACCGTGAAAACTCTAAAATTTGGAGCTCTGTATTTACTACACGAGGCGGAACTGCGGCTTATTTGGTGCAATGCATCGTACTGCGGCTAGCGTCAAATTTGACGATATTAACGGTGCTACGGCGAATTTGTATTGTAGTTTTGAAATTTTAAATTTGATTGCCGAAAGTACGGATTGAAATTTGCAATTGTAAAATCTAATAAATTTAACGCATTTTGCCGTCAAATTTGAAAATATCCGAAATCCGCAAATTTGGCGTCTTAATTTTGAAATTTGCAAGCTAAATTTGCTAAAATCGCACTAAAAATCGGCGAGCAAAAATGCGCCGATGATGATTTAAATTTGATTTCAAGGAAAATTATGCAAAGGTTATTTTTAACGTTTTTTGGCGCCGGCCTAAGCCCTAAAGCTCCTGGCACAGTGGGTTCTATAGCTGGTGCGGTCGCGGCGTTTGGGATTTTGACGATCTTACCCGCTTCAACGCTATTTTTGGTTTCGATTTGTCTTTTTTTGTATAGCATAAAGATTATTGACGACTATGAGGCTAAAACCGGCGTGCACGATCACGGCAGCATCGTGATAGACGAGGTTGCAGGCGTTTGGCTGGCGATATCTATCAGCGGCGCTACGGCGGTGCAGTTTGCTCTATCGGTAGTTTTTTTCAGGCTCTTTGATATCTGGAAACCCTCTGTGATAGGGCGCATCGATAGGGACGTTAAGGGCGGGCTCGGCGTGATGGGCGATGATATGCTAGCAGGGCTTTTTGCGGGGCTTCTTAGCGCGATTTGCTATGAGGCTGTGACGAAAGTAGGACTCGACTATGAGTGGATTAAATTTGAGTTGCCGTTTGTGAAGTAGGGTTGTTCGGCGATTTTTGGGCGCTTGTTAAATCAAATCCAGTAAATTTTACCACCAAATCGTTCGCTATTCACTTATCTATTTTTGAAAACTTTTGCGGTTATTTTAAATCGTAGCGACGGATAGTGAAGTTTGAAGAAAAAGAAATCGGCGCAAGTTTATTTTTTTGCTTGCGCCATGCCTTTTTGTTCATAGGCGTCGATCTCTCTTGCGTATTCGGGATTTTTCTTTTTTAGCTCGTTGGTCATAAAAGCTATCAGTTTGGCGTCGGCGTTTTTATGCGAAGCTATGGCTAGAATAAAATTTAAATATTCTTTTGCATCTTCGGGCGCTATGCCGTCATTTTTGGGCGGTAATCTAAAATTTGAAGAAAACGTCCTCAGGATGGCAAATAGCTTATTTTTGCTAGTGCTTGGATCGCTTGCAACGGCGAGCAAATCATCTAGCGTAACGCCTCGATTGGCGGCTTCTTTTGCTGCATTATTGGCTGCGATTTTGTCGCTACCTAGCTTAACCGCCATAAAAATAAGGGAAGCGACGAGCATCAAAAGAATCGTCGCTAGAATTATTACTATAGTAGTTTGATTCATTATAGTTTTACCGTTTTATGGGGCTTTCTAAAGTACGCCAAAACCGCTATCAAGACCATCAAAAGTGCGCCCACCCATACGAAAGTCGGCACCGGTATCGGCTCGCCAGCAGCGTACGAGTGCATGCCGCTTAGGTAGAAGTTTACGCCAAAATAGGTCATTATGATCGACCAATAAGCAAACATCGAAGTAACGGCAAATACGTACTGGCTGTTTAGCTTAGGGATAAATCTGATGTGTAAAACCGCCGCATAAACTAAAATAGAAACCAGCGCCCACGTCTCCTTGCTATCCCAGCCCCAGTAGCGACCCCAACTCTCGTTCGCCCAAACGCCGCCCAGGAAGTTTCCCATCGTAAGCAGGCTAAGACCCAGTATCATCGCCATCTCGTTTATACGCGTGGCTTCTAGGATATTTCGCGAAATTTCTTTGTGCTCCTTGCCGCCTTGCAGGGCGAAAAGTGCGAGCGTAAACATACCCAGCAGCGAGCAAAGCCCCAAAAATCCGTAACTAGCGGTGATAACCGAGACGTGGATCGTTAGCCAGTAGCTCTGAAGTACGGGCACTAGAGTGGTGATCTGCGGATCCATCCAACTAAGGTGCGCGACAAATAGCGTAACGCCCGCTAAAATCGAGGTTAGCGCCATAGCTATCGGGCTTTGGCGCGAGAACACGAGGCCTGATAAGCTAAGTGCCCAAGCGATGTAAATCATCGATTCGTAGGCGTTGCTCCACGGCGCGTGCTCGGCGATATACCAGCGTATGCCGATGCCGAAAGTATGCAGCAAAAATGCCAAGATATTTACGCCGTAAACGATACCAAATAGCCATTTGATATTTAGTTTAGGTCTTGCCATCTTAGCAAACACGAAGCACAAAAGGCCAAACCCAGCCAAAAGATATATCGGCGTTAGCGACTCGAAAATTTTATACTCGTTAAAAAACAGCTCCATTTCGACGCGTTTTTCGCCCGGGATGACCGCTTTGCCGTGCTCTTGTTGATAGGTTTTTATCTCGGCTAGAGCTTGATTCGCTCGGCGCCAGTTGTTATTTTCTGTAGCTTCGGCAACGCTAGTGAAATAGCTTCTTAGCATCCTGCCGATCGGTTCGCTCTCGTTTTTAGGAAGATACATCATGGCTGAGGCTATACCGTACCATTTGTTGTTCGGATCGTCCATCTTTGGAAACATAGTAAAGATTTCGCCCATAAATACCATATAAAGGATATTTAGGCGCTCGTCCACTTTTTGCAAGTCTTTATCAAACGTACCGCGCTCGCCCGGCGTTTTGCGGTTTGCGGCTTCGGCAAATTTGTTGAGTTTGTAGGTGATTTTACCGTCTTTGTCGCTTTCAAAAAAGTCGTTGTAGCTCGCGTATTTGGCCTTTTCATCTATGCCGATTAGTTTTTTTAGCTCTTTATTTCCGACATAGATTATCGGCACGTCGCGCCAGTACGGAGCGTTTATCATCATAGAAAGTATGGCTTGGTTTGCATTTAGGCCGTCTAGCGTATCGCTGCGGTGGATCTTGTTTAAAATTTCCCTTGCAACGGTGTCAAAAGGTTTCATCCTACCGTCGGCGCTTTGGATGATTAGCGTAGAGAGCTCTTTTGCGTGGTTTGCATCGATGTTTCTAGCGTTATCGGCTGCGTAGGTTTTGCTTGGAGCAAATGCTACAAAGCAGGCCACTATCACAAAGCTCGCGACTTTTTTAACGGCATCCTCGTTTATCATTTTAGCTAGTTTTCTAAAGCGCGAGCGAGGATTTACGACGTTGAAAAATAGTCCCAGTCCCAGCAAAAAGTAGCCGACATAGGTCGGAATCTTGCCCGGGTCGCGGTTTACCGATAGTACGGTGCCAAGCTCGTCTTGGTCGTAGCTGCTTTGGAAAAATCTATATCCGTCGTGATCTAGTACGTGGTTCATATAAATTTTATACGGGTAGTTTCCGCTCCTAGAGTCCTCGACGATGACGTCGCTAGAGTAGCTCATCGGCGAATTTGATCCAGGATAGCGCTTAAGCTCGAAGTCTTCAAGTTTTAAAGAAAATGGAAGCTCGACCATCTTTGAGCCCCAGTAAACGTTAAAAAGTACGCCGTCGATCTTAGCTTTAGCCGGTATGTAGCTGTTTTCGTAGAGCATGAGCTGCTGAGTCTGCCCGTCAAACGTCAAATTTGCCACCAATGCGTCGTATTCGCCGTTTTTGCTCACGACTCTCTTGGCCGCCTTGGTTAGCAGCGATTTTGGAACGAAATTTACGTCCGTGACCGTATAGAGCTGCATCGGTAAAAACTCGGTCGCTTGGTCTTTCGCGTACTCGCCTTTTTCGTTGGTCGCCATCGTAAAGTAGCCGATATTTTGGTTTGATGTTATATAAAATTTGCCCTCTTTTAGCTCGATTTTGACGAAATTTTCAAGTAGCGGCTGCGCGTCGAATGCAAAGCTAACGCCGCCCACCTCGCGAGTTTCGCCGGCTTGCAGGCTTATTTCTTCTTTTGAGTCCGGGCTTGAGACTGCAAGCCTAACTAGCGGCTCGCCTTTTTCCGCTTCGTAGTACTCTGTTTCGGCCTTTTTATAGTATCCGTCAAAGGTTAAATTTGCTTTTTTGCCCGCGATTTCAAGCGGCAAGTTAAAGTCGTTTGAGCCGATGGAAGTGATTTGTTTCGGGATCGAGTTTGAGTAAATTTGACCGTCTTTTTCGGCGGCGATTTCTATCCTAGAAACGGATCCGAATACCGCGTTTGAGGTTTCGTTTTCTCTGATGTGGATGTTACCCTCAAAGCCTAGATATCGCGTCATCGCCGCGCCTAAAAGCATAAATAAAAAGCTAACGTGAAATATCAAAACGGGTAGTTTTTCTTTTCTTAAAAGGTTGTATCTGAAAATATTGTAAGCCAAATTTATACCTAAAAGCACCTGAACTAAAGCGAACCAACTCGCTCCGTAAACCGCCGCCCATGCGCTTTTTGTGTCGTAGTAGCTTTCTATTATCGTCGCTGCGCCGCTACCGATGGCAAATATAACAAGTAGCACGACGGCCGACGTCATACTGAAAAATAGGGATTTTAACTCGCTCAAAACATATCCTTGAACATAAATTTAGTAAATCAAAATGCACATTATAGTAATTTTTTTTAAATAATCTTACTTTTTAGTTATTATTTTATGATAATTTTTCGTCTTTGAGTTTAAATAAATTTAATATAAACTCAAATTCGTTAAAGCCGTCCGCGCTCATAAAGTGTCCGCCTTTTTCAAAGATATCGGGCGTTACGCCTAAATTTAGCGCAACCTTTAGACTAAGCTCGCAAGGCACGATATAGTCGTCTTTTGCGGCTATTACTTTTATAAAATTCGTCGCCGATTTTATCTTTTCGTAGTCGATTTGCGGTTCGCAAAATTCATTTAATATAGCAAATTCCTTAATCGGCTCGTCAAACGGCGATATGAGGACTAGACCGCCAAATTTGGGCAAATTTGCAAAACCGCTAAGAAAATTTAGGCTAGTTATCGTGCCTAGGCTGTGAGCGATGATAAATGAATTCTCTCCCAAATTTACGTTTTGCTTCATCGTTTCTAGCCACTCGTTTAGCTTCGGTGTTTGCGGGTTTGGCATCTTTAAAATTTCCACCTCGGTAAGGCTGCGCATCTTTTCTTTAAACCAAGAAAACCAGTGGCTTTGCGGCGAAGCGTCATAGCCGTGAATGATGTAAATTTGCTTTTTCATTAAATTTGCCTTTTTGAAAAAATACGCGAATTATATACAAATAAAATTAAAATAATTTTTGACGGAAATCGCAAGAATACTTTTTAAGTTATAAATTTAAGTGAATGGCGGATCAAATATCATCATCTGTTAAAATTTGATATTTGTAAATTTGACAAATTTGAAGTTAAATTTAAGCTTTTCCCCTAAAAAACGAAATAGTCGTTATCAATTAAAATTTATATTGATACGAAAAATTTACGTATAATTTACGTTGATTATTTAAGATTTCGGTAAATTTATTTCAAAAAGGGAGAAAAAATGGATACTTCGAGGCGAAATTTCTTAAAAGCATCCACCGCCACGGGCTTGCTTGCGATGACTTACGCGCCCGGTACTTTAGGCGCAGTCGGCGCCAAAGCGCTAGAAGGCGGCGATAAGACCGTTTATAGTTTTTGCGAGATGTGCTCTTCTCGCGCTGTCCTATCGAGGCCAAGGTCGTGGACGGCAAAAACGTCTTCATCCAAGGCAACGGCAAAGTAAGCGGCACGGCGACTTCCGTGTGTGCAAGGGGCGGCAGCGGGCACAATCAGCTCTACGATCCGCAGCGCATCGTAAAACCGCTCATCAGAGTAGGCGAGCGCGGCGAAAATAAATGGCGCGAGGCGGGCTGGGACGAGGCGCTTGACCTAGTCGCTAAAAAAATGCTAGAAATCAAGGAAAAGTACGGTCCCGAGAGCTTTGTATTTACGGCAAAATCAAGCCAAACGCACAAGCTGATGACGACCTTTGCCAGCGCGTACGGTTCACCAAACTGCTTTTCTCATTTTTCCTGTTGTCCGATCACCTATCAGATGGTTTGCGAGCATATGTATGGCGATGCGAAGCTAAAAAGAGACTTCGGCAACGCAAAATACGTCGTAAATTTCGGTCACAATCTTTTTGAAGGCATCGTCATCGCCGACGCTAAAAAGCTAGCTAAAATGGCCGCGAAAGAAGATACCAAGCTGCTGGTTTTAGATCCGCGCTTTAGCGTCGTCGCCTCAAAAGCCGACGAGTGGCTACCTGTAAAACCGGGCACCGATCTTGCATTTGTTTTAGCTCTCATCCACACGTGGATCAAAAACGGCACCTACGATAAAGAATTTATAGAGAAATTTACGATTGGATTTGATAAAGTCGTAGAAGCGACTAAAGACACCACTGCGCAGTGGCAAGAAAATATCACGGGAATACCTGCAAAAACCGTCGAGCGTATCGCGGGCGAAATCTGGAAAGCTGCACCTAAAGTCATCATCGACTTCGGTCACAACACCACTACGACTAGAGCCGAATACATCCGCACTCGCGCGATAATGACGGCAAATGCTATGATGGGTAACTGGGAGAAAAAGGGCGGAATCTTCGGCGGTAAAAAGGCTAAATTTTATAACAAACTAATCGGCGAAGAGCTAATCCCCGAGATAACAAACCCGGACGCCGCGATAAAAGTACCTAAAGTGCCTAGAATAGACGCTGCGGGCGAGGACGGACGAAACAAATTCGTCAGCAGAAGCCACGGCGTCTTGATGGAGATCCCGCAAGCCATACTAAGCGAGAAGCCTTATCCCGTAAAAGGCTGGTTTAGCATAAGGTTTAATCACCCGATCAACGTCGCGGGCACGGAAACTACGATAGAGAGCCTAAAAAAGCTTGATTTTATCGTGTGCTCGGATATCTATATGAGCGATTTTGCGATATGGGCGGACGTGATACTGCCCGAGAGTACTTACCTTGAGCGCGACGAAGGCATCGAGGATAAGTCGAGTCAAAAACCTGCCTATATGATAAGAAATAAAGTAGTCGATCCCGTAGGCGATACTAAAAACGGCTACGATATCTTTAGAGAACTAGCTCGCAGGATGAAGATAGACGAGCAATACTCGGCAAATACGATGGACGAGTGGAGAATCAAACAAGTAAAAGGCAACGCCGAGCTGTTAGCGGAGCTAGTTAAAAAAGGCTACGTCACGTGGAAGGTGCCGGGGATTTTGTTTAGAGAAAAAGATAGCGTAAAAGAATTTACGAAAAAATTCCCTTACGCGCAGCAGTTCGTGGGCGACGACGGGCTAATGGAGTCGCAGGTCAAATTTAAAACCGATAGCGGCAAGATCGAGCTCTTTAGCGAAAAAGTGGAAAAACAGTTTCCTGGGTACGGCTGTCTAAATTCCGAGGGCATGGACGTATTTTTCGGCGAGGAGCTTTGTCTAATGAGCGGCAAAACGCCGATACATACCAACGGACACACGCAAAACGTCGAATTTTTAAACGACCTGATGAGTAGCGCGCCCGTCTGGATACATCCTAATACCGCGAAAAAATACGGGCTAAAAGACGGCGACAAAATAACCCTGCAAAGCAAAACCGCAAAAGAAAAAGCAAGCGTGATGCTGACTGAAGGCATCAGGGAAGATACGCTTTTCGTCTATCACGGTTTTGGTCACGAAAGCGCGGGATTAAAGCGCACGAACGGCGCGGGAACTAATCAAAGCAAGCTGCTAGATCCTACCGTGATCGGTCCCGTCGCCTCTACGATGGTACGAAACGTCGGCGTCAAGATAATAAAAGCGTAAAGGAAAAAAGATGAAAAAAGCATATAGAATGATACACGACGAAAATCTCTGCATAGGCTGCCAGGCTTGCTCGGTGGCTTGCAGGAGCGAAAACGAAGTGCCTAGAGGCGTTTTTAGACTTCAAGTCCATTCGCAGATAAAGGGTAAATTTCCAAATTTAAAAACCGATTTTAGCAGACACAGTTGCGTGATGTGCGAGGACGCTCCGTGCGTGACCGTTTGCCCTACGGGAGCTAGCTTTCAGACGGCGGAGGGCATAGTACTGCTAGATCACTCTACCTGCGTATCTTGCAAATACTGCATCCTGGCCTGTCCTTACGACGCTCGCTACGTCGAGCCAAAAACCGGCGAGATAGGCAAATGTACGTTTTGCTTTGAGACTAGAGTGAGCATTGGCGAGCAGCCTGCGTGCGTGAACGTTTGTCCGACCGATGCTTTGGCGTTTGGCGACATAAACGATCCAAACAGCGAAGTAAGTAAAATTTTAAATACCAAAGCTCACTACTATCCTAAAGCCGAGCTTAAAACCAAACCCAAGCTTGCTATGATAGCTAACCGCAAAGGAGGAAGCCATGAATAATATGTGGGGAAGCGTAGCGCAATATAATGAAATTTACTGGCCGTGGCCGATAGCGGTTTATCTATTTTTGGCGGGTTTGTCCGCAGGCGCGATGATGGTCGCATTGCTTGTAAAGTGGAACTACCACAAAAAACAAGACGGCAGTATCTGGGACGCGATGGTAAAGGCGGGCGCTCTAGTGGCTCCTATAACGATCACCGTGGGCCGTGCGCTTTTGGTGCTTGATCTTGGCAAGCCGCTTAGTTTTTACTGGATTTTGATTAAGTATAACTTCGGTTCGGTTATGTCTATCGGCGTTGCGTTATTGCTACTTTATACGCCGCTAGCTTATCTTTTTGCGGTGATTATTTTTGAAGAAGAGATAGAAAAGTATAAAATTCTAGCGATTTTACGTCCTATTTCTAGGTTGATTCGCTCTTTCGCGCCGCTTTCAAAGATAGTGGAGATGGCGCTTTTCGGTCTTGCGATCGGTGTGGGTATATATACGGGCTTTTTGCTTAGCGCGATTACGAAGCTTCCGCTTTGGAATACGCCGATTCTGCCGATTTTATTCCTGACATCAGGCTTTAGCTCGGGCGTAGCGACAAACATCCTAGTCGGTCTTTTGTGCTTCAAACACCTTCTTAACGAAGACAACGTGAAGTATCTTTTGGTTATGGACTTGCGCGCCGTACTTTTCGAGATACCGCTTATTGCGATACTATTTTTGGGACTATATTTCGAGGGTGGAGCGAGTGCGGTTGCCGCAAAACAAGCTCTAAGCACTGGACAATACGCGTTAATCTTTTGGATAGGCGTCGTGGGTATCGGACTTTTAACGCCTATCACCATAGCTCTAACGGCTCTTAAAAATCACGCTTATAGAGTTGGCTACATCATAGCAAACTCTCTTGTAGTTATCTGCGGCGTCGTGATGCTAAGATACTACATCGTTTATGCAGGTCAAGTTTTCACGGGTGCGTGAAATTTAGGTTAAATTTGACCGCATTAGGCTCGGTAAACTCGCCGAGCCTTTTTAAATTCAGACGATCCAAAATCATTTTTAGCTATCATCTGTCTTAAAATATTGCGATAAAATTCGGAGAATTTATGAAAATTTTACTGCTTGAAGACGACTTCGTATATCGTGAGAGCGTTAGCTAATATCTAGAGAGCCTAGGCTACGAGGTCGATGAGGCTGCCGACGGCAAGGTCGCCTGCGATAAGATAGCGGCGGGCTTTTATCACCTGCTGATCCTTGATATCAAGGTCCCGCACATCAGCGGGCACGAGGTGATAAAATACGCCAAAGATATCGGCTGTGAAACGCCTATAATGATAATGACCTCGCTCGTGGATATAGATGATATGGCGGTCGGATACGAACTGGGCTGTAACGAGTATCTAAAAAAGCCCTTTGAGCTAGCCGAACTCAAATTTAGAGTAAACGAGCTAATGCGAAAATATCACGGCAGAGACGATAAAAACTTGATCGCGATCGATGAAAACTTTAGCCTCGATACAGCAAAAAAACGGCTCAAATTTAAAGGTGAGCCTGTCGAGCTAAGCACGAGAGAATTCGGTATCATCGAGTGCTTGCTCTTTCATAAAAACAGCTTCGTAGGCATCGAGCAGCTGCGCGCCGAGGTATGGAACGACAAGGAGATCGACCCCGCCGACGTACGCATGCATATACTAAAAATCCGTCAAAAAACGACTCCCGAGTTTATAAAATCATCGCGCGGACTAGGCTATAAGATAGATGTTTCAAAATCTTAAAATCCCTATCTTAGCCACTTTTATCATCATGGCTTTGTTTATATTTCAAAGCTACGAGATCATAAATTTAAGCTCCAAAGACGAATACTCGAAAAATATGTTCGAGTTGCTAGAATACGAGGGCAAAATCCGCAAAGCGCTCGATAAAAACGAGACTTTGCCTATTTCGCTCACCTATAAATACGGCATTTTTAATCTAAAAGAAAAGCAGGTCGTCTCAAATTTAGACGCGCGCCCGAGCGATTTAAAATTTATCACCCGCCAAGAAAACGGCCATCTTTTTTACAAGACCTATTTTAGCGCGGACGGTGAGTTTTATTATCTCGTGCTAGCCAAAAAGCAAAACGCGGCTAGGATTTTATTCGTCACGGCTCTAACTCTAGCATTTGCGCTCGTGGTCGTATTTTTCGCGCTTTATCTGTCGTTTGTTAGCGGTATAAAGCCGTATAAAGACGCTAAAAAATATATGAATAACTTTTTTAACGACGCGATGCACGAGCTAAAAACGCCGCTGGGCATCATCGGCATAAACCTTGAGATGCTGGGTCTTGATAACAAATACGTCACCCGCATGCGCTCGGCCCTAAAGCAAATGCAAGTTACATACGAGGACACCGAGTACTACATCAAGCGCGGGTATATTTTATTTCCGCCCGAGATTTTAAATTTGAGCGAATTTTGCCTCGAGCGAGCACGGTATATGCGAGGTATCGCGATGGCGAAAAATATCAAAATTTACGACTTCGTCGAGCCGAATTTGCAAATTTTTATGAGCAAGATAGAGGCGGGCAGGCTGATCGATAACAACCTAAGCAACGCCGTAAAATATAGCCGCGAGGGAGGAGTAATAAATTTACGCCTTTTTGAAAAAAGCGGCAAAATCGTGCTCGTAGTCGAGGACGAAGGCGAAGGCATAAAAGACACGAGTAAAATTTGGAAACGCTACGTTAGAGACGAGGGCGTGCAAGGCGGCTTTGGGCTAGGGCTAAACATCGTGCAAAGCATCTGCGTGAAAAACGGCGTAGAGTACGGCGTGAAAAGCGAACTGGGCAAAGGTAGCGTCTTTACCTATAAATTTTCGCCATACTCGAAAAGCCTGCTTGACTAGTCAAACCAAACGCCGAGTTTTGCTAAATTTCGCTCTTTTGAGTCGGAGTTAAAATAAATCACGAAATACCCCACTCGCTCGCCCTTTGCGTCGTTCATAGGCTGGACGGTAAAGGCATGCGAATCCGTCTGATAAAATCCGCCGCTTTTAAATTTTATATCCTTTAGCATCGGCAAGACGTTTAAATTTGCGTAGCTCTTGTTTACGAAATGAAAGCCTTCGATGATGCCCTCGTCGCTGCTGTTTTGATACGGAGAGTCGGCGCTAGCGTCGAGTAGGACGAAAAGTCCGAGCCCTTGCTGTGCGAAAAAGTCGCTTAAATGCTTAAAATCAAGCAGTACCTCGATACTGCCCAGCATCTTTTTATCCTCAAATATCGGCGCAACCGACCTAATGAAAACTCCCGCTCGACCGACCTCGATGCCCGCGGCTACGCCGTTTTTAGCCTCGGCTAGCAGGTGGCGAAAGCTCGTTAGATCGTCGTTATACAGCGGTATCCAGCTCCTAGCAAAGCTCCTCATCTCAGGCGTATGGATGTGAAATTTGGCATTTTCGTAAATCGGCACCTTGCTTAGCGTTTTGGTAAATTCGCCAAGCGTCTCTAGACACATCCGGCGGTCGTTTTGGCTCATGCATTTTTTTACGTGTTCGTTTTGCGCTAGTAGCGCCGCCACCGTCATCGCGGAGAGTTTTTCTTCTTCGATATTTTTATTTAAAATTTGCGTTTGAAAGTCGAGAAATTTTTTGATATTTTCCGTCTGCGTCTGCTCGTCCCAGCGCGCCTTATAGACCGCTAAAACGCCTGCTAGTACGATGATTGCGAGCGTTAGAAGTATTTTTTTATTCACGCTCTTTACCCAGTTCGCGCGCCAAAATTTGAGAAAATTCGGCAAAATCAGGCAAATTTAGCTCGCCCTCGCGCTGCTTTTTGCCCCACATCGGTTCGGGGAAAAAGCTATCGCTCTCAAACCTCGCCATCACGTGAAAATGCACGCGCGGCACGTAGTTTGCAAAGCTTGCGATGTTTATTTTGGTTGGATTATAAAATTTTCTCATTGCTTTTTCGGCCGTTAAAACCGCTTCAAAAACTCTTTTTTGCGTTGCTTCGTCGCAGTCGGTTAGCTCCTTAAACGGCGTTTTGGTAAAAATTTTTACCCACGGTATCTCGCTTGTTTCACGCTCGATGAAAATCAGCTCGTCTTCAAAAATCATTTTAAGCTCCTTTTTGATAGCGATTTTAGCTAAATTTGAATTTTAATCTTTTTAAATTTATACTTCGGACATTTCGGTTTCGGCGCTTTACGGCGGTAAATTTATAAAATTTGAAAGGAAATTTGAGTTTATGAGACGTTTGATTTCGCTCATATTTTTTGCGGCGGTAGCTTTTGGCGGCGAGCTAGCCGATCTTAGCAACGAGTGCAAGAAGGGAAACGACGAGATTTGCAAAAGGCTCTCGGTCGCGATTAAAAACTTAGAGCTTGCCTGCGATGAAGGCGGCGAGAAAAACGCGATGTATTGCGCGGGGCTTGGGTATTTTTACGAATTTGATAAGGTATTTACGAAATCCGTGCGATACTATGAAAGAGCCTGTGAGCTGGGCGCGGACAAAGCCTGCGTGTATCTTGGGCTGCTTTATCAAAACGGGCAGGGCGCGGCGCAGGATCACAAAAAGGCAAACGAGCTTTTTGCTAAAGCTTGCGAAAAAGACGTAGGCGAGGGATGCGCGAGCCTAGCGTATAGCTACGGCAAGGGGCTTGGCGTCTATCCCGACGGCAAAAAGACGAATGAGTTGTTTGCTAAAGCCTGCGAGCTAGGCGAGGAAACGGCGTGCTACAATCTTGGCTTAAGCTACGCGATAGGAGGCGGCGTGCAAAAGGACGCGGCAAAGGCGGCGCAGATATTTGCGGCCTCTTGCGAGCGCGGACACGTGGGCTCGTGCGCCGATCTTGGGGTTTGCTATTTTAAGGGCGAGGGCGTAGAAAAAGACTACGAAAGGGCCGCTTTGCTTTTTACTCGGGCTTGCTCGGGTGCTAGCGCGCTAGCCTGTGCAAATTTGGGCTTTGCGTACGAAAAGGGCATGGGCGTAGAAAAGAATAAAAACGCCGCCAAAGAACTTTACGATAGAGGTTGCAAGCTCGGGGAATTTAGCGCGTGCCAGTATCTAAAAAATTTGCGTTGAGGCGAGTGGGCAAATAAGCCTTGCTGCTGTAAATTTCAAAATATAGCTAGGGCACAAGGGGGCTAGAGCTATTTGTACTGAGATGTTTGTTAAATTTTGCTTTTGAGTTAGCAGAAATAGTCGGAATAATCCGCCGCAACCAGCATCAAAAGCAAAATTTAGCGCCAAAATAAAAATAGCGTGGGCGCGCAAATCCAAAATAAATTTGACGCCCGTAGCTAAATTTACCGCTTAAAGTCGTGGATTTGTATATTTGCGCTATATTTTTTGCAAAGCTCGCTTACCTTTTCTTTCAGCCTTTCCTCGTCGTAGCAGATGAGATCGATGTATGCGCGCTTCTGCCCGGTTGCGCCGCCGATTATCTCCAGAAACGAGCCACAGCTTTCTAGCTCCTCGTCCTCGATCTTGTTTCTCAGATCAAAGCCCGCCTGCATGTCGCCGCCGTTATCAATGCTGAGAAAGCAAAATTTGATACCGAGCTCGAAGGCTTCGTTGTAGATGTCGCGCTCGCCGTTTAGGTACTGATTTACGATGGCCGTTAGGCAGGTGGTGCCTACGATCACGTCCTCGCGTACCTCGCTACTGCGCGGCTCCATCTCGTAGCTGAAAAAATTCTTTAGCGGTTCGCGCGCGGCTTTTTCACCGAATTTCTCATCGATCAGATCGGCAAATTCGCTTAGCGGCACGCCGTTTTCTTCGGGCTCGGCCAGCACCTCAAGCTCGCCTAGCGTATTTATGATCGCCGTTTCGCCGATCATATTGTCAAGCAGGATAAAGCTAAGGTTATAGGCCTTGCTCTCGTCCTGCGCGAGTAGAGCCGCTAGGTTTTCGTTGTAAATTTTAATATCCACATCGCTTTCGTTAAACTGCGCGTAGATCATCGACTCCTCGGCGCTTACGCGGGTACCATACATCTCGATTCCGCCGATACCTCGCGGCGCACGCGGCTTTCCGAGCGTGCAGCGCATTCTACCTTCAAGCTGCTTTGGCATAGCGTTTTTGATGAAGCTTAGCCAAAATAGGCGATGTCTCATACCCTCGGGAGTTAGCACCAGATCGAGCCGCTCGCCCGCGAGCCCCGTCATAAAATAGGGCTCGGCAAGGCAGATGCGAAGCTTCTCGTCGGTCTTTCGCATCGCCTTTTCAAACTCCTCCGCCGCCAGATCGGCCTTGATCTCGTCTACCATGCCGCTAAATTCCGCCCAAAATTTATCCACTCTGCCGGCAAAAGTGCTTGGGATTTGCGCTTTTTCAGCTTTTTTACCAAAACTAAATAACCCCATATTTTCTCCTTAAATCAAATTTTACTCGCATTATAGCTAATTAATTTGCCTCACGTACACTGAAAACAACCGCCCAAAACCTCGCATTTCTCGCAGATCTGGACGTATATGACCCCCTCGCCCTGCACCAGCTCGCCGAATGGAATCTGCGCTAGATGTTTCATCGTCCCGCCGCAACTAGGACAGAGTAGATACTCGGCGTCCTGCACCCACTGCGGATAGCCGCCCACGGTCGTATCAAGCTCGCTAAAGCAGCCGTAAAACGGCGACACTTCGCCGCCTAGTTTAAATTTCATACCGCACAGACGCCTAAAATCCTCCTGCGAAAAGTAGCTTTCATCGAAACCTTCGCCATCATGGCTTAGCTCTATCTCGCCGTCTGGGCCGCGTTTGCAAAAATATTTGACCGAGCCGACGCAGGTCGGGCAACAGCGAAATATCGCGTCGTGCTTTAAATTTAAAAACG
>CAUQPE010000022.1:0-21519 GCA_963519915.1 uncultured Campylobacter sp. | reverse complement strand
TAAATCCAAACTCGCTTGACGCCTACGATTACGAGCTACCGCCGGAGCTAATCGCAAATTTCCCAACCTTTCCCAAAGAGGACGCCAGGCTACTAGTTTACGAGCGAGCCAGCGAAAAAATCTCTCATCAAAAATTCGGTGATTTGCCTGAAATTTTACCGCCTTGCGATATTATTTTTAACGATACCAAAGTCGTAAAGGCTCGAATTTTCGGCAAAAAACAAAGCGGCGGCGAAACGGAGCTTTTGCTAAACTCTCCGCTAGCGGACGGTAAATTTAGCGTCTATATAAAAGGCAAGGTTCGCGCGGGCAGCGTTTTAAATTTTGGCGAAAATTTGACCACCGAGGTCTGCGAGCTCTTTGACGACGGCTCGCGCACGGTCAAATTTAGCCAAAACGGCCAATTTTTGGACACGGCCGCGCTTTACGATATATTGTCCCGCATCGGCCACGTGCCTTTGCCGCCATATATCAAGCGAAGCGACACCAAAGACGACGAGAGCTGGTATCAAAGCGTCTTTGCCAAAAACGAGGGCGCGGTGGCGGCTCCGACGGCGAGCTTGCACTTTAGCGACGAAATGATCGCGCGCCTAGCCAAGGACCGCGAGATAGCCTACCTCACGCTGCATGTGGGCGCTGGGACGTTTAAGGGCGTGGAAAGCGAGGATATCACGCAGCACAAGATGCACGCGGAGTTTTACGATATCCCGCAAGATACGCAAAACTTGATAAACTCAAACAGACCGATCCTAGGCGTAGGCACGACGGTGACGCGCTGCGTGGAGGAGTTTGCTAGGAGCGGCAAGCCTAGCGGCGAGTGCAGGCTGTTTTTAAATTTAAACAATAAACCCATCCGCCAAAACTACCTGCTGACGAATTTTCACCTGCCAAAATCAACGCTAATCATGCTCGTTACGAGTTTCGTCGGGCTTGAGCAGACTATGCGGATTTATAAAACCGCCGTGGAGCAAAAGTACAAATTTTACTCCTACGGCGACGCTATGCTGGTTATATAGCCGTGAGTTTCGCGCATATTTTCATGATTTTTGCCGCGTTTTATATAGCGGTTTTGGGCTGTTGCTATTTTATGGATAAATTTAAAAGGTCAAACGGCGTGACAAAAAAAGAGACGATTCAAAAAGGCGAAATGAGCCAGACACAAGAAACAAGCGAGGCAAACACACTCCCAAAGGTCGATATCGCGGGCGGTTTGCTGTTTTTGGCATCCTCGCTAAACGAGGACGCGCAAAAAAACACGAACTACGTGCTGCTAGACTACGACATCGCCTATCCTAGGCTGTTTTACGCAGATATAGCCGCTCTTGCAAAGCTCATCGACGCCATGGCTCAAATTTTTCTTTTAAACGTCTCAAACTCAACCGTTACGATAAAATTTTTGTTATCAAACTACTACAAAAACAACATCAAATTTACCCTTAGCGTCCACTGCGATCACGATTTTTTTACGGTCAAAAGCACGCCTCGCGTAAATATGAACGCGCAAAGCCGTAAATTTTACGAAACGGCAATGGCGCTGGCCGAGCAAAACGGCTCTAGCATTAGATTTGAGTTTGATCACGGAGTGCGCGCTAGCACCGAGATTTCGCTGCGTCTTTGCGACGATAAGCTCGATCTCATGCAAAGTTTTAAGATAAAAAATCCCAAAAATTTTAGCGCCCTCGTCGCAGAGCCCAACCCGCACTCGTTTAATATCATCAAAAAAGATCTCGAGTTTATCGGCATCGACGTGAAGCCAAGCAACGAGTGGAGCATCGTAAAGCGTCACATAGAGGATATGATATTTCGCCCAAACGTCGTCTTTATCGAGGAGAGCCTGCTGCGCGAGATAGACGGCGCTCTATCTACGCTTTTGATAGAAAAAAAGATCGCACTAGTCGTGCTAAAAACCACGAACGCGGCGATAAATTTAAACCCGAAAATCCGCGTCTGGACGCTAGTTCAACCCTATCTCTCCGACACTCTCGTGCGTATCTTAAACGAAGCTTACAAATTTGAGACGCAAAACGGGGATAAAATTTAGCTTTTTGAAATTTTACTCGCATTTTTAAAGCTCGCCCAACTGCCCTGCTTCGTTCGATAAGCTCAAATTTGACCCAAAACCTCTACCTTAAAATGATATAATAAGCCCAAATAACGGAGGCTAAAATGAATAAAATAACCTGCGTCTGCCTAGGCGTGCGAAGCATGCAAAGGGCGCTGAAATTTTACAGAGACGGACTAAGTTACGAGACGGATTGTAAAGACGACGACCCGCCGGTATGCTTTTTTGATACGCCGGGGACCAAATTTGAGCTCTATCCACTGGACGCGCTGGCGCGAGATATCAACGAGAACGATCCACCCAGAGGTAGCGGATTTGGCGGCATCACGCTAGCCTATAACGTAAAAAACAAAGAGGACGTAGCTAGCGTCATAGAGCTAGTAAAAAAGGCGGGCGTCACCATCGTCAAAGAGCTCCAAGATACGTTTTGGGGCGGATACCACGCGTATTTTGCCGATCCCGACGGATACTACTGGGAGGTAGCTTGGGGCCCAGTTTTAAATTTGACGAGGACGGGCTACTCAAATTTAACTAGCTACGGCGTCAAAGCGCTTTGATTTTAGCTGCTTAACCGCCGCAAAAATGCAAAATCATGAAAGACATAGTCGTATACATACACGGAAAAAATGGAAGTGCGGCAGAAGCGGCCCGCTACCGACGGCTTTTTGCAGGTAGCGACGTGCTTGGATTTGATTACGAAGCGCGCACGCCATGGGAGGCGAAAGAGGAATTTGCACTGTATTTTGAGTCCATCCTTAAAAGTCGCAAATCCGTGACGATCGTAGCAAACAGTATCGGAGCGTTTTTTGCCATGCACGCCTTGCAGGACATGCGTATCAAAAAGGCGTATTTTATCTCCCCTATCGTAAATATGGAAAATTTGATACTAAACATGCTGTCGCGGGCAAACGCGAGCGAGGAGGAGCTGCGAGATAAGGGCGAACTGAGCACTAAATTCGGAGAGAAGCTTTCGTGGAGATATCTTTGCTACGTCAGAGAACATTCTACCCTCTGGACGGCGCCGACGCATATTTTATACGGCGAAAATGACGATCTAACCTCTTTTAAAACGATTTGCGAGTTTGCAAACCAAATCGGCGCAACGCTTACCGTCATGAAAAACGGCGAACATAGATTTCACACGGCGGAGCAAATGCGGTTTCTGGATGATTGGATACGGAGCTATAGCTGATCGGCGGGCTGGGTTTGGATGGAATTTGACACCGAGTCGTAGCGTGCCTAACCCGCAAGTCAAATTTGACTCGCAAATCCGCCGATAAAATCGCTCTTAAATTTTATGCTAAAACCTCGCTAAATTTACCGCGGGGCGTAAATTTAGCTCAAATTTTACTCGCTCTATACGACGCAACGATCGGCCGAGACGGTCCCAACGCAACCCTAGCGCAAAACTCAAATTTGCCGCCGTTTTACCCGCGCGCCAAATTTTACAAACCGCCTCAAAGCCCCAAATACCGCTTTAAAATAATCATCGCAGCGATACTATCTAGCCGTCCGTCGCGCTTGCCCTCGGCGTAAATTTTGCTCGCCTCAAAGCTACTCATCGCCTCGTCCTGATAGACCACCTCGCCGTCAAATTCGAGTAGCGATACAAAGTGCACGATCCGCCTTCGCATCTCATCCTCGCTAGATCCCCCAAGCGGCACGCCCACGACTAGCTTTTTTGCTCCGTATTCGCGCAAAACGGCGCTAACGTCGCGCGCGGCTTGATTGCGATTTTTGCGCAGCACTGGCGTTTGGGGCATCACGGTTTGCCCGACGGCTAGCGCCACGCCTATACGTTTTAGCCCCACGTCGATAGCCATTATGCTCATTTTCGTCCTTTAGATTTTCTCAAATTTAGCTTTTTGTAAAAGTAAATTTAACGGCAGGCAAGCTCAAATTTGATACCCTCCCCCGCTCCGTCAAATTTACAAAATCAAGCGTCGCCAAAACGCATTTGTCGCCGTCAAGCCGCTAAAATTTACTTCAAATTTTACCGCCGTTTTATCAAAACTCACGCGGCGCAAATTTGAGCTCAAAAGCCGCTAATTTTACTCCGCAAATACCGTAAGTCCCGATATTCGCAGCTTGCCTTCGAGTTCGTATTCGTAAATTTTATCGCCGAATTTCGCCAAAGCCACATCAAGGCTCGCGCCGTTTTTACAAAATTTTATCACCTCATCCTCTTGCGTGGCTACGGGTTTGCCGCCGAAACGAAGCGCAAAGGCATCAAAATCGTTTATCAAATTTGCCGCGCCGCTAGCTATTAGCTCGTTCGTCCCATCGCTCTCGCCTAGTCGCTGAGGTAGCGTAAATATCGGCACGCCAAGCTCCTTTGCCATGCGTGCGCTTTGCATCGAGCCGCTTTTAGCGTCGGCCTGCGCCACGACTAGAGCCTGCGAGAGCGCGACTACGATGCGGTTTCGCTCTAAAAATCTATAAGCAAGCGGCGGCTCGTCTGGGGTGTATTCGCTAAGAGCCAGCGCATTTTGGTAGATTTCTTTGATGATTTTGGCGTTGCTTTGCGGGTAGATTTTATTTAGTCCGTTGCCAAAAACGGCGACCGTATGCGGATACGCGCCCTTGTGCGCGGCGATATCCACGCCGATGGCCGCTCCGCTAACTACACAAACGCCGCTGTTTGCCAGCGTCCTAGCTAGCGCCTCTGCGCACTGCCTGGTGTAGGCGCTGGCCTTTCTCGAGCCCACGATCGAGACCATCGGACGCTCAAGCAGGGCTAAATTTCCCTCAAAATATAGCTTCTTTGGAGGCTTTTTAAGACGCAAAAGGCCGCTAGGAAGCTCTGCTAAGACGCTCAAAAGAGATCCTTTAGATAGACGACTTCGACCTCTTGCAGGAGTTTGGTGCTTTCTTGCAGGACTTCGATCGTGTTTTTGTGCGGATGGCCGATTGCGATGGCGTATGAGCGCTTTTTAGCCAGCTCGACGGCGTATTTTAGCTGCTTTCGCACGGCCGCTTTTGAGCCGTCGTGATCCAAAAATACGTCGCGTGCGATGTATGGCATCGAGTATTTTTTTGCCGCGCCGTAAACCTTAGTCGGCGAGGTCGTCTTGCTATCAACAAATATCAAATTTTCGTCCCGCACCGCCCGCATCATCCTATCCATCGCGGCCGCATCGCTCGTAAAACGGCTGCCTGTGTGGTTGTTGATGTATTTTAGATCCGGAAAATCTCGCTTGATACTTTGCAGTTTTTTTGCGATCTTTTCGTAGTCGTCGTTTACCGTCAGAGTGCCGATCTCAGCACCCTTAAAGCCGCCTAGAGCTTGCATGGGCAGGTGGATCATATAAAAGCTAAAACGCCGCGCCAAAACAGGCGTCTCGGGGTGGGCGGAGGTTGCTGGAAAAAATGACGGCGTGAGCTTTAGATTTACCGATTTTATCGCGTCTACTTGGTGTTTGTATGCCACGTCGTCGATTATGATGACTAGGCGAGGATTGTAGCCCGCTTTTACAGCGGCCTTTACTTCGTTTGCCTCGGTTGTGCTTTTTTTATCCGTCTTTTTTGTGTCTGCAAATTTGGCCTTTTCGTCTTTTTTAGGCTTTTCTTTTCCTATCTTTTCCTGCTCGTTTTGCTCGGAGTTTTGCGGCGCGTTTTCTGCGTCAAATTTCACCTCGACCTGCCCCGCCTGATCGTTTGCGTCGCTAAATTCGATATGGATTTTTTCTTTTTTTAGTGCTTGCTCGAGGGAGTTATTTTGCGCCTGCGGCATAGGCGTATCGTCAAAGATCACGGCTTCGGAATTTGCAAAAATATGCGTTCTTTGAGGTGCTTGCAAGGCGTCAAATTTAACGTTATCGCCGCTATTTTGAGCGGATTTAGCGGATTCGTTTTTAGAGCTTAAATTTGTCAAATTTAACTCGCCTACCTTTTTAGCGCTCGCCCCGTCCAGCTCGGAGGTATCGCGGGAGGCCAAATTTCCGCCCTCAAGCGAGATTTTATCCTTTATACTCTGCGCATTCTGCTCGTCTTTATTAAATTTAGTCTGCCCGTTTGGCAAATTTTGATCGTTTTTTTCTTCAGATCTAGCTTTTTCGCCGCCGATTTTTATTTTACCTTTAGCATCCGCCTCGTCAAAAAGCGCCTTTATATCGGTCAAATTTGCTCTTGAGTGCGCGCCTGACGCAGCTTGCGCGTCTTTTATGGTGACTTTTTCGGAAGCGATTGAGGTAGAAAGGCTTGGCTTGTGGGTTAAATTTTGCTTTTGCTCGGGCTCGCTTTTATCGCCGAAATACCGCTCGATTTTAGCGATCAGCGCGTTGTCGCTCTTAACTTTAACCCTGACATCCAGTAGATAAAATGCCCCGACAAGCAAGATACAGGCGATGAGAAAAGCGGAAAGTAGTAGCTTTAGGCCGCCGCGCGAGCGCCCCTTTTTGGAGCGCCTTTTCGCGGCCTTTTTTCTAGGTTTCGAGTTCAATTAATTTTTGCTTTGGTCGATGAGTTTGCCAGAGCTAATCCAAGGCATCATAGAGCGTAGTTTTTTGCCGGTTTGATTTAGCAGGCTTCTTTCGGCGATGCCGCGCTCTGCGTTCATGCGGACGTATCCGGCCTTGCGCTCGAGGATGAAGTCTTTTGCAAATTTACCGTTTTGGATCTCTTTTAAAATTTCCTTCATCGCTTTTTTGCTGTCTTCGCCGATGACGCGCGGTCCGCTCACGTAGTCGCCGTACTCTGCGGTGTTTGAGATAGAGTAGCGCATATCCGCCATGCCGCCTTGATACATTAGATCCACGATTAGTTTTAGCTCGTGCAAGCACTCAAAATACGCCATCTCAGGCTGGTATCCAGCATCTACCAGCGTCTCAAAGCCCGCGTTTACCAGCGCACAAAGCCCGCCGCAAAGCACCGCCTGCTCGCCAAAAAGATCGGTTTCAGTCTCGTCTTTAAATGTAGTTTCTATGATACCTGTTCTACCGCCGCCGATCGCGCTAGCGTAGCTTAGAGCTAGTTCTTTTGCTTTTCCGCTTGCGTTTTGTTCTACAGCGATTAGATCGGGGATGCCGCCGCCTCGTACAAATTCGCTTCTTACGGTGTGACCAGGCGCTTTTGGGGCGATCATGATGACGTCGATGCCTTCAGGAGCTTTGATCTGTCCAAAATGAACGTTAAAGCCGTGTCCAAAAGCTATCGCGTCGCCGTCGTTTAAATTTGGCTTTATATCTCGCTCGAAAATTTCAGCTTGAAGCTCGTCGGGAGTCAGTATCATTATGACGTTTGCAGCCTTTGCCGCTTCGGCTACGGTTTTTACTTCAAAGCCCTTTGCTTCGGCTTTCGCCCAGCTTTTACCGCCCTTTGCTAGACCCACGATCACCTTTACGCCGCTATCGCGCAAATTTTCAGCATGCGCGTGGCCCTGCGAGCCAAAACCTATCATCGCTACGGTTTTGCTTCTAATCAAGCTCAAATCGCAATCTTTGTCATAGTAAATACTTACAGCCATATTCTCTCCTCTTAAAAAATTTGTGAGATTATACTATTTAGTCGCTAAAATAAGCTTAACATATGTATTTAAGTTTTTTAAAAAGCCTTTTAGTGTAGAATTGTCACTTACGAAATCTCGATGCAAAGTGTAAAAAATGAATGAATCAATTTATAAACATATAAAGGCTCTTCCGCCGCTTGACGATACGATAATAAAAATTCAAACCGTTTGCTCAAACGACAATAGTTCGCTTAACGACCTATCTCAAATAGTCGAAAAAGACCCGATGTTAACGGCAAATATACTACGCTCGGCAAACTCCCCTCTTTATGGATTTAGCAGAGAGATTACTACGATATCAAGAGCCGTTACGCTGTTTGGTATGGCGACCATACGCGGATTTGCTCTATCAAGCGCGGTTAAAAAAAGCTTTAAGATAAACTTAGATCCATACGGCATCACTAGTCAAGATTTTTTAAATATTTCTATAATGCAAAATGCCCTAATGTATAACTGGTATTCAAAAATCAACGCTAGCGAGCTTACCGTTTTAAGCCCCGCCTCTTTTATGTTAGAAGTGGGCAAAATCGTCATCTCAAACGAGCTAAATGAAACAGGCAAAGCCGATGACTTTAAGGCAAAATTAAAAAATATTTCAAGCCCTTTTGATTTATCTGAGCTAGAAAACGAGATCGTCGGCATCTCTAACGAAACCGTAACGGCTAAAATTTTCGAACAATGGAATCTTGAACCTGAGCTTGTCGACGCTATTTTATATTCAAACAACCCAGACGATGCGCCTGAACATATAAAAAGCTACTCAAAAGCACTTAAAGTCGTAAAAAATGCTGTCAATATCTTTAACCAACTAAACGACGACAATCTGCAAAATACGCTAATGTACCTCGACGAATACGGCTTTGCACAAGATAAATTCCTCGAAGCCGTCGCAAAAGTTAAAGCTAATTTGTGAAAGAATTTTTAACCAAACTACTTGACGGAGTGAGCGAAAAGGAAGTCGCCTCCGCCGATAAAGAAATCCTACGAAATTTACTAAATTTAAACGCCGTAAGCCGCCACAAAGATCACTACTATCTAAATAACGGCTTTGTTTGCGGCAAACTCGATATAAGCGCGAACGGCACGGGCTTTTTGACGCCATACGACAAACGTTTTAAGCAAGATATAATAATAGAAAATAAAAATTTAAACGCCTCGCACTACGGCGACATCGTACTGGCAAAACTCCTGCCGCTAAAGAAAAAACGCCAAAGTGCCAAGGTCGTGATGACGCTAAAACTCGCCAACGAAACGAGCGTAGTTTATACCAAGCAAATAGGCTCTGTAATCCTTGGCGTAAACGTAAAAACAGCGCTTAGCTCGCCGCTAAAAGCCTCGCAAAAATCGCTAAAAATGCTGCCGCCTGGCACGCTACTAAAAATCGGAAACCTAAATAACGAAATAGTCGAGGTTATCGGCAACATAAACGACCCGCTCAGCGACGAAGAAATTTCGCTCGCCGTATTTAACAAAAATGATGAATTTAACGAAGAGTGCGAAGCCGAAGCGATCGCATGGGGCGACGAGGTCGATCCTACGATGTACCCGCAGCGAGTGGATTTGCGGGGTTTGCCATTTTGCACGATAGACCCCGTCGATGCTAAGGACTTTGACGACGCGATATATTTTGACGAGAAAAAACGCGAAATTTACGTCGCGATCGCCGACGTCAGCGAATACGTCACGCCATACTCTCCGATAGACGCAGAAGCCAAAACGCGCGGATTTTCTATATATTTTCCGCACAAAGCTGTGCCGATGCTACCGCGAAATTTGAGCGAAAATATCTGCTCTCTCAAGCCAAATGCCGCGCGCCTTGCATTTTGTTTCAAAATCACACTAGGCGAAGGGGGCGAAGTCGCAAAAGAAGAGCTCTTAGAAGCTGTTATCGTCTCACAAAGGCGCTTTAACTACGACGAGGTCGATCAAATTTTACGCGGAGAACGCAAGGACGAAACCGGCTGGATAAAACCTCTTTTCGCGCTCACCTCGCGCCTACGCAAAAAGCGCCTGAAAAATGCGTTTGACTTTAGAACGCAGGAGCTTCGTATGAGCCTTGACGCAGACGGCGGGCTGGCCTCTACGAGATTTGAGACCGATACGGACTCGCACAGACTCGTCGAGGACTGCATGCTACTAGCCAACGTCGCTGCGGCAAAACGCATCGGCAAAGGCATTTTTAGAAATCACGGCTCACCGGATCTGCGAAAAATACAAATTTTACTCGAAGATCTCGGCGCTCTAGGCTTTGACTTCGTTTATGAGAGCGATATAGCAAATTTGGTTCGCAAAATCCAGGCTCAAGCCGACGCCGTAGGCAACCGCGAGGAGATCGACAAACTCATCATAAAATCGCAAAAAAAAGCCGAATATGGCGCGCAAAATTTAGGCCACTTTGGACTGGGATTTGAGCGTTACACGCATTTTACGAGCCCGATCCGCCGCTACTCCGACCTTACATTGCACCGCCTTTTAAAAGCCAAACTGCGCAACGACGAGAAGTTTTTCAACTATCTGCTTTTAAATATCGAAGCGACTTGCTCAAATTTGAGCGAACTCGAACGCGAAGCCGACAGGGTCGCGTTTGACTTTATGGATAGAAAATTTGCGCGCTGGGCGAAAGAGCGCATAGGACAGCGGTTTAGCGCCTATATCAGCGAAAATCAAAACGTCGCTGTCGCTAGACTTGACGACGAGATAAAGGGCGCTAGGATATTTTTGGGCGCGTACAGCGTAAATTTACTGCAAAAAGTCATCGTCGAAATCACGGACGCAAATATCGCGACGGCCGAAATTTTCGGCAAAGTCGTAAAGAAAATCGATGTATAGAAAAGAGCTTGAGGCTACGCTAAATGCGGCTAAATTTCCAAATTATTTTTTGCTTTACGGCGCGGACGAATACCAAATCGAGCTTTTTGCGAAGGAAATTTTAGCCAAATTTAAAGATTTTGAAATTTTGAGCCTTTACTACGACGAGTACGATTTTGACGCTGCACGCGCGCATCTTTGCGAGCCTTCTCTTTTTGGCGGCAGCCCGCTTTTGCACGTAAAAAGCGACAAAAAAATCCCCGCGAAAGAGCTAAAAATCCTGATAGACGGTTGCAGAAACGGCGGCGCATTCGTTTTCGAGCTTTTTGAGCCCGACGCCAAAGCCGTTTTTGATACGCAAAAGGCTTTTGGGGTAAATTTTGCGAGATTTTTTAAACCCGGTTCGCCCGAAGAAGCCGTAAATTTGCTCGGCAGACAAGCTACAAAAATGAGCCTAAATATCACGAGAAACGCGCTTTTTGAGCTCTACCGTATACATAACGAAAATTTATACCTGGCTGCAAGCGAGCTAAACAAGCTAGCCTCTCTAAACGAGCCCATAAACGAAAATATCGTGAGAAGCTTGGTTTTTTCGCTATCAAGCGTGAGTTTTGACGATTATTTTGATAAATTTATCGCGCTAAAAGATATCAGGGCCGATTTTTTCTCCTGCGCGGACGATGAAAATTTTAACGAAATTTTGTTTATTAACTCTCTTTACCGCGCGTTTTTCAGACTCTTTAAACTACATGCCGGCATCAAAATAACGGGTAAATTTGACATAAAAGAAACGCTCGGCTATGCACCGCCGCCAAACGTCGCAAATGAACTAAAAAGGCAGTGTCTGGCTGTAAATTTAAAAGCGTATAGGGAAATTTTTACCGCGCTAAATTTGGCGGAATTTGAGCTAAAAACAAACTCCTCGCTCGATAAAAAAACTTTTCTGCTCTCCTGCGTGCTGGGCCTACAAAATCTTGTCGGCAAAAACAGCAAATATTAAGTAAAAAAAAGATAAAATCAGCTCTTGTCGAAAGACTTCCTTGCCCGTTTGCAACCGCTCAAACGAGCTTAATACCCACAAGGAGAATCAATGAAGCACTACGAGCTTTTATTCATTTTGAAGCCTACTTTGACGGAAGAAGAAGTAAGCGCAAAAGTTGATTTCGTTAAAGAAATCCTAACCAAAAACGGCGCAAATATCGCGTCTGTGCAGTCTATGGGCACTAGAAAACTAGCCTATACCGTAAAAAAATACGAGCGCGGAACTTATTTCGTCGTGTATTTCGAGGCTCCGACTCAAGCTATCGCAGAAGTTGAGCGTATCATAAGAATCACCGAAGAGATCATCAAATTCTTAACGGTCAAATTTGAAAACAAAAAAGAGATCGCCGCTTGGGAAAAGATGAGCAAGGGCATCAAACTAAACAAAAAAGAACCGAAAGTCAAAGCAGAAGAAGCTCCAGCAGCGCAAGAATAAGGACGAAAAATGTTTAATAGAGTCGTTTTAGTAGGAAATTTAACACGAGATATCGAGCTTAGATATACGACTGCGGGCGCAGCCATAGGCAACAGCGCCATCGCCGTGACGAGAAAATTTAACGTGAACGGCGAAAAACGCGAAGAAACGTGCTTTATAGACATAACATTTTTCGGAAAACAAGCGGAAATAGCAAACCAATATCTTTCCAAAGGCTCAAAGCTTCTAGTTGAGGGTCGCCTAAAATTCGACCAATGGACGGACAATAGCGGACAAAATAGAAGCAAACACACGATCAGCGTGGAAAATATGGAGATGCTAGGCGGAGGACAACAGCAAGCCGGATACAATCAAAATAGTAATCAAGGCTATCAGCAAGGCGGTTACCAAAATAACAGCTACGGCGGCGGCTATCAAGGCGGACAAAATCAGCAAAATAGCTACGCTCAAGGCGGCGCGCAAAGGCAAAATTTTAATAAACCGCAGCAACAAAAGCAACAGCCAAAAGACGAATACTACGGCGATAACGTCCGAGAAATAGATATAGATGCCGACAAATACGATGACGGCGACGAAACCATACCATTTTAATTAAGGAAAAAACGATGGCTGAAAAAAGAAAATATTCACGCAAATACTGCAAATTTACAGAGGCAAAGATAGATTTTATCGACTACAAGGATACTTCGCTTTTGAAATACTGCTTGTCAGAGAGATTTAAAATCATGCCAAGACGCCTAACAGGAACGTCTAAAAAATACCAAGAGATGGTCGAAAAGGCTATCAAGCGCGCTCGCCAAGCAGCTTTGATACCTTACGTAGTCGATCGCGACGACGTAGTAACTAATCCTTTTGAAGGACTATAATTTTGAGCCCTTTTTAGGGCTTATTTTTTTAAATTTTATTTCCAGCCCCCTACATCACTTTTCTAAGCTTAACAAGAAAAAAGTACAAACCATATTTAAAATATACCCAACTAGGTTTAAATTAATTTTTAACTACAACTTACATTACTGCCCCAATATCTCATATTTTATTTAATAAAAATTATAGAACTCTTTTTATGTCTTTACCATTGTTACGTCCAAACTATTGCCGTCTTTTAGTATATCTTTTTATTGGCTCCCACCATGATACCATCTCCTCCGTTTGCGTCTATGAGTATATTTTCGGCATTTCTATCGCCTGTTAAGACATGATCTATCTCGTTTAGTTCCAGTATGTTTGATTCTACCAATACTTTGTTTTGTAGGAAAGATACTCTACCTTCATCTACCAGCCAAGTATTTAGTTTAAGAAGATCTTTGGTAACCATGTCGTTTCTTTGAGCTATGGTCGAAAGAGTATCTCCGTTTTTTACTTTACATTCCTTTACTTCCCAGATCCAGCTCTTCGCCCGTTCTTATCAGGATATTGGAAAGTAGGAAAGACGCCTGGGGTATCTTATCGATCGCATTTCTTATCTCTAAAAATGTTAGGCATAGCGTTTATGACCTCAAATATTTCAGTGGCTTGTTTTACGCTACCTACCTCGGAGGCTGTTTTTATGGCAAGTGCATTTTTGTTTTTTTTCGAGCGCAATTCTTTGGATAAAATCAGAATTTAAAACCGTGCTAATATCTACTTTGCTTAAATCCCTAGTTTGAACATATCTTGCGTACTCGGGAAATATCTTTTTGCAAAAATTTCCATTGCTGCTTTCTAACTCTTTGAGGATAAATTCCTCTTTGGTTATTTTGCCGTAGATGGTAGGAGTGTAGAGTTCAATTTCTTTATTGGTATAATGATCAATAAATTGATTAATAATTTCTTCTAAATTATTTAATAGATAATCTGTGCCATATGATACAATCGTAAATAAGCTTGTTGCTCCAACTACTGCCAATCCTGTTGCCATTACACCAGTTCGCAAAAGCAATGTTGCTCCAGCAACAATCGCAGGCGCCAAAGTCGTAGTTGCCCAATAAGATGCATAATATTTTATAGTATCTTTTGTGGTTGTTGAAGCAATCATATAAACTATGCTGCCATCTTTATTTTTAGATATATTTATTGTTAAATCAGCTACCAACCCAGTAACAAATCCTACTTTTGCAACAAAAGTGGTCCCATTTTTTGCAAATTCATCTCCTTTATTTAAAGTTTGAATCAGCGCACTAGATGTATCAAAAACACACCAGGAACTCTTCTAATGTCTTCTTCTGTAAAAACTTTTTGTTTTGTTACTATCCTTGCTGCTTAGCATTATTGTCTCCTTATATTAATTTAAATCTAACCGAATTATCCATTACGGCTTTAGCTCTTAGCTCATTTGAACCAAATCTAAAAATACTTTTATTTCCAGATATATCAACTAAAGAAAATATAAATATATCTAGTTTAATATCATCTTCTGCACATTTAATTTCCAGGATATTTTTCCATCCGTTGCATACGCAAAATTCTTTATTTTGACGAGCGCTTGTGTCAAGTATGTATATAGAACCTAAGTCAAATTTATTTCCATTAAAGGATATCAAATGTTTATTTGTTAAATATAGACCTTCGTGAATCCAATTGGTTATAAAAAGATATACCAGTAAAATGCAAAAAAATATAAAAAAAATAATACATGCTTTTGCAAATGCGCTTTGTTGCTCAAAATTTTGCCCAAAAAACAATGTATATAAAAATATTACAATACAAAGCAAGGCAAATAAAAACCTAACAAAGTGCTCTTTAACGTGATTTCCTTTATATCGGCAGATAATGTACTCATCCTTATCAAGCTCAATATTTTCAGGCAAATCCATAAACTCGTTATCATCTTTTTCCATCTCACCCCACCCAACTTCAATTCCAATATTTTACCCTTGCCTGCCTTAAACTGCATTTAAGTTATAATCGGTATTTATTTTTAAAATATTATTGATTGTTAAGTATTTTTAATGCTTTATTAAGAGTCATTGTGATTAAATTTAGGCCTAAATTTAAGAGTAGTTAGGAAAGTAGAGTTTGCGAAGGGTATCTTTTTTGTTTTTTATTATTTACTTATTTGGTATGTCCTTATCCGCCAAATCCGTATCCTTCTCCTCCCTTGCTAAATCTCTAGAATCTACTAACCCATCCATCCTATCTTCTAAGCTTCAAACCTTACTAGCAAACGAAGAAATAAGATCAAACCTATATCTCAGGCTAAGCATAAATAGCAAATACTAAGAAATACGCACGCTCAATAAAGTTTGAGTAAATTTTAGCGGCGATTTCGTTCTATTGTTTGTAAAGCGTCTTGTCGATTTTAGCAAAGCGCGATATAGTCTTTACAGTTATTGCATGCAAACTCTGTTGCGCCATGCTCTCTAATTTTAAGAATATCGGTAAAATCATGGTGTTTGTTCTTTACAAAAATTTTTAACTTATCTTGAGCCTAAATGAAATTTTAATCGTAAATCGATGATATTAAAGCAGAAATTTAGCCTCACTACTGAGGCTAAATTTAATAAAATTTCAAAAGTTATTTTGCGACGAACGCATTTTTTAGCACGTCTTCGATGACGTCCACGGGTAAAATTTGCATATCGTTTTTGACGTCTTGCGGGATGTCGCCCAGATCGCGTTCATAGTTTTTACGCGGTATTAGAGCGGTTTTGATACCGGCCTTATGCGCGGCGATGAGCTTTTCTTTTAGCCCGCCGATAGGCAGCACGCGGCCGCTTAGCGTGATCTCGCCCGTCATCGCTACGTCGCTTCGTACTTTGGTATCCGTTAGGATCGAGGCGATCGCCGTTACCATCGTGATACCCGCACTCGGCCCGTCTTTTGGCGTGGCGCCCTCGGGCACGTGGATGTGCAGATCGTAGCGGCGATAAACTTCGCTAGGGCTTAGCTCTTTTTTCACGCCGTCTTTGACGTCTTCCGGTAGGCTTGGGATGATTTTAGAGGGTACTTTTATCTTTTTAGCGTCGATCAGCACTTTAACGAGGCTAAATGCTATATACGCGCTCTCCTTCATAACTTCACCCAAAGACCCCGTTATCTGCAGGCCGCCCTTGCCTTGTATGCGTATGGCTTCGATCTTTAGCACGTCGCCGCCCACGCTCGTCCACGCTAGCCCGTTTACCTGGCCTATCTGGGGCTTTTTGTCGGCATGCTCGATCTCATAAACCTTCTTTTCTAAAAATTCGCTCAAATTTTTAGTCGTTACGGTTATCTTTTGCGCCTCGCCCCCCAGCAGCCTTTTTGCCGCCTTTCTAAAGATATCGGCCAGTCGGCGGCGCAGGTTTCGCACCCCGCTTTCTCGCGTGTAGTCTGAGATGATGAGGCTTAGCACGTCTTTGCCTAGAGTCACTTCGCCGGGCTTTAGGCCGTGTTTTTTGAGCTCTTGGGGGATTAGGTATTTTTTAGCGATCTCAAATTTTTCCTGCGGAGTATATGAGCTAAGCTCGATAAACTCCATCCTGTCGCGCAGTGCCGGCGGTATGGCGCCGACGTCGTTTGCCGTCGCGACGAAAACGACCTTGCTCAGATCGATATTAAAATTTAAATAATAATCCCTAAATTTGTTATTTTGCTCAGGGTCTAGGATCTCTAGTAGCACCGCCGTCGGGTCGCCGCGAAAGCTCCTACCGACCTTATCGATCTCGTCTAGCACGATGACGGGGTTCATCTGTTTTGCCTCTATCAGCCCCTGCACGATACGACCGGGCATCGCGCCTATGTAGGTGCGGCGATGTCCGCGCAGCTCGTTTACGTCCTCAAGGCCGCCCAGCGCCACGCGCACTAGCTCGCGCTTTAGCGCCCTTGCTATGGAGTTTGCCAGGCTCGTTTTACCGACGCCCGGAGGCCCCGCAAAGCATAAAATCGCGCCGTTATTTACCTTGCCCGCGACTCCTCGTAGCTGCAAAAGCTCGCGCAGAGCAAAGTACTCCTCTATCCTATCCTTTGGCCTTTCAAGCCCGTAGTGATCGGCATTTAACTGCTTTGCGACTTCCTGCACGCTTAGTTTTTTATTTGCCGTATTTTCAAACGGTATTTCGATTACCCAGTCCAGATAGCTTTGTATCGTGTTTGAGTCGGCAGAATCAGGATGTATGCGCGATAGCTTGTCGATTTGTTTTTTTATCTCCTTATATGCATCCTCGCCCATAAATTTCTTTTTAGCTTCCAGCTTCTTGCGGTACTCCTCGATCTCCTCCTCGCGGCTGGTATCTGAGCCCAGTTCTTGCTGGATCTGCTTTAGCTGCTCTTTTAGAAAGTACTCTTTATTTACCTTATCTATTTTTGAGTGAGCCTTGTTTTTTATCTCGCGCTGGAGTTTATTTGCCTCGATCTCCTCGATAACGTAGTCGATGAGCTTTAGCAGCTTTTGCTCCAAATTTTCCTCGATAAAAAACTCGTACGCCGTTTTTTTCTTTAGTCTTAGCGAGCTTAAAATCAGATCGCAAACGCGGCTAGGTTCGGCGCTCTCTTCTATCGTTTTTAAAAGATCAGGCGGGAAAAAGTGGCTAAGCGCAGCCAGATCGCGCACCTTTTCGCGAAGCACCGTTAGTAGCGCGTCGCTTTTGGTGTTTTCGGGTCTTTTTTCATGCAGCACGTCCACGACCGCTTGCAGTGGCTTTGAGGATACTTTTGAGACTATGCGACCCTTGCTTGTGCCTTGAAATAAAATTTTTACTCTACCGTCTGGTAGCGGCACTCGCCTCATCACGGTGCCTATTACGCCGGCGTCGTAGATGGAGTCAAATTCTCGCGCGCCTTCGTTTTGCGCTTTCGTCGGTACGACCAGGATTGGGCTTTGCGACTCGAGGGCTAAATTTAGCGCTTCGATATTTTCCTCGTCGCTCAAAAAAAGCGGCGTGATCATAAAAGGATATAAAAATAGCTCGTCCTCCACGATGACGGGTAGCTGCGTTGGGAACATTTTTGATTCGTAAATTTGCAAATTTAGCTCCTATTCAAACATTTTTCTATACCAAGGAAGCTGCGGAAGCACGATATTTGCGTCGTTTAGCGGCGAGGCTTGCACCTTTTCTTTATAAATTTGCGCCGACTCATCCCTGCCCGTGCGCTCGTAAAGATCGGCTATCTGCACGTCCAGGTTGTAGATCGCGAGCTTAAATTTAACCAGCATAGTTTCGATCAGCGGGCGATACTGTGTGTTTGGGTATATGTAGAGAAATTTTTCTATCTCGGCGATGCTGTCTTGCATTAGCTTTTGGTTGCGATTGGGTTGCGAGAACGAGTCAAAATTCGCTTTTATTTTTAGATACTGCGCAAATTCGCTCCTAGGGCCGCTATCGCCGTATCTTTTGAGGTATTCATCGAGGTAAAAATTCGCCATCAGATACTCTTCGTCGTTGGCGTGAGCTTGGGCTAGGATTAGTAGCATTTGCTCCAAAAGCGGGCTAGCTACGTGCTCGCTAGACATGGCCGTGTAGTGTTTGTCGGCGCTTTCTAGGTCGCGATTTTTGATATCGCCGATGATCTCAGAGTACCATTGATCGGGCGTTAGATTATAAAGCTCGGTGTATTTGTCGGCACAACCGCCGATTAAACAAACAAAAAATACCGCAGATAAAAATTTAATTAAATTTCTCATACCTTCCCTTAAATTTAAATTTTTTAAAACGGACTATTTTACCATTGTTTTTATTGCTTTTCGGTAAATTTGATTTCATTTTATGCTTAAAAATAGGAAATTTTGGATACAATTCGCGTAAAAAGTAAATATTTAATTAAGGAGATATATATGATTTTTCAAGTCAAAAGTCCGATTTTAGGCTTTGAACATATTAAAAGTTATGAATTAAAAGAACTGGATCAATTTTTCATAAAGCTTCAAAGCAAGGACGACGATACGTCTTTTACCGCGATAAATCCATACGCCTTGAGAAATTACGAATTTGAGATACCGACGTATTATCAAGAGCTGATGGACATAAACGACAAAAGCGAGCTAAGGATTTACAATATCATGGTTGTAAGCACTCCGATCGAGACATCAACGGTAAATTTCATCGCTCCTATCGTTTGCAATATGACAAATATGACGCTATCGCAGATAGTGCTTGACGCATGGGCTTATCCGATGTACAAACAGGCCGAAAAAATTTCAGATTTTATAGTAAAGTGAAAATTTTAAGGAATGCCAAGTGAAAAATTCTAAACTTTTTCTAGTTGCTTTTTTTCTACTGAGCACAAGCAATGCTTTTGCTATAAAGGATAAAAATCAGCTAGAACATAATTTAGTATCTGCATCATCCAGTAGATATCTAGACAATAAAGAAACCGCCAACCTTCAAAAAAGAGTCATAAATGAAGAGGTAATAGACCAGTACGGCATTAAAAGACTAGAAGAAAGAAAGATAATATACGGCGATATAGAGACCATCGGGGCCTCCGTCTTAAGAACCGTGGGCAATAGCTCCCAAGGATACGGCTATAATTACAGGCCTATTTTAAGTTCCACTACGATACATACGTCCATTACAAACGTTGTATTTGAAAAAGAGGATACAAGCTATAGCTTAAACTCATCAAAAGCGACTTTTGACTTTTCCGATAGGAAAAATACCGACGGAGCAAGCATAGCAAATGATATAGTAGGAAAAAGAGTTGTTTATGCTAGACTTTATTGGGCCGGAAGTTTTTCTTTAGGTTGGAGTATTTCAAACGATAACACGGCTAGAGATAAATACTTTGATACGATAAAAAACTTCAATACGATAAGATTCGGAACACCAAAAGGATACTATAATATTACCGCACACGAAAAAGATACGTTTTGGTTTGGGTCGCTCTCAAGTAGGGGCATGAGATTTCAATATCAAACAAGCGCTGACGTTACCGAGCTAGTAAAAGAGTCCCTAGGAAATACCGTAGCGAGCAGAACTTTTAGCGCAGGAAATATAAAAACTCATGATGGAATACCTCCGGGCCTATATTCATACACCGACGGCAAATGGTTTAACAATCTACAATCCCCTAGATACGGAGGATGGGCACTAGTTATCGTATATGACTTTGGTAGCAAAGACGGTAAAAAAATAAAACCCAAAGGCGTCAATATATTTGACGGCATCAAGCTACTAACGCCGCTAGATTTAAACAAGGGAGCTAGCAGAAGCGCAGACATAACGGTTAGCGGCTTTTATACTCCAGTAAACGGCGCGGTAGTTTCCTCTCTTACCACTCTTTCATTCGGCGCAGCGAGCGAGATCTCCGCCGAAGACATAGAGATTAGAAAAGATAGCCATTCGCCGTATAGTTCAATTTTTGATAGTACCCTAAATCAAAAAGGCGACCAGTTTAACTCCACTATATCTAAATTTAATAAGCATTTAAACCCTAGCAAAAAATATAACGCGAGTATGGATTTAGATACATACGATATTACCGGAAAACTTACCAATAAACAAACGTCTGCCGACATACGGCTAACTGCAAAAATAATCAAAAGACCTGGTGGTAGCCTACAAGGTGACGAGGCTACCGTAGGTATGCTGGCGTTTTCTACCGATCTGTATGTACCGAAAGTATGCTATATAGAAAAGCTATATGTTAGAGACAAAAATAAAACCAGCGAACAAGACTTTGAGCCCGTTAGCACCAATGCCGGCAAAAAAACTACCGCAAAAAAGGGAGACACGCTAAGAGTTAGGCTTCAAATAGTAAACAACGGAAACGAAGAGGCACAAAAATTATCCATAAACACTGCGCTAGATCCAAAAAATTCGACATATATAAACAATACTACGTTTATAAAACCCGACGTCGGAAGAGGATCGACATTTGCGGTAGGAGCCGGAGATAAAAATCCGGATAATACAAATTTGCAAACTTATGCCTCAGGTAAGCTAAAATTCCTAGTCGGTCAAGGCGCCGGCGGAGGTAACGGCGGTACGATAGGAAGCAATAACCAAGCCTTTATACAATTTGATACGGTACTTGGAGAGGCTTTTGCCAGAAATTCATATACAGCAAATTTTGAAAATCCTAGCATAAAGCTAGTGTATAAGGGCACCATCGAAGAGTGCACTGAAACGAACTATCAACTAAGGGTAGGAAGCATGGTGTCAAAAATCGTAAATAAAAAATTCGGCACGGTGGATGATTCGGAAAATTTATTCACTCAACTTGCCGCAAGAAAATTTGATGTTAAATTAGTAAATTTATTCATAAGCGAAGAAAACGGCAACGAGGTTAAAACGCTTGACGATTTTAACTTTGCCAATGACGTTTACGTAGACGTAATAGAAGCAAATAAACCTTGCAACGACGCAGCGAACGTAATCGAAGGCGGCCAAGCGATTCGAGTACCAAAAACAGATCTGGCCAACAAAAGCATAATAGATCTAAAAAATATCTTGATCAAAAAAGCTTATCCAAATTTGATATTTAGACTTTCATATAAAGACGCGAAAAATATAGACCACAAAGTTTGTAGTTCGGATTCGTTTTCGATAAGACCGAAGGAATTGCGAATTTATAATAGGACAACCAATACGACAAATTTTGGAAGCATGGTCGGAGGACGAGCGTATAGAAATATATG
This sequence comes from uncultured Campylobacter sp., assembly GCA_963519915.1. GTDB lineage: Bacteria > Campylobacterota > Campylobacteria > Campylobacterales > Campylobacteraceae > Campylobacter_A. Next base: position 134 of record CAUQPE010000022.1, on the reverse strand, counting down.
GGTACAAGCCATAGATAATGAAAACAATACAGCAGCCAACTACTCGACAAATATAAAACCTATTACGCTTAGAAGATCGACTCTAGTTCCGGCAACTTGCACCGACGGCTTTACGTTTTTAAACGGCATAAACC
>CAUQPE010000021.1:0-22922 GCA_963519915.1 uncultured Campylobacter sp. | reverse complement strand
ATCGCCATGATTGAGATTAGAAATTTGAGTAAAAATTACGGCGATTTGCGCGTCCTAGACGACATCAGCGTAGATATCAAGCAAGGCGAGATCATCGCTATCATAGGACCAAGCGGCGGCGGAAAGAGCACGTTTTTGCGCTGCATAAACCGCCTAGAGGAGCCAAGCGGCGGGCACATTAAGATAAACGGCGAGGATATAACGGACAAAAAAACGGATATAAACAAAATCCGTCAAAAAGTGAGCATGGTTTTTCAGCACTTTAACCTTTTTGCAAATAAAAACGTCTTGCAAAATTTAACTCTAGCTCCGATAAAAGCGGGAATTTTAGATAAAGAAAGCGCGGAAAAAAGAGCCGATGAGCTACTAAAAAGCGTGGGTCTAAGCGATAAAAAATACGCCTTCCCGCACAAGCTCTCGGGCGGTCAAAAGCAGCGTATAGCAATCGCTAGAAGCCTAGCGATGAATCCCGAGGTCATACTCTTTGACGAGCCGACCAGCGCGCTAGATCCAGAGATGATCGGTGAGGTGCTAGACATCATGAAAGACGTCGCCGCAAAGGGTATCACGATGCTAGTCGTCACGCACGAGATGGGCTTTGCTCAAAACGTGGCACATAGGATATTTTTCATGCATGGCGGTAAAATAGCCGTGGATGACACACCTAAAAACGTATTTGAAACCCCTAGCAATCAGCGTTTGCAGGATTTTCTAGGTAAAATTTTAAACCACTAAAAGGAGGTCAAAATGTCACAAAACATCGTTGCGGCTTTGTCCGCCGGCAAATTTAAAAAACTTTTCGTTTTTGTAGCCGCCGCTTTGATGCTTTCAGGCTGCGGTCAAAGCTCTAGCGAGAGCAAAGATGCCGCAGTAAAAAACGAGGCAGCCCCCGTAGCGGCACAACAAACGATAAAAGTAGGCTCGAGCGCGGACTATCCGCCGTTTGAGTACATCGACGAGCACAACAAAATCGTAGGCTTTGAAATCGATATGATAGAGGCCGTCGGTAAGAAAATCGGCGTCAAATTTGACATACAAAATATGAGCTTTGACGGGCTAATCCCCGCACTAAAAACGGGCAAGATAGACGCCGCGCTAAGCGGTATGAGCGCGACTGAGGAGAGAAGAAAATCGGTCGATTTTACGAAGCCTTATTATTTTTCGGATAATCTTTTCATCCGCAAAAAAGGTACCGACGTAAATGCGACCAATATGCATCTCAAAAAAATAAGCGCGCAAATAGGCACACTGCAAGAGAGCGCGGCTAAATCTATCTGCGGCGACCTATCCGTGCCTGCAGAGACCGTAGCGGCTGCGATTTTGTCGCTAAAAGCGGGCAAAATCGACGTCGTACTAACAGATAGCCCGATCGGCTACGAGTATCTAAAGCAAAACTCCGATTTGGAGGAGTTTTTAAAGCTTCCCGACGGCACCGAAGGCTTTGCCGTAGCGTTTAATAAAGGTAAGCACCTAGAGCTAATCGGCAAGATAGACGCCGCGATAGAGGAGCTCAAAAAGAGCGGCGAATTTGACAAGATGATGGAAAAATACGGCCTGAAGTAAATTTGCGAGCCCGCACCAAAACGCGGGCTTAAATTTGAAACCAAATTTAAAGGAGAGAAAATGAAAAAGATTTTTGCGCTGCTTTTAGCGACTCTAGCTACGCTTGGCGCTGCCGAGCTAAAGATCGGTACAGCCGCCAACTATCCGCCGTTTGAGTACGTGGACGAGCAAAACAAGATCACCGGCTTTGACATGGATCTAGTAGCCGAGCTCGCTAAACGCGCGGGTTTTGAGTACAAGATCGTAAATATGAGCTTTGACGGCCTAATCCCAGCTCTAAAAACGGGCAAGATCGACGCCGTAGCAAGCGCTATGAGTGCGACCGACGATAGACGCAAATCTATCGATTTTACGCAGGCTTACTATGCGACGGAAAACATCTACTTGCGCGCTAAAGGCAACGATGCTATCGCGAGCAAAGACGCGCTAAACGGCAAAAGAGTGGGCGTACAACAAGGCACCGTCCAAGAGATCGCCGCTAACGCTATCGCAGGCGCTAAAGTCGTTCCTGCCGAGGATCCTGTTCCGCTAATCATGGGACTAAAAAAAGGCAAGATAGACGCAGTCGTGCTAGATAGCTCGATCGGTTACGGCTTTTTAAAGAAAAATCCGGAACTTGAGGAGTTTTATAAAGAAACCGACGGTAGCGAAGGCTTTTCTATAGCATTTGACAAAGGCAAACAAGCCGATCTAGTCACTAAGATAAACGCCGCACTCGACGAGATGAAAAAAGACGGCAGCTACGACAAACTGCTAGAAAAATACGATCTGAAATAATGAAAAAAAGCGCATTTTTTACTCTGCTTAAATTTTGCGCTTTAGCCTTGCTGTCGGTAAATTTGGCAGCCCAGTTTACCGACATGCAAATCACGCAGACAACCAAATCCAAACGCGAAAAAGTCGCCAAAGAAGTCCTTTTTCTAGAAAAAATTTTAGACTACGATACCTTTGTCTTTAGGCTAAACGCCGCCGTGATTGCCCCTTGCAAGCTTGCAAACGTCAAATTTTATAACGGCGTAAAATGCATAAAAGACAAAAAAGAGCTAGAAAATTTCACCAAATCCTACGACAAAGAGATCAAAAAGATATTTCGTCCCGAGCGCAACTACTACGTACTCATGCTAAAAAATCTAGGCGATAGATGGCTATGCGAAGTAAGCGACGAAAGCAGAATCTTAAACAAAACCCTAGTTAAAAACGGCCTAGCCGCGCCTACTAGCAAAGAGTACCAAAAAATCGAGGTAAAAGAGGACTGGGCGAAGAAAAATCATGCGGAAATTTATGAGTGCCTAACCGGTAAAAAGCTAGAAGACGAAAAAGCAAAGAAAAAGCCGAAAAAAGCCGAAAATAACGCAACCAAAAACGATCAAACCGAGCAAAACCCTGCGAGCGAGCAACCTGCTCAAACGCAGCCGCAAACTCCGCCTGCGCCGATGGAGTCGCAAGGAAACGGCCCCGTAAATTTAAGGGAGCTTGGAGTCGAGTTTGGCAAGGATTTTGGCGACAAATAAATTCGCCTAAAGATAAATTTAACAAAACCGCTCAAGGCAAAACAATGAAAAATCCCAAAAAAAATATCCTAATCATCGCCGGTAGCGACAGCGTCGGGGGTGCCGGCGTGCAAGCCGACATAAAAACCTGCGAGGCCTACGGCTGCTACAGCGCGACTGCGATCACGGCTCTAACTGCTCAAAACACAAGCGGCGTGAGCGCGGTGATGCCGGTAACGCCCGAGTTTTTAAACGCGCAACTAGAAGCAGTCTGCGCCGAGCTAAAATTTGACGCCGTAAAGATCGGCATGCTCTTTAACGAGCAGCTCATAGCCTGCGTCAAAGCCTGGCTAGAGCAAAACCGCGGCATAAGCGCCGTGATAGATCCCGTCTGCGTCGCAAAATCAGGCGCCAAACTCCTGCAAGAGGGCGCCATAAACGCGCTAAAAGAGCTTTTGAGCCTAGCTCGCGTCGCGACGCCAAATTTAGACGAAGCACGCATTTTGGGGTTAAATTTTGACGGCAAGCGGTTAAATTTGGGTGCGGATCTGCCCTGCGACATCGTGCTAAAACGCACGCAAACGAGCGAGATTTGCGAGGATACGCTTTATAAAAAAAGCGGCGAGATAGTTAAATTCGGCGAAGCGCTAGAACGCCCCACGATCATGCACGGCGCTGGTTGTAGCTTCGCCGCGGCTATCGCCTGCGCCCTAGCTTGCGGGGCAGACGAGATTACGGCGATCAGGCGCGCCAAAGCCTTCGTCGCAAACGCGATCAAAAACGCTCACGGCTCAAATTTCGGCGTGCGGCTGCTAGATCACAAAGCTGCGGGCGAAAATGTCTGAAATTTACGCTATCACGGACGACGTTCTGACGCCCGAAAACAGCATACTCGAGCAAACTCGCGAGCTTCTAGAGTGCGGAGTGAAGCTTTTGCAGTACCGCACTAAAATTGAGCCCAAAAACGAGCGCGTTGCGGCTGCTCTAAAAGAGCTTTGCGAGCGCTACGGAGCGAGATTTATCGTAAACGATGACGTAAAATTTGCCGCCAAAATAGGCGCAAACGCCGTGCACATCGGCAAAGATGACGGCGGAGTAAAGGCCGCTCGCAAGATCCTAGGCGATGACGCTTTCATCGGCGTTAGCTGCTATGACGATCTAAATTTAGCCCTAAAAGCGCAGGATGAGGGCGCTTCTTACGCGGCATTTGGCGCACTGTTTGCGAGCCCGACCAAACCAAACGCCCCGCTTTGCAAATTTGAAACGATAATGCGCGCAAAGGAAATTTTACGCATCCCCGTTTGCGTGATTGGCGGCATAAACGCGGCAAATATCGCGCAAATCGCCGCGCTAAATCCGGACTACGTCGCCATTATCTCGGCACTCTACCGCCCAGCATCCATAAAAGAAAATTTGAAAAATCTGCAAGCGTTTTTGTAAAAATGCTTGCAGATTTACGCCCGCTTTATGTCCAAGCAAGCAAAAGCGGCGATTTTTCCCGCACGTTTTAAGACCGCGCGCTCAGGCTTAATTACCAGGCCCATCCAAAATACGGCAGATCAAAGCTCGTATTTGCAGGCTAGATTAAAGCCCACACAATGCTTCGCTCAAATTTAAGCCGAGTTCGCTAAAATTTGCTCCGATGGGGTTTGAAACGAGGCACTAAAAAAAAGCGGTGAGCTTATCAACAGTGCAAAATTTACCTCCGTTGTAGTCTGAAACAGCGTATTTGCGAGCTTAAGGCGGCGCTTGCCGACGGTTAAAATTTACTTGATTAAGAAGGAGAAAAATGAAAACTCTAATCATCTTAGCCCACCCGGGCATCCAAAACTCGGTCATAAACAAACGCCTGCTGCAAGAGGCTCTCAAAGAGCCGCAGCGCTTTAGCGTTCATGATTTGACGCAGGTTTACGGAGGCAAAAGTATTGACGCCGCGCGCGAGCAAGAGCTCATTAGAGCCCACGACGCCCTCGTTTTGCAGTTTCCGCTTCATAACTTCTCCTGCCCTCCGATTTTAAAATCATGGATCGACGCGGTGATGACGCACGGTTTTGCCTATGGGCGCGGCTCGGACGGTATCGCGGGCCGCAAGGTCGCGCTAGCCGTGACTGCGGGTATCAAAAAGAGCGACTACTGCCTGCAGGGGCGCTATCATTTTAGCCTGCGCGAGGTTCTTACGCCGTTTGAGCTTGCGTTTAAATACTATTTTCACGCCGATTACCGCGATTTTTTCGTATTTTACGGCGCCGAGGAGACTCCGGGCGTAGACTACGTATCAAGCCAGGACGATTTAGAGAGCGGCGCTAGAGAGTACGCGGAGTTTTTGCGAAATCTAGGCTAAATTTGACGCTCGCAGTTAGTCTTGCTACGCGTAAATTTGTCTCGCTATAAACCACGGAGATCGCGCTAAATTTAAGCTTTATCGCCGTTATTTCTGCCATTTACCGCCCGGCAAAATTTGCAAGCGTTTTTACAAAATGAGGCGGCTTTAAATTTGACGAGCCCGCTTACGATACTCAAATTTTACGTCGAATTTTAGCGTCAAATTTACGGCGATCGAGCTCAAATTTGGAGTCTCCGCGCTAAATTTGCCAAGTTACGCCGAAGGCTAATCTTTTTTATAAAACACGTTAAAACCAAATCCGCCGAGCAAGATTATCACGCCCGTGATCCCCAAAATGGGCGAAAACCAAAAATCCATCGTCCCCGCGCAGAGCAAGACAAGTCCCGTGCAAAGGCTGATCGCGATGTCTGCGACAAAGCTAGCGCCCCTCTCGAAAAAGCCTTGCGACTTTTTCGCCGTCAGATTTTTACTGAGATTTCGTATCTTTATGACCCTGAAATTTTCGTATTTCACGCTCGCTTCGTCGCCGTTTGCTAGCTCCAGGGCGCGCTTTTTAGGGCTGCTACCCCACAAAAACGTATCGCCGATAGTGACGCTAAAATAATTTTTCTCTTTCATCTCAAAAATCCTTAGATTTCGCGCCGTGCCGCTAACCTCGCCGTTTACCTTGGGCTCTTTTGCGGCGCCAAGCATCAACCTAACGCGCAAGCCCAAAGACGCCTCGCCGTGATATTTAAACCAAGCAAGGGCAAGAGAGCCGAAACCAAAAACTAGCAGCAAGGTGCCAAAAAGTGGCTGCCGTCCGTCAAAGCCCGAAAAAATCGCCCAAACGCCGGCCACGCCAAACAACAAAAAACAGCACGAAAAACAAAGCCGCAAAAAAGAGGCTAGGCTCGTAGGCGTACCAGGCCGCGGAGTTTAGGGAGCGATTCTTTAGCCCCAAAACCCGCCCCTTTTTATCGCAAACGACCACCATCTCATCGCCGTCATTTACCGGCAGAAGCGGACTTTGTAGCGAGCGGATGTTTAAAATTTGATCCTCCAAGCTAAAGCTATAATCAAATCCGCTTTTGTCTTTATAGACGCACTCAAGCAAACCCGCGCGGCCGCTGAGTAGATTTAAGCTGTTTTGCGTTTTCATCAAAAATCCCCTTAAATTTGACGCCATTTTATAAATTTATCTCATTTAAAAATTTTCTTACAGTTAGATATGCCTCGACGGTGCCGCTTAAGCTCTTATTTTCGCTCCAGTATATGTGCAAAAATGGCAGCGATAAAAACAGGCAAACAACAAAGGCAAACAAGGCTGCCATGCCTGCAAATTCGGACAAATGCTTGCTTAGATAAATGATAGGTATCGCAAAAATCGCGCCTAAAATTTTACCCGGAACGATATCAAAGATCGCCGCCCAAGATAGTATAAAGTGCGCGCGCCAAGCGTAGTTTTTGAGCCACTTGCCCGAGGTTAAATTTTTAAAATTCCAAACCTCGTTTTGCTCGCCGTAGGCTACGGCTAGGCGGTCGTTTTCGCGCGGCACGAGGCGATCTTTAGAAATTTTGGCGTTAAATTTCGAGCCCGCGATCTCAAAAGCGCACTCGTCCGTCGCCGCATTCCATCTCACGTTTTTTACCTCGCCCGCTAAGACCTGAAACTCGCGCGAATCTCGCATCTAAATTTTCTCCAAAGTTTTTGTAAATTCGTAAAAATTAACGCCGCACAAATTTGAGCGGGGCAAAACCCGCGCGGGCGCGTAAATTTGACCGCATGCGCAAAAAAGCGCAAGCAAAGACTTTAAGCCTGACGAGCTAATTTGAGCGCTAGAAGAATTTAGCAAATTTACGCCGTAAAGATAGCCGTAAAGCCCGCCGGGCAAAAGCTCGCAAGCCGCAAAATGCCGCCGGAAGCGAGCCAAATTTGCCCGTAAAAAGCAGTCAAATTTGGGCAAAAACAAATTATGCACCGCTCGATAAATTTACCCAAAAATCGACCCAAATTTAAGCCTAGCAATCGCCGACTCAAATTTGAGCCGAGTAATCTAAATTTACATGAAACGCGAAGCCGCCCGCAAAAAGACAAAAGCGCGGACGGTCAAATTTGACGGATCGCCTGACCGAAAAAAGCAAATTTACGCCGTAAAAGCCCGCAAATTTACCGCGCCGCTAGTCCTTCCAGCTCCTTTGCTAGCGCATTTACTTTCGAGTCGTCCATACCGTTGCGCTCGACGTCGCTCACGACGATATCCTCCCATGTCTTGGCAAACTCGGCCTGAGATAGCCCGAGGCCGCCCTCGCCCTTTGGCAGCATGCCGCTGATCACTAGCGCGCGGAAGCACACGTGGCGGTCGCCCTTGTAGGATTTGCACTGCTCTAGCGAGTTTTTAAACTCGGCTCCTAGGTGCTGCGTGACCTTGTCGTCAGGGTACTTTTCCGCCGCGCGAGCTATGTCAAGTGCGGCTTCGTAGTACTGCGAGATAGCTTTAAACTCGTCGTTTTTAGCGGCGTACCCTAGTAGTTCGCCCGCTCTTTTGCTATCTCTTGGCACGCCTAGACCAGTAACGTAGAGCAGCCCCAGATCCCCGCAGGCGTCTCTTAGACCCTCGTCGCAGTATTTTTTGCGAAGCTCGAATTCCTCTTTAAATTTACCGCTTTCAAAGTAGTTGTTCGCGCCCGCAACGGAGTTGTACTCGCGCAGCACCTTTGCGTACTGCTCGGGGCTATATGGCTTTGCCTGCGCGCAAATGGCGCAAAGAGCAAATATGGCTGCGGCTAAAATTTTATTCATTTCTTATCCTTTTTGGTTTTAAATTTTTTAATAGTTTTTTTGATGGCCTTTAGCAGGTAGGCGACGTCTTTTTGCGTGTGCGAGTAGTGCAGGCTCACGCGCACCCAGCCGGGCTTTTGATCAAATTTCTGATCGTCTTTTAGTCCGAGCAGATCGTGTCCGTACGGACCGGCGCACGCACACCCCGCACGGGTCTGCACGCCGTAGTCCTCGCTTAGCGCTTCGGCGAAATCATAAGGCGAAACGCCTTTTACGTTAAACGCAAAAATCGGCAGCCTCGGCACTCCGCGCGGGCAGTAACTCACGACCTCGGGGATATTATCCAGCCCCTCGCAAAATAGCTTCGTTAGCTCATCCTCGCGGCTTTTTATGACGTCTAGGCCGACCTCGTTTCGCAGTCTGTATGCTAGAGCGGCTCTTATGAGCCCCATCACGTGCTGGGTGCCGCCCTCCTCGGTGCGCTCCACGCTTGGCGCAAAAAAATGCGAGCTGCGGCTCACGTAGCTAACCGTCCCGCCCGCGGCAAAGGTCGGTTTGTCTGATTTCACGAGTTCTTTTCTTATCGCGAGCAGTCCGCAGCTACCCACGCCGCCCAAAAGCTTGTGCGGCGAGAGAAATAGCGCGTCGAAGTAGTCGGCGTCGAGGTTGTCGTGCGAGCTAAAGCTAGCCGCGTCAAAGGCTACGGTCGCGCCGTATCGCTTCATCATCACGTAGATTTTTTTGTAGTCGCTGATTATCCCCGTGACGTTTGACGCCGCGCTAAAAGAGCCGATGATCTCGCGCTTTGAGTTGATTTTGAGCAGTTGATCGAGCCTGCCGAAATTTATCTCCCCACTCTTGCTTAGCGGTATGCGCACGACCTCGCACAGCCCCTCGCGCAGGCTGACTTCGTTTGAGTGGTGCTCGTAGGGCGAGACGATTACGAGGGGCAAATTTGTGCCCTTTAGACTCTCCTCGCCCAGGCGGTTCGCGCTCATAGGCGGTAGATAAATCCCCATAATCTCTTGAAATTTCTTTATCGCTCCGGTCGCGCCGCAGCCTGCCGAGATCAGATAAAATCGCTCGTCAAGCCCGAGCAAATCCTTTAAGCTTTGCCTTGCTTTTTCGTAGCGTTTTTGCGTCTTTAGCGCGTTTGAGGCGCTTTCTGAGTGCGTGTTGGCGTAGGTTTTTAGGTATTTTGCTATCTTGCGCTCTATTGGCGCGTAGGCTAGGCCTGAGGCCGTGTAGTCAAAGTAGCGCACGCCCTTTTTTAAAATAATATTTTTCCTGATTTCGTCGATGCTAACCAAAATTTTTCCTTATAAAAAAAGAGATTATAACCAAAGTTGTGCTAAAATGGGCTAAAAAGGAGCAAAAATCTACGCCTTAAAATCAAGCTACGCGCGCTTTAAGCACCTTGATATCCTGCAGCTTATTTACTTTCATCTAGTCTTTGACGCGCTCAAATTTGAGGCGAATTATTACGATATTTTCGAGGCGATCGAAAAGGAAATTTTAGATAAATTTGAAGATCTGTCGCTCAAATTTAGCTTTGACGCGCCTTTTGAGAGCGAGCTTAAATTTGCCCTTTGCAAGCTTGCTAAAAACGACCGTAAAAAATATGCTCTAAATAAATTCTTGCCCCGCCCTCTCATCCTAAAAATTTACGCCGCCGCGATAAATTCGGGCGTAGTCAGCATCGAAAAGACACTGGAAAAACCGCGCGTAAAAAGCAAATATCAAAAATCCAAAAAGCTGCCCGAGCGCGATAAGGCGCAGGATAAGGTGGTCTTTAACGACAATTTTACTAGATTTTGGTTTTATTTCATCGAGCCAAATTTGGCCCTTTTAAAAAACGGCGAAAAGGCCGCGCTGATGGAGATTATCAGACGTGAGTTCGACTCGTACGCGGGCTTTGGCTTTGAGCTGCTTTGCCGCGAGCTTTTGGCGTTTAGACTAGGCACGGAGCCAGCACGGGTGCGGAGCTTGTGGGCGAAAAATATCGAGATAGATATATTTTTGAGCCTAGACGGACGTATCATCGTTGGAGAAGCTAAATTTAAAGAGCATAAAATTTGCAAAAATGTGGTAAATTTACTCCTTAAAAAATGCGAGCGACTAGGCTTTGAGCCAGACGTCGTCGCGCTATTTTCCAAAAGCGGCTTTAGCAACGAAGTCGGCCGCCTAAAAAACGAGCGAATTTTACTTTTTGATTTAGAAAATTTCGAGGAGCTTTTATGACTCAGATCGATAAAACCAGCGTCCAAGACGGACTAAAAAGCCTGATCGAGCAGACCTATCTGATAGAGCGCGAGTACAAAAACCTGACCGCGTCGTATGCGAATTTGCAAGGCTTTATCAAAGATATCGTGGAAATTTTGCCAAACGCAATCTGGGTTTTGGACGAGACGGGCGAGATATTTTTACAAAACTCCGAAGCCCTAAAACTCGGGCAAATTTTAAAATTTATCCCGCAAAATGAGGGCGAGATAAGCGCCGCGGGGCAAATCTACCTCATCAAAATCGCCCAAAAAGAGGGCAAAAAAATCATCTCCGCAACCGACATAACGACCGAAAAACGCACCGAGCGCCTAGCCTCGATGGGTCAGGTCGCAGCCCACCTAGCCCACGAGATACGCAACCCCGTGGGCTCGATCTCGCTGCTAGCCTCCACGCTGATAAAAAAGGCGGACGACCGCGCTCGCCCAGTCGTCGAGCAGATGCAAAAGGCGATCTGGCGAGTCGAGCGCATCATCAAGGCTACTTTGCTTTTCACAAAAGGCCTCACGATAAATGCGCGCGAATTTAACCTAGCTGAGCTAAAATCCGAATGCGAGGCCGCCATAGAGTGCTACACATACGGCAAGGAGATCAAATTTAGCCTAGATTTCCCCGATCTGCCATACGTCGGCGACCGCGATCTGCTGGCAATGGTGTTTCAAAACATGCTATTTAACGCGATCGACGCGGTCGAGGAAAACGAGGACGACGAGGGCTGGGTGCGCGTGGACTACCGATACTGCGACGGTGAGCATAAATTTGCCGTGACCGATAGCGGCGTGCCGATCAAAAACCAAGCCATGGTCTTTGAGCCGTTTAAAACGAGCAAGCTAAAGGGCAACGGCCTAGGCCTGCACCTGTGCTTGCAAATCGTCCAAGCCCACGGCGGCAGCATCGAAATCGAGCTTGAGCCAAAGAGCTTTTGTGTAAATTTGCCCGCAAAGACGGGCGGCTAGGCGGGTAAATTTGATGAAATTTGACGCTGGACGAGATTAAATTTGAACGCGAAATTTAGGGCGGCTCGGTTTGAGATTAGCTTCGGCCAGCCGAACAACGAACAAAAAAACAATCAAAACAAGGAGAGAAAATGAAATTTGACGCGAAAATTTTAGAGGATTTAGCGGTGTGGTTTGAGGGGCTAAAGGAGATCAAATTTAGCGAACTTTTAGCTGGCGAGGCGGCAAACACCGCATTTATCAGCGTGGATATGATAGAGGGATTTTGCAGCACTGGCCCGCTAGCTAGCCTGCGAGTGGGCGCGATCGCGGACGGTATAGCGCAGACTCTTAGCGCAGCTTACGCGGCGGGTGCTAGAAATCTCGTGCTACTCGAGGATAGCCACGAGGCAAACTGCGCGGAATTTGACGCATTTCCGCCGCACGCGATCAAAGGCACCGATGGCGCAAAGACGATACCGCAGCTGCGCGAACTGCCGTTTTTTGACGAGATAAAAATCTTTCGCAAAAACTCCCTGAGCGCGGCTTACTGCGCCGAATTTAACGCGTTTATCGCGCAAAATCCGCACATAGACACCTTCGTGGTGCTGGGCGACTGCACAGATCTATGCGTCTATCAGCTAGTCTCGCACCTAAAGCTTAGCGCAAACGAGGCAAACATCAGGCGCAAAGTCCTAGTGCCGGCAAGCCTCGTCGCCACCTACGACGCGCCGGGGCACGAGGGGGACTTTTATCACGCGATGTTTTTGCGGCATATGCAAACGGGTCTTGGCGCGCAGGTCGTGCGAGGGATAAAATTTTAGCGCCGATTTTATAAAAGGCACGACCGGTAAATTTATACAGCCGGCGGCATCAAATTTGAACCCAATCGCTAAATTTAAAACTTTTGGCGGCGCGTAAATTTGCCTACTTATCGCTTCGAGTTTTTAAAAAATCTTTAGGATGATAATTTTGCACGCCCTTAGCCTCCGTCTGTGCGGCTGCGATGACGGAGGCCGCGATATCTTTCGCACTCATCGGGCGGTAGTTCTTTAAGATAAATTTTGGCAAAAGCCCAAACAGCCAAATCGTAAAAAGCTCGCCGATACGCACCTGCTCGCGCTCGCTTTTTATCGCAGGCAGCCGCGCGATTTGCAAGCTTTTAAAACCCAGCGCAGCGATCTTTTTCTCTGCCTTGCCCTTTGCGCGCAGATAAAAAAATCTCGACCGCTCGTCCGCGCCCTGCGACGAGATAAGCGCGAAACGGCTAGCGCCCGAGGCGATGCCCCATTTTGCGATATTTACGGGGTAGCTCACGTCTATTTTATAAAACTGCCCGCGACTGCCGGCTTGCTTCATCGTCGTGCCTAGCGCGCAAAATATCTCGTCTATCTCGCGCGGCGGCATGTTTTTTACGTCGCTAAAATTTACGATCTGCGTCTCTAGCTTTTCGTGGCTAAATTTTAGCTCCCTGCGCGCCCAAACGATGATTTTGTCGTAGTTTTCATTCTCGCAAAGCTCGCGCACCAACTCCCTGCCTACGACGCCAGTAGCGCCTAGTACAAGAGCCGATTTTCCCATTTTCACTCCTTAAATTTCTTTAAATTTTAACGCGCTTTACAGTCAAATTTAACTCCGGCGCTACGTTACTCAAATTTTATGCCTCGTCGCGCGACGCGTAATGCATAAATTTAGCGTTTGCCCGCGTAGTCAAATCGCGCAGCTCCCAAGCTAAACTCGAAGCTGTTTCGATCCACCGCGCCCACGCACGCGTCGCTATCGTAAAGCGCGAGCAGAAATTCCGCCATCTCCTCGCTTGAATGATACCGCGCAAAAGCCGCGTCGTAGTCGTAGCCCGCGTCATCCGTCGCTACGGAGCCGAATTCCGTCCTAGTCGCGGCGGGCGCTAGAACTTTAGCCTGCATTTTAGCCTCTTTATCTTGCGCCAGCTCGTAGTGCAAGCCCTCCGTAAAGGCGCTTACGAAAAACTTGCTCGCGCAGTAGGTGACGGCGTTTGGCACCATGCTGTAGCCGCCCGCGGAGGAGATATTGATGAGTTGAGAGGGCTTATGCTTGTAATCGCGCACGAAGAGGTGGCTTAGCAGCGTGAGCGAAATGATGTTGAGACGTAACATCTGCGAGACTTTGGATAGATCGCGCTCGCCGACCGCGCCGTAATCTCCGAAGCCAGCGTTATTGATGAGCGCCTTTAGCTCGTAGCTTTTTAGCTCCTCCCAAAGCGCCCGGACGTTTTTGCTGCACGCAAGGTCGCAAATTTTAATCACGACGTCCGATTTGGGCGCGATCTGCGCGATCTCGTCCTTTAAGCTTTGCAGCAGCTCCGCTCTGCGCGCGATTAGGATTAGATTTTCTCCTCGCCCGGCAAAGGCCTTCGCCGTAGCTGCTCCTATACCAGAACTTGCGCCCGTAATCGCGATATATTTTTTCATTTTCTATCCTTTTTTAGATTCTTTGGCTTGAAATTTTACCGAAGCTCGCCGCGTATTCACGCGCGCTTTCATCTTAATTTTACAAACTCGCCCGCGTTTTGCGGGGCACTTACTCGCCGCTTATGGGCGTGCGCTTGGTATCCACCGCTTTGCCGTCCAGATAATACCGACCGCCGGCGACGTAGTGAAGCGTCTTTAGCTCGTCAGGGATCTTTTCAAACAGCCAGTGCCCGCCGTCAAATATCCGCTCGTCCGCATACGCCGCGACGACCTCGCCGATGAAAAGATCATAGCTCTGCTCGTTATGAGGCTCGGGGATACGCTTGCAAACGAGCCATGCGGCGCAGCCCGCGATCAGCGGCACGTCGAACTCATCTTGATAAAAAATTTCCACGTTTTTCATCTTGTCCGCGTTATCAAAGCGCGAGTTATTTTCGGCGCCCAGCTCGCTAACCAGCTCCGCCTGCGCGGCCGTGGGGATCTGCACGGCGAAATACCCGCTCTTTTCGATGAGCGTCCGCGTGTACGAGCCGTTATGCGGCACGATGGTAACCTTGTCATAATCAAGCGCCTGCGCCCACGTTATCGCCATCGCATTGACGTCGCCATCGTATTTGGCCGATACGAGCGTGGTCGCGCCCGGGGTTTGGGATATGATTTTTGTAGATCGACTTTTATGATCGCCATTTTTGCTCCTTTGACCTGGTTTTTGTTAAATTTGCCCGCTTTTTTGAGCCGCCTTGGCGAGCTTTTCAAATTTGACTTTAACTCGCCAGGCCACCATATCAAGCCCAAAAGCCGCAAATTTTGCTAAATTTACCGCGCCTTTTCGCAGTGCCCTCCGTACGGCACCAGCTCGCAAAGCCGCGCATACAGCCGCTTCACCTCAGCCTCGCCCGCGATCTCGCGCAGCTCTTTTTCGTGGTATTTAGCCAGCATGATGCAGCCAGCGAGCATATCCGTTTTGTGGCAGCTTCTAACGAGCGCTTTTATCGCCTCCTCCGCCCCGTAAGGCATCGCCATCGTGCCAAATCTAAAACATCGCCAAGCGTCCATCTCGCACGCCTTGCGCATATAACCCACGGCCTGCTCCGGCGCGTTGCTGCCGATCGCTAGCCCCAGATGCTCGCATCCTAGCGCCGAGCCATTTTCGCAGGCGGTTTTGTAGAGCTTTTTCGCGCGCTTTTCGTCCTTGCCTGGTGCGCCGTCAGCCTCAAGGCTCTTGCCGTACTGCACGCAAGCATCCTGATAGCCGCTATCGCAAGCCGGACTCAAAATCTCTCTGGCGGCGATAAAATCCTTGTTATTTATATACATTTCGCCAGCCGCTGCGCACGCGTCAAATTTGCCCTCCTTGCACGCGCCGAGTAAAATTTGCATCGCCTCGCGGATGTCTTTTTCGTTTTGCTTTTTGGCCTGTTTTCGATAAAACAAGATCACTCGCTTGCAAGCTCTCGCGTCCTTTTGGGCGCACGATTTTTTAAACTCCTCGTATCTCGCGCTTAAAAACGCCTCTTTTTCGGGGCTTAGCTCGCCTTTTTTGGGCTCGCCGGCCATAGCCGCGATAGCAAAAAGTATCAACGCGATCAAATTTTTCATTTTATACCTTAAATTCCTTTGCGAGGCTAATGCCCATTATTATAATTAAAATTTGCAGCTTTTTGCAAGGTGTTGAGGATAATTAAAGGGCAAATTTGCCCTTTAAATTTTAGTTTAGTAGAAGCGATTTTATATCTATTTTTTGCTCGATCATCTTGCTCTCAAGCATAAATTCTTGGGTAGCTTCAAGCGCTTTTATGTCTTCAGCCGTGATCTTTGGGCTAAAGTCGTACTGAGGGTACATACTTTTTACCGCCTCTAGGCTAAGTCCGGTCTCCTGGGCTGTGAGTTTGAGCGCCTCGTCCTCGTTTGCCTTTATAAACGCTAAAATTTCGTCCTGAGCCTTTTTAAATTTCTCAACTACGTCTTTGTGCTTTTTATAAAACTCACCGCTTGTTGCCGTGACGATGACCGGAGTGATAACTCCTTTGCCGGTTGTGACTACATTTAGGCCTGATTTTTGAGCGTTGTAGGCAGCAGGTCCTGCAAGAAGCGCTGCATCTACGCTGCCGTTTTCTACCGCGGCTTGCGCAGCCGGGATACCCATAGAGATGAACTCTACGTCGTTTATACTAAGCCCTCCAAGAGCTAGGTATCTAACCAAAAGCTCGTTTAAGATCGTGCCCTTTGGGCCTGCTACTTTTTTACCTTTTAGATCTTTTGGCGACTTTATGTTTTGGTCCTTAGAAAATATCACAAATGCCTCTGGCGCCCTTGAATATGCGCTTATGATCTTTATGTCAGCCTTATTTGCAGCTGCAAGTATGACAGAAGTGCCGCCCACGCAGTTTAGAAACTGGAGCGAATTTGAAGCTAGTGCTTGCGTTTGCTTGGCACCCGAGGTGATCTCAGAGTACTCGACCGGCACGCCAAAAGACTTCGCGTAAAATCCTTTAAATTTATCGACGATCGATGGGACGTTTAGCGGCGATTTGACGTAGGTCATGCCGATCTTGTCTAAGCCTTCGCTTGCGTTTGCGACGAGGCAAAGCAAAGAGGCTGCACATAAAACCTTGAAAAACTTTCTCATATTTACTCCTTGTGATTTAAATTTTGTGGATTATATAAATTTTTTGCTTCATTTTGGTTTTAATTATCATCTATCTTTATCCTAAATTTCACTCAAAATTTTGCGTTTTACGGCTATTAGCTCCTCACTTAGCAGATCTCGTGGTCTTGCTAAATTTGATAGATCGTAGTTTGATTTTATACCGCCTTTTTCGAGCAAGATGATCTCATCAGCCAAAAACAGCGCCTCGTCGATGTTGTGCGTGACGAAAAGGATAGTTTTGCCGGCTTTTATTTTTAAAATTTCAGCCTGCATGCTAGCTCTCGTAAATGCATCAAGTGCCGCAAACGGCTCGTCCATGAGGATCAAATTTGCCTCATATGCAAGCACTCTCGCAAGCGAAACGCGCGAGCTCATACCGCCGGATAGCTGCGAAACTGCGGCAAATTTAAAATCGCTAAGCCCTATCATAGATATGAGAGCATCTATCTTTGCAGCCTCTATCCCATGCTTTTTAAGCGGAAAAACGATATTTTCATAGACGTTTAGAAACGGCATGAGGCGGGGCTCTTGAAAGACAAAGCCGATCTTTGCAGGCTCTTTAAATTTTATCTCGCCAAGACTTACGCTCTCAAGGCCCGCTATAAGGCGTAAAAGCGTAGTTTTGCCGCATCCGCTTCTGCCAAGTATGACGGTGATCTTATCTTTTTTTATGCTTAAATTTAGCTCTCTTAAAACGTCAATTCGCTTGCCATTAATAAAAAAATGCTTGGATAAATTTGAAATTTCTATCATTTCTCACCTCGCAAAAGGCTAAATTTAGCTATCAAAAGCAAAAAGAGCCTATCTATGAGCACGCCGCAAACGCCGATCGTAAAAATGCCCACAAATATCCTATCCGCGCGCGAAAGCTCCTCGGCGTCAAGTATGAGATATCCCAGCCCGCTTGAAGCCGCTATCATTTCAGCTCCGATGATCGCGCGCATGGCGTAGCCAAAGCCTATTCGCATACCGACAAAGATATCTTTTAACGCGCTTTTTAGGATGATCTTGTAAAAAATTTCAAATTTGCTAAAGCCAAAAATTTTGCCAACTTCGATGAGCTTCACGTCGCAGCTCGTTAGCCCTTTTTGGATACTTAAAAACATCGGGAAAAATGAGGCCAGGATGATAATAATGATCTTTGGCGTCTCGTTTATACCAAACCAAAGCACCAAAATGGCTATCAAACTAAGCGGCGGGATGTTTCTAAAAAACTCCAGTATCCACTCGTAATAAACGCTGATCTTTGGCAAAAGCGCTGCAATACCGCCAAGCACGAGCGCTAGGGCAAAGGAGAGTGCGTAGCCTGCAAATATGCGCTTAAAGCTGATGATGGTGTGCGTAGCAAGCTCCCCGCTTAGGCTCATGCTATACATCGTCTTTAGCGTCGCTACCGGACTTGGCAGGATGTACGGCGTGAAAAGTTCTAGCTCGCAAACGACCTGCCAGATGGCAAAGATCGCTAGGATCAAAATGCTCTTTTTAAAAATTTCCCTCACAGCCCATCTCCGTTGTGACAGCCGTTTTCGCAGTATAAAAGCTCGATGATCCGGTAGTTTTTAAGCTCGCTAATTTTATATGAAAGGGCATTTTCTATCTTTTCTTTGCTATCAAGGCTTAAGGTTTTTACGCCTAAATTTGTAAAAAATCCCGGCGGTATCGGACTTTGCTCGATACTACGCATCTTTAAATTTATAGCGTTTTGCTCCCTAAAGCTTTTCCACGTTAAAAATGTGGTTCGCTCCAATTTTAGCCCCCTGCCAAGCTCGGCCAAGTCCTCGCAGGGCGTCGTCACGTAAAGCCACTCGTCCTCTTTTAGCTTTGAGCTAAGCTCGGTGGCGCTTTCAATTAAAATGGGGTTTAAATTTGAGATGAGAGCGGCCCGCTCTTTGAAATTCGCCCTGACGAAATTTACAGCCCTTGGACAGCGACTATCAAAGATGAGCTCGCTTTGTATAAGGCCGCTTTTATATGCGTTTTTTACGCTTTGGACGTGGTCTTTTTTGCACTGGGCTACGCTAAAGCCTTTATCTTGCAAAATTTCTTTAAGCGCCGCAAAGTCGTAGATGTTTTTTACAACAGGATTTAGCCAAACCAGTTTTTTCATGAGAGCTCCCATCAAATTTAAAGACAAAATGTAATAATTGAAATCAGAATTGTATCATTTGAAAGTAAAAAGATCGCTTTGCAAGCTAAATTTATAAGAAAATAGCTAGACTTTTACGTCTAGCTTTTACTTTTTTCCCGATTTATACATGAGCCTTAGCTGTACTATGCCGCCTTTTTCAAGCCTCATTAGCTCTTTTGACACGCTTTCTCGCATGTTTTCTCCTTAAATTTAAGCCCAAAACTTGCCGATAAATCAGTCGTCAAATTTGAATTTAAAAAGCGCTCGCGAGACAAGCCGTCAAATTTAAACGACTTGTTTTAGCCCCAATGCCCTCTCGCTAAACCCCTCTCCCACGATAAACTCCGTCGTATAAACCAGCGCGCGGCCTTCCTGCGCGTCCTTGATACAGATGATCAGGCGTTTGTTGTTTTTATCGGCTGCAGCGCGGTGTTCGCCGATGGCGGCGCGGTAAATTTGCGTGATGATATCCTTGCCCGTTTCGTCCAAATTTAGCTCCAACACGAGATCCTCAAGCTCTCTTTTGACTCTGTTTTCGCTAGATGCCTGGCCGTTTTGGTAGGTTGCGCCACCCTCTTTACGCTGCCTAAAGCTTCTGCTTTGGAAATTCATATCGCGCGCGTCCTCGAGGCTTACGACGTCGATTAGATTTATGCGCGCACCCTGATCGTCGCGGGAGTAGCGCACCTTAAAGGCTAGCGGAGCGTCTTTTTGCTCCTCGCTTAGGTTCTCGATGAGCCCCTTTTCGGAGTCAAACGCCGCGACCTTAAACGTGCCAAAAAGGTCCATAATGCTTAGCATCATAAACTCTTTGCCGGTTTTTTTGCTAGGGATTTTAGCGATCTCGGCGATCTTGCCGACGACTAGGATCTCGCTCGTTTTATCTATCTTGCCGAAGTCCTTGCTAGGCGTGTGTTTGATCTGCTCGATTTGCTCTTTGTATTTTTCGAGCGGATGCGAGAAGTCCATACTCGCGGCCTCATCAAGCGTCAAAATTTTATCCAAATTTATGCGCATAAACTGCCCGTCTTTGGAGTAGCGAACCTTAAACGCATGCGGCAAATCGCGCTCGTCCGCACTCATCGCTTCAACCGCGCCAAGGCTCCTGTCAAAGACCGCGATCTCGACCGTACCGTGGAAATCCAGCATCTCGATCGTGCCCATTTTTTTGCCGTTTTTCTTGCTGATCCTGGTGGTGAGATCCTCGATCTTGCCCACGAGCAGCATCTCGCCGTTTTCGGGTAGCTCGTCAAATTTATCGCTTAGCGTGTAGTTTATCTTTGAGATTTGCTCGCGGTACTCGTCTAGCGGGTGGCCGGAGAGGTAGATACCCACGCTTTCTAGTTCAAATTTGAGCTTGGTTTTTAGCTCTAGCTCAGAGTCGTCGCGCACGAGACTAGTTTTAACCGTCGCCATACTCTCGTCGTCGCCAAAGAGGCTCTCGGCCGCGTTTTTCTTAATAGTAGCGGCGTTTTTGCACGCCTCTACGATGTTATCTAGGTTGTTTAGCATCATCTTGCGCGTTAGGCCGAAGCTATCAAACGAGCCCGATTTTATCAGGCTTTCAAAGACTTTTTTATTTACCTTAAAGTTATCCACGCGCGAGACGAAATCATCGATGTCTTTAAACTCGCCCTTTGCCTGCTCCTCTAGGATATTTTCTATCGCCGCGCCGCCTACGCCCTTTATCGCGCCCAGACCGTAGATGATGGCGTCCTTGCCGCCTTCGCTAACGACTGAGAATTCTTTGGCAGATTTATTGACTGATGGCGGCAGGATAGCGATATCTAGGCGCTTGCACTCGTCTATGTAGCGCGAAATCTTATCGGCGTTGGTCTCCTCGCTCGTGATGAGAGCCGCCATAAATTCGGCCGGATAGTACGTCTTCATATAAGCCGTCTGAAAGGTCACGTAAGTGTAGGCCGCGGCGTGGGATTTGTTAAATCCGTACGAAGCGAAGTGCAAAATAAGCTCAAATAGCTCATCGGCCTTTTTGCCGTCTAGCCCCTGTGCCTCGGCACCCTCGATAAATTTGCCCTTTAGTCTATCCATCTCCTCTTTTATCTTTTTACCCATCGCGCGGCGCACGAGATCGGCTCCTCCTAGCGAGAAGCCGCCGATAGTCTGCACGATTTGCATAACCTGCTCTTGATATACGATGACGCCGTATGTGGGCTCTAGTATCGGCTGAAGCTCGGGGAATATATACGTGATAGGCTCCAGGCCGTGTTTGCGCTTGATGAAATCTGGTATAAGATCCATCGGGCCCGGGCGGTAAAGCGAGATCATCGCGATGATATCCTCGAAGCAGTCGGGACGCATATCGGCTCCGACTTTTTGCATGCCTTCGCTCTCTATCTGAAACAGTCCAAGCGTCTGGCCGCTACTGATCGTCTCGTAGGTTTTGGGGTCGTTTTTATTGACCTGCTCCCAGATTATTTCCTTGCCAAATCTCTTTTTTACGAGCTTGACGGCGTTATCTATCACGGTTAGCGTCTTTAATCCCAGGAAGTCAAATTTGATTAAGTCCACGTCCTCTAGATACTTTAGGCTATACTGCGTGACGAAGTGATCCTCCTCGGCGTTTGGCTGACGAAAAAGCGGGGTTTTATTCCACAGCTCCTCGTTTGAGATGACCACGCCTGCGGCATGCATGCCGGCGTTTCGGTTTAGGCCCTCTAGGTCAAGGGCGAATTTCCAAATTCTATTTGCATTTGAATTACTTGCTATCAGCTCGCCGATCTTTGGCTCTTTTTCAAAGGCTTGTTCTAGCGTGATACCTAGCTCATCGGGGATTAGCTTAGCCATCGCGTCGGCCTCGGCATAGGGCATATCGCATACGCGCGCGACGTCTCGGATGACGCCTTTTGCCAGTAGCTTACCGAAGGTTATGACTTGAGCCACGTTAAATTTGCCGTACTTTTCGATGACGTAGTCGATGATCTCGCCGCGGCGGTTTTGACAAAAGTCCACGTCGATATCGGGCATGCTCACGCGCTCGGGGTTCAAAAAACGCTCGAAAAGCAGGTTATAGGGCAGCGGATCAAGGTCGGTGATCTTTAGACAATATGCCACGAGGCTTCCCGCCGCCGAGCCGCGTCCCGGGCCTACCGGCACGCCGCGCTTTTTGGCTTCGTTTATAAAGTCCCAAACGATCATCATATAGCCCGGGAAGTTCATCTTGTTTATGATATCTATCTCGCGCTGCAGACGGGTTTTATACTCCTCGTGGCGCTCAGCTGGGATAAATTTCAATCTCTCCTCCAGCCCCTGTCTACACTCGTGCTCAAACAGCACGCTGTCGTTTGGTATACTGTAGCGTTTATCAGGCTCTGGTAGGCTCAAATTTCGCTCGGCGGCGTACTCGAGCGTAAATTTAAAATTTGGCGGCGTAGCGTCGCCTAGTTTGATCGTGAGGTCGCATTTATCTACGATTTCTTGCGTGTTTGCGACGGCTTCTGGGATATCGGCGAAAAGCTCGCCCATCTGCGCGGGCGTCTTGACGTAAAACTCATGCACGCTGTGGCGTAGGCGGTTTGGATCGTCTAGCAGCTTGTTCATCGCGATACACATGAAAACCTCGTGCGCGTCGGCTCGTTGCTTAAACGTGTAGTGCGTGTCGTTGGTTGCGATGACCTTGATGTTTAGCTCTTTTGCTAGGCGCAGGATTTCATCGTCGATCCTGCGCTGATCGCCGATACCGTGGCGCATGATCTCGAGGTAAAAATCATCGCCAAACACATCTTTGTACCACAGCGCGGCTTCTTTCGCCGCCTCATATCCGCCCGCGCCGAAACGCAAATTTCGCTCGCTTTGGTTGAGGTTCCAGTTCACCTCGCCTTGCAGGCACGCCGAGGAGCAGATGATACCCTCGCTGTGCTCTTTTAGCATCTTTTTGTTGATACGCGGATAATAATAAAACCCCTCGATGTAGCTCATGGAGCTCAGATACATCAGGTTTTTGTAGCCGATTTCGTTTTTGGCGATGAGGCAGAGGTGAAAGCGCTGTTTGGTGCTTTTATCCCCCAGCTCCTCGCCGTTGTGGATGTAGGCTTCGATGCCGATTAGCGGCTTTATGCCTTCATTTTTCATCGTTTTATAAAAGTCTATCGCGCCGAACATATTGCCGTGGTCGGTGATGGCTGCGGCTTTGACGCCTTGTTTTTTTAGCGTTTTGGCTAGCTCTTTGATACGGTTGGCGCCATCTAGCAGCGAATACTCTGTGTGCAGGTGCAGGTGCGTAAAATCTGTAAAATCGCTCATTTTTCGTCCTTTTTAATGCTTTTGATTTTACAGAAACTTTGCTTTTAGGCGGATAAAT
>CAUQPE010000020.1:0-23330 GCA_963519915.1 uncultured Campylobacter sp. | reverse complement strand
CGATAAAGTATCTAAAAAGGCAAAAGAAGTCAATGATGTGACCGACAAAGTAAAACAGGGCAAAAAAGAAGTCGCTAAAAAAACAAAAGATGTAGAAGATAAAATAGCTGCGCCTGTAAAAGATATGGATAAATCTAAAACTGACATAGAGGAAAAGGCTTCTAAAAGCATCAAAAGTAAAGTAAAATCCGGCGAAGATAAAATAGAAAAAGATATTGATGAGGCTAAGACTAAGACAAAAGTTTCAAAGAAGAAGGTTGAAGAAAGCGTAGGCAAGGAAGTTGAAGCTAAAAAACCTACAAAGAAAAAATCAGAATAATTATATGCCATCACGGTTCAAATTTGAGCCCATAATTTAAACTGCGTAAATCCTTTTTGACAAATAATCTGAAAGGATTTACTCGAGATATCTCCTGCTGATTCTATAACACCTTGCAATTAATCAAATCGACTAAAGCTACGCTATCTATACTCAGGCAAATGCAAAATTTAAGTTCTACGTCAGATATAATTCTAGATATTGATAGCTAATTGCTATTGGTAAATGCTAGTAAGCGATAATGAACAAAATTTTATCACGCGTTATTTACCTGTCGATAGCTGCAAAAGTCATATATTTAAAATACCAATATGGCGTCATTACTGGCAATGCAAATCAACGCTTTGCGCATGAATTTATGTGTTTAACCTAAATATCTAAATTTCTAAAATATCGCCATCAAATTTAGATTTCCGCTTTTTTAACCAAAATCTCGTTGCTAAAATTTTTTATCAAAGTCCGACAAATTTTATTAAAAAAAATCTTGAGGGACCAAATTTTGTACCCTGCGTTGTTTTTAAAGGTTAAAAAGATATAATCTGTGCATTATTCTAAAACAAACAAAATTTAATAAGGCGACCAAAGGGTGAGTTTTAAAAAAGTTTTAAAATTTATATCTATTTTTGCGGTGGCATTTGTGCTCGGCGGATGTACGGCTAAGGCTAAATTTGATGTTCCGCAGATCGTAAATTTCGATAAACGCGAATTTGAAGTGACTTCGCAAAGCGGCTCAAATTTGCTCTATATTTCGCACGAAAAAGAGGACTATTATTTTACGATGATAAACTCCATGGGCACTCCGCTGGCTAGACGAGTTTTGAGACCGAGTGGCGATTTTGAAGCTATAGGCTTTTTACCACCAAATAGCACATACAACGAGCTTTTTGTAAAGATTCTGAGCGCCATAAAATCAAATCAAAAAGAGGCTGTCATAACGGTAAATAACGAAAATTTTAAGGTAAGAGCTCTTGATATACGTTAGTAAGCCAGCCATCATCAGCGCAGCCGGAGCCGATGCAGAGGAAAATTTTGCAAATTTATGCGGAGAAAAGAGATTTTTGAGCGTTTGCGAAGGCTTTAGGGTGGATAAAAGCTTTATCCTCGGCAAGGTCGGCGTGCATCTGGCTAAATTTAGCCAAAATACGCCAAAACACCTGCAAACACGCACGAACGCTCTAGTTTTAAGTGCGCTTTTGCAGATCGATAAAGAAGTGCGAGACGCTATCAAAAAATACAGCAAAAATCGCGTCGGCGTGGTCGTGGGTACGACTACTAGCGGCGTGGAGGAAAACTACGAAACATTTAAGGATTTTGCCGCGACGGGGTTTTTCGACGCTTCAAAATTTGGCATAAATCGCAACTCTCTAGCCAACCCGTCCGAATTTATTGCCGATTTTTACGGGCTTAGTTCCGTGGCTTTTTCCGTCTCGACAGCCTGTACGTCTGGCGTCAAGGCTATCATAACGGCAAAAAGGCTACTGGAGTCCGGCATTTGCGACGCGGTGATCTGCGGCGGCGTGGATAGCTTAAACACGCTCACGATCAACGGCTTTGATAGCCTAGGCATCCTAAGTGCACGAGAGACCAATCCGTTTTCCAAAAATCGCGACGGTATAAATATCGGCGAAGGGGCGGCCTTTTTCGTGGCGAGCAGGGATGAAATCTCAAACTTAGTTATCGCGGGCGAGCACTCAAACTGCGACGCGTTTCATATGACGCAGCCCGATTTTAGCGCTCAGATGCAAACGCAGTGCGTGCAAAAGGCGCTTGAGGCGGCAAATTTAAGCAGCGTAGATTATATAAATTTGCACGGTACCGGCACGCAGGCAAACGATAAAATCGAGGCAAAGATCGTGCATTCGCTCATGCCGAGCGTTTTTGCTAGCTCTGTTAAATCTCTGATCGGCCACACGTTAGGAGCCGCAGGAGCCATCGAGAGCGCGCTTTGCGCCATGCTTTGCGCTAGAGGCGAAACCGCGCTGCCGCCGCACGTTTACGACGGCGTTTACGATGATGAGATAGAGGGGATAAATTTGGTAAAATTTGGCCAAAGAGCGGTCGTAAATTCGGCGATGTCGCTGTCATTTGCATTTGGTGGAGATAATGCGGCGATCGTGTTTGGGAGGGCGAAATGAGCCTAGGAGACTATCTCCCGCACGGCACGGCGATCATTTTTATCGACGAGGTGCTTAAATTTGAAGATGGGTGCATAAAAACAAAAAGCGTTATAAAAGAGGATAATAAATTTCTCTCAAACGGCAAATTCGCCATGCACAAAACCGTCGAGATGATGGCTCAGTCGCTGGGTATCTATGACTCAAAGATGCGCGAGCTAAAGGGGATGAAATTCGGACTGGGTTTTTTGCTGGGCAGTAGAAAATTTGAGATATTTAAGCCGTTTTTAAAGATCGGAGATGAAGTCGTCATCGAGGCCGCCTGCTCGATACAAGACGCAAGCGGTTTTGGCGTTTACGACTGCGAGCTTTACGTAAACGGAGAGCTTGGAGCGCGCGCGACGCTAAACGTGCTAAGCCCGGACGAGGAATACGTAAAAAGGATACTAGATGAGTAAAAGAGTGCTGATAACGGGCTCTAGTCGCGGCATCGGCGAAGCGGTGGCTAGACGGCTGGCGGCGGCGGGATACGAGGTCGTGCTACACGGCAAAAGCGCGAGCGAGCAATTATTAAATTTACAAAACGAGTTAAATTTGAGCGCATTAAAATTTGATGTAGCCGATACCCAAGCGGCAAGGGCGGCGATCGAAGCCGATATCGAGGCTAACGGCGCTTATTACGCCGTCGTGCTAAACGCCGGCATCACGCGCGATAATACCTTCGTCGGCATCGAGGACGAGGATTGGTTTGGCGTCGTAGATACGAATTTAAACGGCTTCTATAACGTCCTAAAGCCCGCTCTTATGCCTATGATCCGCGCTAAGAAGCCTGCTCGTATCGTCGTCATGAGCTCGGTTTCGGGCGTCATCGGCAACCGCGGACAGAGCAACTACGCAGCAAGCAAGGCTGGTCTCATCGGCGCGGCAAAATCCCTAGCCGCCGAGCTAGCATCACGAAATATCACCGTAAACTGTATCGCGCCCGGACTCATCGAGACTGATATGACGGACGGCGGTTTGCCGATGGAGGAGATCTTAAAGGCAATCCCCGCTAAAAGAGCGGGCAAAGCAGACGAGGTCGCGCCTTTAGTGGAGTTTTTGCTAAGCGAGGGCGCAGCCTACATAACGAGGCAGGTTATCGGCGTAAACGGAGGGCTTTGCTGATGCGAGTTTTTATAACCGGCATGGGCATGGTGAGCGCGTTTGGCAAGAGTTGGGATGAGATAAGGGCTAAATTTGAGCTTGGCCAAAACGCCGTGAGATATATGCGGCAGTGGGATAGATATGAGGATCTAAATACCCGCCTGGCTGCGCCCATAGAGGGCTACGAGTGTCCTAGCTCGTGGGACCGCAAGCAGCTAAGAAGCCTAGGCATAGTCTCGATGTATAGCGTCGAGGCGGCGGGTCTAGCGCTAAGAGACGCTGGGCTGATGCATGGTGAAAATTTAGACGCCGCGAGCCTTGATCCTAGCGTGCAGGACGGCAGACTGGGGGTCGCGTGCGGCTCGTCTACGGGTAGTACCGAGTCGATACTAGCGATGGCAAAACTGCTAGAGCGCGGCGAAAACGAGTGCAATGCCAACACCTACATCAAGATGATGCCTCACACCACGGCGGCAAATATCGCGCTTTTTTACTCGCTAAAAGGGCGCATCATCCCGACGTCATCGGCCTGCACGAGCGGCTCGCATGCGATCGGATACGCCTACGAGAGTATCAAAAGCGGCAAGATCGACATGATGCTAGCAGGCGGCGCAGAGGAGCTGTGCCCGAGCGAGGCGTACGTGTTTGACATGCTTTATGCCACTAGCGTGAAAAACGGCTCGCCTGAAATTTCACCAGCTCCCTTTGACGAGGGGCGCGACGGGCTAGTGCTAGGCGAAGGTGCTGGGATACTTTTGCTTGAAAGCGAAGAGAGCGCCGTAAAACGCGGAGCTAAAATTTACGCCGAGGTCGTGGGCTTTGGCTCAAACTGCGACGGCTCGCACGTCACGCGCCCGCAAAGCGCAACGATGAAAGGCGCGATGGCTCTAGCTTTAAAAGATGCAAATTTAACGCCGGGAAAGATCGGCTACGTAAACGCTCACGCCACGGCGACCAAGCAGGGCGACATCGCCGAGAGTATCGCTACAAACGAACTTTTCGGCGATAAGATCGCTATCAGCTCGCTAAAAAGCTACCTAGGTCATACGCTAGGAGCTTGCGGCGGTTTGGAGGCGATATTTAGCGTGATGATGATGCGGGAGAAAAGATTTTTCCCGACGATAAATTTGACCAGCGTCGATCCGGAGTGCGCGCGGCTTTTTTACCTGACCGAGCAAACGGCGATAGATACGGACTTTGTTATGAGCAACAACTTTGCTTTCGGCGGAGTAAATACCTCGCTAATTTTTAAAAAAATTTAAAACCAAGCGGCAAAGCGGGTCTAAATATCGACGAAAAAATCAAAGCATAAAGCGGCGCTTTGCTAGGCAAATGCTTTTTAAAGATAAAGCAAAGCAAGACCGCGAGCGTCGTTTGCTTTTGCGGGGTAAAATTTGGGCTAAAACCGAGCTTTTATGTTTATACTAACGAAATTTACGGTAATATTACGCGCTAATACGGCAAAATAAAGGAGAAAAAATGAAAAAATCATTAGTTTTAGCAGGCGTTTGCGCCTTGGCTTTAAATTTGAGCGCGCGCGACGACGTGCAGCACTTTTCGATCGAGGAGGCGTTAAACTCGCCAAAGGCTAAAGAGGTACTAAATCCAAACATCAAGCTAAGCTTTGGCTCGGGTACGAAAGGCGGCATCATCAAAAGCGGCCTAATGGCGAACAAAAAAACCAACGCCTTTAACAAAAGCGACAAAGAGGCGTGCCAGTGGGCATTTTTATCGGCTGTAAAGACTTTTCAGGAGCGTGCGGTGCAAGAGGGCGGCTCGAGAGTGGTAAATTTAACCGGCTACTACAAAAAACAGCCTTTTGACTCCAAAACGCAGTTTCAGTGCGGTGCGGGCGCTTTGATGGCGGGCGTAACGCTAAAAGGCGATATAGCAAAATAGGCGGCAAAAGGAGAAATGGGGCTAAATTTCAAACTTGATTTTTTTGACGCGGTAGTTTTTAACGGCGCGCAGGATGCGAAGCTAGCGGCATACGAGAGGGAGCTTGACGTCTCGCACGTGCCTCCGCTTGAGCGCCGCAGACTTAGCCGCGCGGCAAAATGCGCCTTTGATCTAACTAAAAACATCGCGCCGCTTGATATGCCTATCGTTTTTAGCTCTTATGAGGGCGAGATAAATCGCTGTTTTGAGCTACAAAATACGCTAGCTCGCGGCGAACTCATATCGCCGACCTCTTTTTCGCTCTCGGTGCACAACGCCCTTTCATCGCTTTTAGCGATAAATTTTAAAAATAGTAGCGAAATCTCGGCAGTTTCGGCATACGCGCCGCTAGAGTACGCTTTGGTGCAGGCGCATCTGATGCTAAAAAGCGGAGCCAAAAACGCTCTAGTTTTAGCCTATCACGAGAGCATTTCGCAGGAGTACTTTGACGAGTCTGCGCCCTCTTGTATGGTTTGTTTGCTAGTTAGCGAGGGCGAAAATTTGAGCCTATCGCAAAGCGAAATTAGCAGCAAAACGGATGAAAATTTACTCGTTAAATTCCTGCAAAATTTTGATCCGAAGCAAAAATGCTCCTGGCAAAGCGCGGATAAAAACTCCGCTTGGCGGTGGGATTATGAGCCCTCGTCACTGGTTTAAAATTTTTATTGTAGGGGCGAATTTCGCGCTATTTGGACTCATTTGCGCGCTTGGAAATTTGATCTTTGTTCCGGTTGCGATTCTTGGGCTTTATAAATTTAAATTTATCCGTTATTTTTGCCGCGATCTGGTGCGTTTGGCTTGGAGATTTTTTATATTTTCTACGCAAATTTCCGGCTATCAGCACACCAAATTTGACCTTCCTTTGGGGCTTGGCTCCGCCTCGCAGATAATCATCGCAAATCACCCTTCGCTTTTAGACGTCGTCTTTTTGATAGCGCTCATTCGCCGCGCAAACTGCGTGGTAAAAGCAAGCCTTGGTAAAAATATTTTCTTAGCTCCCGCGATAAAATCCTGCGGCTACATCCTAAACACGGCAAACGAGGAGCTTTTGCAAAAAAGCGCGGATGCTCTAAAAAGCGGCGAGAGTTTGATAATATTTCCAGAAGGCACTCGCACGGCGGGCGAGATAGTCTTTCACAAAGCCGCCGCCTATATTGCGGTAAATGCGGCAAAACAACTGGTCGCCGTCGCTATCAAAATGGATCCGCCCAGCCTCAAAAAAAACGAGCCTTGGTACAAAACCCCGAGCGTTATGATAAAATACGAGTTCAAAGAGCTTTTTAGGCTAAATTTGGACGGGTTTTGCGCGGATAGACCAAACCCGATCAGGGCTAGAGAGCTACACGCTTTTATCAGCGAAAATTATACAAAGGAGTTTAAACAATGAACGAACTAATAGACGAGATAAAAGAGCTCATCATAAAGAGCTTAAATTTAGAGGATATGAAACCAAGCGATATCGACGAGAACGCACCGCTTTTTAGCGAGGGGCTAGGTCTTGATAGTGTCGATGCGCTCGAGCTAGGCCTTGCGGTGCAAAAAAACTACGGCCTAGTGCTTGACTCTAAAACCGCAAATTTAAAAGAGATTTTTTACAGCGTAAAAAGCCTCGCGCAATACATCTTTGAAAATAGGAAATAACGATGAAGCAGGAAGAAATTTTTGAGATTTTAAAGTCAGCGCTCGTGCAGCTTTTTGAGATCGACGAGGCCAAAATCACGCCGCAAACGCGCATTTACGAGGATCTTCAGATAGATAGCATCGACGCGATCGATCTAATAGACCACATCAAGCGCAAAACTGGACACCGATTGATGCCTGAAGATTTTAAAAACGTAAAAACGCTCGAAGACATCGTAAACGCGGTGGCTAAGAAATTTGACGGGCAAGCTTAAAATCGCCCTAAGCGTAGTTAGCGTCATCTACCCGTTCGCGCTATTTTTCGCGGACGATTTTGCATTTTGGGTCGTTTGGGTGCTGGCTGCGCTGTGGATAGCGCGCGGAGCGTATTCAAGCGGTTTTGAGAGGAGGCTTAGCGTCCTTGCTGCCGTTTTTTTCATAGTATGTATGATTTTTAGGGGCGGATTTTTAGCGTATCTTTATCCCGTTTTGGTGAGTTTGGCGTTTTTGGCGTTTTTTGCTTTTAGTCTAAAAAACGAAGCCGTCATCACCAAAATAGCAAGGCTAAAAGAGCCTGATTTAGACGAAAAAGGCGTGGTTTATACGCGAAATTTGACCAAAATTTGGTGCGCTTTTTTTGTTTTTAACGCCGCCATATCGCTCGCGCTAGCATTGATGGAGGATAAGCTTTACTGGAGCGTTTATAGCGGCGCGGTATCTTACGCGCTGGTGGGGGCGCTGTTTTTCGGGGAAATTTTGTTTAGAAAGAGATTTATAAAAAATAATGAGCTTTGAGGAAAATTTAAAAAATTTTAGATTTACGGACGACTCTCGCGACGTCTTTGATGCGTGCCTTAGATTTGCCGCGTTTCTAGAAAAAAACGATATAAAAGAGCTGCAAATTTATATCGATGACGCGTTTAAATTTTACGTCGCATTTTTCGGCTCACTTTTGGCGGGTGCCGCGCCTTGCGTACTAGCAAAGCCGATCTATGAGCCAAATTTGACCGCCGTAAACGATGAAAATTTTTTAAATTTTCTTGCAAACGAGCCCGCGAAAGGGCTTAAATTTGATCCGCAGGCTAAATTTTACCTGCAAACTTCGGGCTCTAGCGGCAAAAGCAAGATGATAAAAAAGTCGCTCGCGCAGATGATAAAAGAGAGCGAGTATCTGGCCGCCGAGCTAAATTTTAGTAGCCAAAATACCTTTTTTTCGAGCGTTTCGCATAGGCACATGTTTGGGCTTACGTTTAAGGTCTTTTTGCCGCTAGTGCTGGGCGCGCGCGTCATCGCGGACGAGCTAAACTACCCTGAGGCTATTTTGGGATTAGAGCTTGCAAATCACGTATTTATCGCTAGTCCGGTGCTACTTAGAACTCTAGCTCAAAGTCCCGCTGCAATCGCGCTAAAAGGCTTAAGCGGGATCGTAAGTGCGGGTTCGCCGCTAAAAAAGGAGCTAAGGGGCGAGCTAGGCCGAATCTGCGACGCGCGTATCATCGAAATCTACGGCAGCACGGAAACCGGCATAGTGGCAAAAGACTGCGGCGACGGGCTTAGGCTGTTTGGTACGGTGAATGCAGGGCTGGACGATAGAGGCGCGCTAAACGTAAGCTCGCCTTGGTGCGAGTTTTTTCAGACTAACGACGCGGCCAGCATCGACGAGGATCGCCTCGCCCTACAAGGCAGGATAGACCGCATAGTAAAGCTAAACGACAAGCGCGTGAATCTGGAGAGCATCGAGGCAAAGCTGCTAGAAAGCGGCCTGCTAGCGGACTGCTACTGTGCACCGCATCCTAAATTTAAACGCATCGCCGCGCTTTTGGAGTTTAACGGCGAGGGGCTTAAAAAATTTAGAAAAATCGGTAAAAAAGGCGTGGTAGCCGAGCTAAAAGAGCTTTTGAAGCTCGAGTTTAAAAACAGCGTCCGATACTTTAAAATAGTAGAAAAAATGCCGCGAAACCAGCAGGGTAAATTTGAAAAAAGCGAATTTGAAAACGCGCTGTTTGCTAGCCATAAACCCGTCTGGAGCGGCGGGCGCGTAAATGAAGCGGGCAAAATTTGCGGCGGTCAAATTTATATAAACGGCCAAAATTTAGCGAGCGGCCCAAACTGCGGCGCGGTTAATACAAACGATATCTGCGCTAAATTTGAGGGGGGCGGCGAGCGACTAGAAAACTCAGCGCAAAAATACGAATTTAGCACTATCATGCACGCCGGGCTTGAGATTTTCGAGAGCCATTTTCCAAATTTACCGCTGCTGCCAGGATTTATGCAGCTTGATTACGTCTTTGAGCTAGCTTGCGGTGTGGGTATCGACGTTAGCGGCGCCAGTACGGTGGAAAATCTAAAATTTATGAAGTTTGTAAGACCGGGCGATATGCTCCGCGTTTGTTTTGAAAAACGCGGCGGCAAGCTTTACTTTGAGCTATTTTGCAACGGCGAAAAGTGCTCGGCCGGCAGGGCGGCGCTTTGAATAAATTTGCGTTTTTAGTGCCCTTTTACAATCACCCGCAAAATATCAAAGCTCTGATCGCCGCGCTAAAAACATACGAGCTGCCCGTTATCGTCGTGGATGACGGCTCGGACGAGGCGAGCAAGCTAATCTTAGCGGAGCTTGAGCGTACGGAGGGTATCTTGCTGCTCACGCGCGCGCAAAACGGCGGCAAGGGCATCGCGATGAAGGACGGGTTTAAATTTGCTCTAAATCGCGGTTTTAGCCACGTTTTACAAATCGACGCCGATTTTCAGCACGACGCTGCGCTCATCGGCGAGTTTTTGAGGCAGAGCGAGATGCACCCGCAAAGTATCGTCTGCGCAAATCCTATTTACGGCGAGGACGCGCCAAAATCACGCGTTTACGGTAGGAAAATCACTAATTTTTGGGTCGCGATAAATACGCTAAGCCTTGGCATCAAAGACGCTATGTGCGGTTTTCGCGTTTATCCTTTAGAGCAGCTTAAAAAAGCGGCGGCGAAAAGCAAAACAAATAGGATGGAATTTGATATCGAAATCCTCGTAAATGCCGTAAGACAGGGCATCGACGTGTGCTGGATAGATACGTGCGTACGCTACGAAAAGGGCGGCGTTTCGCATTTTAAGATACTACGCGATAACGCGCTAATCAGCCTCATGCACGCAAAATGCTTCTTTTCTCTGCCTAAATTTATGCTTAGTAAAATTTGGCGAGCGTGCGGGATAAATTTGAGCGAAAAAAACGCGGCAAGCGCTCAAAATTACGTAGAACCTCAGGAAAACGCCGAGCAAAATCTCTGGTGGAAAAAGCAGGAAAGAGGCGGTGCGTTTTTTTTGAGGCTTAGCCTATTTTTGGCGCAAATTTTGCCTGAGTTTGCGCTCAAGCTTATCGTTAAAATCGTGGTTTGGTTTTATTATATATTTTCAAAAAACGAGCGCGAAAATATCGCGGCGTTTAGGCGAAATTTAAGCGTTTTTGCCGGCTCGCAGACGCTAAAAGGCACTAGCGTTTTTAGCCATTTTGAGGCGTTTGGCGGCGCTATTTGCGATAAATTTAGAGTCTGGAAAGGCAAGATCAAGGATGACGAGCTAGAGATCATAGACCTAGAGCGCATAAAAAGCGAGCTAATCGGCGCTCAAAAGGGGCAAATTTTGCTCACGGCGCACCTTGGAAACGTCGAAATTTGCAAGGCTTTGGCTGCGCGGGTCAAGGGTTTTAGGATGGTGATTTTGACCTATGACGAGAACTCGCGCAAATTTAACGAAGTGCTGCGCGAAATCAGCAAAAACGACGGCAGCGTGCGCATGATGCTGGTCAATGAGCTAGACGTTGCCGCGATGCTGGAGCTAAAAAATATCGTCGAGAGCGGCGAGCACATCGGCATAATGGGCGATAGAACGCCTCTTGGCGGAGATAAGGCCGCGCGCGTGAAATTTCTGGGCAAGGAGGCGAGCTTTAACTACGGTCCGTACCTGATCGCGGGGATTTTAGGCGTGAAGATAAGCTCGCTGTGGTGCCAGAAGATCGGTGGTAAATTTAGAATCGAGCTCGTGCCGCTAGCAAGCGCCGTAAAGCTGGGGCGAGACAGAGCCGCCGCAGCGCGCGAATATCTGCAAATTTACGTCCGCGAGCTAGAAAATCGCTGCAAACAAACGCCTGCGCAGTGGTTTAATTTTTTTGATTTTTGGAGATGAGATGATATCAAAATCGGTCGCGCTAAAGGCGCAGTTTTACGACGTGGACAGCATGAACGTCGTGTGGCACGGCAACTACGTGAAGTATTTCGAGACGGCTAGGTGCGCGCTGCTAGAGGAGATAGGCTACGACTACGAGGCGATGAGAGCGGACGGCTACGCCTATCCGATCGTAAAAATCGAAGCAAAATATATTAAGCCCGTGTTTTTCGGCGACGAGATCGAGGTGGAAGCGACGCTAAAGGAGTGCGAGTGCTTTTTAAGAATCGGCTACGTCGTAAAAAGCGCCAAAAGCGGCGAGACGCTGTGCACGGGCGCGAGCTCGCAAGCAGCCGTGGATATGCGCGCGATGCAGACGTGTTTCGAGATCCCGCAAGAGCTACAAAATGCAGTAAAAAGGTATATAAATGAAAAAAATAGCGATAATTTTTAGTTTGGCGGCGAGCCTAATGGGGCTTGATTTTAACGAGATAAAATCTCAAATAAAAACACAAAATATCAGCGGCGATTTTGCTCAGACGAAGTTTTTGAGCGGATTTAACGTGGAGTTTAAAAGCTACGGCAAATTTGAACTCAGTCAAAGCGAACTGCTCTACGACACGCTAAGCCCCATCGCGGTTAGCATCGTCATAAACGAGCGCGGTATCTTTCAAAAAAGCGGCAATCAGCTCATAAAAATCGATCAAAATTTTGATAAAAAGCTCTTTTTATCTATCATAAAGCTTGATAAAGACGAGCTTGAGAAGGAATTTATCTTTAAAATCTCAGGCGATAAAAACAACTGGAAAATAGAGCTAACGCCCAAAAATCTGCTGCTAAAGCAAATCTTTACGCGCATCTTAGTCGGAGGCGATAAATTCGTCCGCAAGATCGTGCTAAACGAGGTTAGCGGCGATAAAACGGTAAATGATTTTTACAACGTAAAATGAAAAAATCCGCGCGTCTTTTTATCTTTTTAGCGGCGTTTTTAGCCGCGCTCGCCGTTTGTTTTATGAACGCGAAAAAGATAAACGCGGATATTTTTTCTCTCGTAAATTTTGAAAACTCTACCGAGCAAACCGCGCTAAAATCGATGCTTGATAGCGCTTCTAGCGAGTTTTTGCTAGCTTCAAATTCGCCTGAGTTTTTAGAAAAAAGCGAAAATTTAGCCGCACAAAGCGGGATTTTTGAGGAGTACCGCGCGAAGCAGGACGTAAATTTAACCTCCTATCTAACTCAGCTAAACGCCCTAAAAATCGCGCTTTTAAACGAGCAAACCTATGAGCTTTTAGTAAAAGACAAAAACGAGTTTTTCAAGCAAAGCGCGCAAAATTTATTTAATCAATTCGCCTTTAAGCCGCTTAACGCGAAGGATGATTTTTTTGCCTTAAGCTCGCATATGAGCCTAGAGAGCTCAAAAATCAGCCTAAATTTGTCAAATTTGATGCTGGAAGCCGCGCATGAGGGCGGTAAATTTTACCTCGTAAAAGCGCGCCTAAAGCCCAGCTACGAGCCGCGAAATTTGATCAAATTTTATGAAAGCGTACGCGAGCTCGCGGCTGGGGACGCAGTGCTGGTTTACGCTAGCTGCGGCGCGCTATACGGAGCCTACGGAAAAGCGGGCGGCGACAAGGAAAGCGCCGTTATGAGCGCGGTTTCGCTTAGTTTTTGCGCGATTTTTTTGCTGCTCGCATTTAAAAATTTGCGCATTTTTTGCGTCATTTTCGTCGCAATTTTTGGCTTTGCGTGCGGACTTGCGGTTTCGCTTTTGATCTACGAGAGCCTTAGCGTCATGGTCGTGGTTATCGGAACGAGCCTCGTGGGCCTTATGTTTGATTTTGCGCTGCACTGGCTGGGTAAAAATCAAAACGCGCCCGTGGCGGCTGAGAGCGTGCGCCCGATGCTTAAAATTTTCTTGCTCGGACTTTGCATCACGATGAGCGGATACGGCGTTTTTGCCTTTTCATCGCTTGAGCTACTGCGTCAAACTGCGATATTTTCGCTATTTACGCTGCTTGGGGCGTTTTTATTTACATATTTTTGCTTGCCTTTTATCTTTGAGGGCGCGACGTTTTCGCAAAGCGCCGCGTTTTCAAGGTTTTTTGATAAATTTGCGGGATTTTGCGAGCGCGCGGCGGGAGCGGTAAATTTAAAAATTTTACTCGCCGCATTTGCGCTTTGCGCGGGAATTTTGGCGCTAAATTTTAAAAGCCTAAGCGCGCCCGAGCAGATCAAAGACTACGCAAACTCGCCCGCGCAGCTACTGGAGCAGTCTAAAAAGATCAGCGAGATAACGGGCGCCGCGCCGCAAAACTCCGTCATCGTGCTAAAGGGCGGAGACGATCTAGTCGGCGATGAGAAGTGGCTAATGCGCGAGCTAAAGCAGGCAAATCTCGTCAAAGATTACGCTTCTGTTTCTAAATTTATCCTAAGTCTGGCCGAGCAGGAAAATGTAAAAAGTATCTTTAAAGAAGCTGCGCAGGACGAGGAAATATTTAAAATTTACGCTCAGTTTAGCTTGCCCCGCGAGCTAGTAAAACCCGAGCTTGAAAAGATCGCAAATGCCAAAACTATCGGCGCTAGCGAGATTTTAGAATTTGACGCGGCGAAAAATTTGACGCGATTTTTACCGAGCAAAAACAGCAGCGCGGTGTATACCGAGGAGCTTGAAAGCGGCGCAAAAACGGATGAGATTTTAAAGGCAAACGGCGCATTTAGCGTGGATTTCGTCGGTGCGCTAAATCAAAATTTGACCGAGGCAAAGGCCTGGGCCGCGGTGCTAAAGGGCGGCGCGTTTTTGGTTGCGTTTGCGCTTTTATGGGCGTTTTTCGGGGCGGCGCGCTCACTTTTGGTTATGAGCATCATCGCGCTTGGCGTGCTAGCCGTGCTTTGCGGCTTTGCGGCGCTTGGCGTTCACGTAAATATTTTTGCGATTTTCGGGCTTATCTTGGCAAGCGCGGTCGGGATCGATTATCTCATCTTCGCGCTAAACGAGGACCTGTCGCGACGGGAGCGCGTATTTGGGATATTTGCCGCGTTTATCACGAGCTTTATATCGTTTTTTGCGCTTAGTTTTAGCCAGACGCCGGCAGTTAGCGTTTTTGGGCTAGCAGTTAGCCTTTGCGTCGCATTTTACGGGCTTGCCGCCTGCGCGCTAGCGATGAAAAATTTGGCTTAAATTTAGCAAAAAGAGGTATAATCGCGAGCTTACGCAGCGCGAAATTTGAACCAAACGGGCGCGCTAAATTTAATAAAACGGAAAGAAAATGCTAAAAATAAACGGCAAAGATGGGGGCGAGTTTATCGGC
The DNA here is from genome assembly GCA_963519915.1 of uncultured Campylobacter sp. Taxonomy (GTDB): domain Bacteria; phylum Campylobacterota; class Campylobacteria; order Campylobacterales; family Campylobacteraceae; genus Campylobacter_A. The sequence continues at coordinate 8,742 of CAUQPE010000020.1, read as the reverse complement.
AAAACCGTAGCGCAGCTGCTCGCCGCAAAGGGGCTAAAGCCTGAGCGCATCGCAATCGAGCTAAACGGCGAAATCTTGCCCAAGGATAAATTTGATACGGCGCTAAGAGACGGCGACTCGGCCGAGATAGTGCATTTTGTAGGTGGAGGCTGAGATGAAATTTGACGAAAAAAACGATGTTTTAGAGCTTGGCGGGCATAAATTTAGCTCGCGCTTTATCCTGGGATCGGGTAAATTTTCGCTACCTCTTTTAGAGGCCGCGGTGCACGAGGCGGGCGCGCAGATCGTGACGCTAGCGCTTCGGCGCGTGAACGAGGGCGGGGTAGAAAATATTTTAGACTTTATCCCAAAGGGTGTGACGCTACTGCCAAACACCTCGGGCGCCAGGAACGCCGATGAGTGCGTGCGTATCGCAAAGCTCGCGCGAGAGGCGGGCTGCGGCGACCTCGTGAAGGTTGAGGTCATCAGAGATAGCAAATACCTGCTGCCCGATAACTACGAGACGATAAAAGCGACCGAAAAGCTCGCAAACATGGGCTTCGTCGTGATGCCCTATATGTACCCCGACCTAAACGTAGCGCGCGATCTGGCGTCCGCGGGTGCTGCGTGCGTGATGCCGCTTGGCGCTCCGATTGGGACGAATAAAGGCCTTTGTACGCGCGAATTTATCAAAATTTTGCTCGCCGAGATAGACCTGCCCGTGATCGTGGATGCGGGTATCGGCACTCCGGCGCAGGCGTGCGAGGCGATGCAGATGGGCTGTGCGGCAGTGATGGCAAACACCGCTATCGCGACTGCTGGCGACGTAAAAACGATGGCGCAAGCATTTGCGCTAGCGATTCAGGCGGGCAGGCTGTCGTATCTATCCGGGCTTGGAAATGTGAGCGAAAGCGCGCGGGCTTCGAGTCCGCTGACGGGATTTTTGGAGTAAATTTAGCTTTAAATTTGACAGCATGAAAAACGGCGTCAAATTTGAGTCGCGCGAGGATAAAATTTGCCTCGTTAAAATCCTGCTAATTTTAAATTTGACGATTTCGCGAGATTTTTAAATTTAGCGCCGAAAAGGCGCGGGTTTGGGTGCGTAAAATTTACCGCCTCGCGCCCCTAAAAACTATCAAATTTAACGCCTAAAATTTAGACGAAAAAACGGAGAAATATTTGAAAAATATAGACGTGATGGAGTATGCGGCGGACGCCCAGCGTATCGATGAAACGCTGATGCGGCGGGTACTAGCGGCGCGCGAAGACTACGAGTACGCAAAATTTGACGCCGGCGACGTTAAGCGCACTCTAAACGAGGAAAATCTAAGTGTTGAGGGATTAAAAGCGCTTCTAAGCCCCGCTGCTGGCGCATTTTTGGACGAGATGGCGGAAGCGGCGCGAGATAGGACGCGCAGGCAGTTTGGCAACTCGGTGCAGTTTTTTACGCCGCTTTATATCTCAAATTTTTGCGATAGCGACTGCGTTTACTGCGGCTTTAGCTCGAAAAACAAGATCTCTCGCGTGCGGCTAAAGGCGGACGAGGCTGCGACGGAGCTAGCAAATATCGCAAAAAGCGGGCTAAAAGACGTGCTGATCCTAGCCGGCGAAAGCGCGAAAAAAAGCGACCTGGGCTATATCGGCGAGGTTTGCAAAGAGGCGTCTAGGTTTTTTAGCAACGTCGGCGTCGAGATATATCCGCTAAATGCCGACGAATACGCGTTTTTGCACGGTTGCGGCGTGGACTACGTCGTGGTTTTTCAGGAGACTTATGACCCGGCGGCGTATGCGAAATTTCACCTGGGCGGCGTCAAGCGCTCGTTTGTCTACCGTTTCCACGCTCAGGAGCGCGCTCTCATGGGCGGCATGCGCAGCGTCGGATTTGCCGCGCTTTTGGGGCTTGACGACTTTAGAAAAGACGCGCTAGCCACCGCACTGCACGCGCATTTTATCCAGCAAAAGTACCCGCACGCCGAGATAGCGTTATCTTGCCCGCGCCTGCGCCCCGCGATTAACAAGGCTCACGTCGGCCCGAGGGACGTCGATGAGAGGGCGTTGTTTCAGGTCATCTGCGCGTATCGCCTCTTTTTACCGTACGCAAATATCACGATCTCTACGCGCGAGTCGGCTAGGTTTCGTGACGGAGTCGTCGCAGTCGCCGCGAACAAAATCTCAGCCGGCGTTAGCACGGGCGTGGGGATGCACTCGGATAAGGCCAAAAAAGGCGACGAGCAGTTTGAGATCAGCGACGCGCGCTCGGTCGAGGAGATATTGGGCGCCGTGCGAGGGCTAAATTTGCAGCCCGTGATGAACGAGCATATTTACGTTTAGAGTGGCAGTTTTTGCTGGCCTAAAAATTGGCTTTTGGAGTAGGAGCGATGGAATTTGACAAATTTGAGCTCGTTTGGGTGACGAACCGCCGCTTGAGCGAGGATTTTTTCGCGGACGTTAGGCGAGTAGCGCAAAGCGGCAAGGTGGATAAAATTTTGCTCAGAGAGAGCGATCTGCCAGAGTGCGAATACGAAAATTTAGCCCGCAAAACGCTTGAGATCATCGCTGAGTGCGGCTCTAGCGCGCAGCTTATTTTACATACTTATGCAAACGTCGCAAGCGGGCTTGGCGTGAGTGAGCTACATCTGCCTTTTGCTAAATTTATGGCGTCAGGCGGCGAGTCTGCTATAAATTTGAGAGATTTGGTTAAATTTGATGGTGTTCGCCCAGATAAAGAGGGAGGCGGCGGCATTTGCGCGTCAAATTTGACGCAAAATCTCAAAATCGGCGTTTCGGTACACTCTTTAGACCAGGCTCTAGCGGCGCAGGAGCTAGGCGCTGATTACGTCGTGGCTGGGCATATTTTTGATACGCCTTCTCACGCGCTAGAGCGAGGCAGGGGGCTTTGGTTTTTACGGGAAATTTGTGAGAGTTTGTACATAAAAACCTCCGCTATCGGCGGGATAAATTTTGAAAATCTAAGTGAGATCAAGCATGCGGGCGCGGCCGGTGCATACATGATGCGGGGACTTTTGAGTTAAATTTTTAATTTTGATTAATACTACTTTAATAACAAATTTTATACTATAGTCATTATCTAAAATAACTGATAATAGGAATAAAAATGAATACTTTAAAAATCGTTATTTTTCTTATCTTTGCTCTATTTTTGGTTGGGTGTAGCGGCAAATATGAAGTCGCTCCACAAAAGCTAGATGATATCAAGGCTACAGCTAAAATCGTCAATCTAAGCACAAATAAAACGATGGATTTTGACGGCTTTATTGTCGAGGTGTTAGATGCTGATATTTTACTGGTAGGCGAGCTACACGATGACTTTGACCACCATTTGGCAGAAATTTTACTCATCAAAGCGCTTTCAAAAAATAAAAACATAGACGTCGCTTTTGAGATGCTTGGAGGCGATAAGCAAAAATATGCGGATGGCCTGGATAAAAAAACTCGTCCGGGCGAATTGATAAAAGCTATAAAATGGAATGATAAAATGTGGGAGTTAAGGCATTACAAAGGAGTGTTAGAAACAGCATTTTATAGCGCTAACATCAAGTGCGCAAATTTAAGCGAAGACGAAATAAAGCTGATATTTACCGGTGCCCAGCCTATATCGGGTAAATTTTCCGCATCCAAAAGCGTTCAAGAAGCTATCGTGAAAATCGTCGGTAGAGTGCACGGAGGCGTAAATAAGCAAGATATACAGAAGCTTGTCCAGGCTCAGCAGTACAAAGATCGTAGGATGGCTGACGTCGTAAATAAATCTGCAAATTTCGCTTTGCTTATAGCTGGGAGGTATCACGTCCAAAAGGACATAGGGGTGCCGCTTCATCTTATGGATTTTAAAACGAAAAAGAAATTTAAAACTTTGTTTTTAGGCTTTGATGGCGACGATACGAGTGCTAAAGAGGCTGATTATCTATGGAAATTTAAATAAAGGTACGAGATGGCTAAAATTTTAGTGATTATTTTTTCTTTTTGTTTGTTGTTTGGTGAAAATAACGTAACCGAATTTGAAAAATCAAGCGATAGCCAAGTAGCGTTTGATGTAAATTCATCTCAAACTGGCTTGAAATTTGGCGCGGAGCAAAATTTGACCGACATCGCCTCAAATTCTCAGGCGCCAAGCATAGATTTGTCATTTATTTCGCTTTTTAAAAACGCGCATATAGTCGTAAAGATTGTTATATGCGTTTTGATTTTATTTTCCGTCATTACTTGGACGATTTTTATCGTCAAATTTATCCAGTTTAAGCTGGCATTTCGCAGACTCAAATTTGACGAAAACACTGTAAAAGACGCCTCTGATTGGCGGGTTTTAAAGTTAAAGAAAAAGAGCTTTGCAGTGGATTTTATAAGAGAACTTGAGGATGAGAGCAAAAAAAGCGTCAAATTTGACGAAAATATGAAATCGCGGGTAAAACAAAGACTTGATCTTAAAAAATCGTCGCTTGCGAACGTGATGAGAGGGTGGGTTGGAGTGCTCGCTAGCATCGGCTCGTCCGCACCTTTTGTCGGACTTTTTGGGACGGTTTGGGGCATAATGAACAGCTTTGTGGGTATAGCAAACAGCAACAACGCCAGCCTAAGCGTGGTGGCTCCTGGTATTGCAGAGGCGCTTTTTGCCACAGCTCTTGGGCTCGTAGCCGCTATACCAGCAGTTTTGGTTTATAACTATCTGGTGCGGTGTAGCGTTAAATTTAATGCTCATTTAGGGCTGCTTAGTTCTCAAATTTATTTGATATTTGATAGACTGGCTGCGGAAAATGAATAGCGAAGAAGAGCTAAGCGAGATAAACGTAACGCCTTTTATCGACGTTATGCTAGTACTTTTGATTATATTTATGGTAGTTACGCCCATAGTAACCAGCTCTGTGAAAGTCGAGCTGCCAAAATCTGTTGCCAAACAAAAAGAGGACGTAAATAAGCCGATAATCTTAAGTATAAACGATAAATTCGAAATTTATTTGGGTAGCCAAGCCGTTTTAGCGGAGAATATCGCGCAGACGCTAGATATAAAAAGCGGACGCAACTATGAGGCGATAGTGTATTTTCACGTCGATAAAAGCGTGCCTTATGAGATTTTGATCAATGCTGTCGAGCGAGTGAAGATAGCCGGATATACCAAAATAGCTTTTTCGACAAAGGTTGTAAACTGATGAAAATTCCGCGTCTTGCTTGGGTATTTGCTTTTATTCTTGCTTCAGCGTTGCATGCGGCGCTTTTTGTTTTTATTGCAAATGGTGGCAAGGCTATAAATTTGGAGCAGAATTTCGGTGGCTTTGATTATCCGATAAAAAATGACCAAATCGAGTCAATTATGATAATTTCAGATCTATCGATAGGCGATTTCAAAGAGGTTGCCGTAAATTCTCAAAAATCCTCCGCACCGCAACTTGAAGAAGAAGCAGAGGCCAAAGAAGAGGAAAAGCCAGAGATAGCCTCGTTAGAGGAGGCAAAATCTCAAATCGAAGTCGTAAAAAAACAGGAAACGCCAAAAAAAATAAAACCTAAAATAAAACCGAAGAAAATAGTAAAAAAACCAGTAAAAATCGCCGAAGAAACAAATAAAAAAAGCAATGAAGACACACAAAATGTTTCAAATTTGGACTCGGATATAAACTCCGTAGTCAAGGATAACGTAGCTTCGGCCCCCACTAGCGGTAGTGGAACTAGGATAGTCGGCAGTTTCGCAGGTTCCGGTGCAGATAAAAAAAGTTGGCAAGGTATGGTTGTGTCGCACTTAAACAAGCACAAAAAATACCCGAGCGATGCTCTTCTAAGTGGATTTGAAGGTGTCGTTTACGTAAAAGTAAAAATAGCCGCTAACGGCGAAGTGCTAAGCGTTTTATTGACTAAAGGGAGCAAATTTGAGATTTTAAACAACGAAGCGACGGAGCTTTTTAACCGCGCTTCACCCCTGCCGTCACCTCCTAGTGAAATGATGGGCTCAGATCACGATCTGACGTTAAATTTTCCAATCGAATTTAATATAAAAAAATATAAAGCCTCAAAAAAATAAATTTATCTATCGTGCCATAGTTTAAAAAGAGTTAATTAAAGATAACTGGTATAAGTAAAAATTTATATATGCGGTGATACAATCCTTAAATGATAAGATAATGATTTTGATACGGCTTACCATATAGTTATAGAAGTTATTGACGCCTTCAAATTTAAGCCGCCTGACATCCGCTTATAAAAAATAATCTAGAAGGAAGCATCATGAATAGTTTTAAATTTAACATAGCTTGCATATTGGCTATTTGTTTAGCGAGCGCCGACGCAAAAGACGTCGAATTTAGTACCTTGGAAGTCTCGGCTACTGAGGTCAAAAATAGCGAAAAGGCGTTTTCGACGCCTGGAGCCGTTAGTTCGCGAGAGGATATTAGAAGCGAAAATCAAAGTATAGACTCCGTAGTTAGAAGCTTGCCAGGCAGCTACACGCAAATAGACCAATCTCAGGGCAGCGTGTCCGTAAACATCCGTGGGCTTACAGGGCTTGGGCGCGTAAACACGATGATAGACGGAGTGACGCAGACTTATTACGGTACGTCGAGCGATACGGGTGGGGTTCATAACTTTACCGGCAACATTGGCACTTCAGCCTTTGGAGCACTCATAGATCAAAATTTCCTAGTAGGTATAGACATTGAGAGAGGAAGTTTTAGTGGTGCTCAAAACGGACTTATGGGAAGTGCGAATTTTAGAACCATAGGCGTAAATGACGTTATAACTGACGACCACATTTTTGGCTTTTTAGGTAGATATAGCTATGGCTCAAACGGCGTGGGGCCAAGCTATATGGGTAGTGTCGCGGCAAAAAAAGAATTTGACGGCGGACAAAGCCTAGGCGTACTTTTTGGATATAGCGGTAAAAAAATCTCGCAAGACTATAAGATAGGCGGCGGTGGCAAAATAAAAGACAATGATAAAGACATCGACGGAGACGGCGTGCCTGATTTGCCTACGGCGTTAGATGCCGATTCGCTGGAGCAGCGCCCCAAAAGCTATCTTTTTAAGCTGGAATACGATAGTGAGATAAACAAAGCTATTTTGACATATAGGAGATATAGCAACTATCTAGCTAAAAGAGATATAACCAGCGACAACTATCAGCTTGATTATCGTTTTGATCCGTATTCTGACCTGATCGATATAAATTTGCTCTTATCTTATAATAAAACCAGACAAATTTACGATAAAAAAGCAAGACTGGCGTGGGCGGATCTTGAAAAAGGGATGAAATTTAAAAATAGTTCTCTGGTTTTTGATCTTAGCAATACCTTTTTGTTTGATATAACAGATAAGCTTAAATTTAGCTCAAAACTAGGCATAAATGCCCTAAATAACGAATATAAACGCGTTACTGGAGACGAGGCGTACTCTACACTTAGGACGTCGTATCCTATACCAGACGGTAAACAAAAGATATTTAATTATTATTTAGACAATTCGCTTGAGTACGACATTTTTACCTTCGATGCAAATTTAAATCTCGTAAATTGGAAAACGAGCGGTATAAAAGGCAAATGCTTAGCAGGGAATCCTTACTGCTCTCCGCAAGAGGCCGGAGACTTTAAAAGAAAAGATACCGATTTAAACTATTCTCTTATGGCTTCAGCCAAGATTGACGAGTTGTTTTCGCCATTTATCAGCTACGAAAGGACGACTAGGCCGCTAAACGTACAGGAACTTTTTTCTTCCGGCTCTGTTTATGAAGATATAAACACCGGGCTAAAACCAGAAACGGCAAAAACCTATCAGATCGGCTTTAATAGCCACAAGCACGGTATTTTTTCGGACGACGACGTTTTTGGGCTTAAAGCCGCTTACTACAATACTAAAATAAAAAATTTTATCTACGACAGGATAATCGGCTACACAAATGCTGGCGGCGACGTTACGATGTTTTTGGCTAGATTAAATGACAAAGCCACCTTAAAAGGCTTTGAGATCGAGTTTTTATACGATATGGATGTATTTTACGCCAAAGCCTCATACACTCGTCAAAAATCCTCCTATCAACCCTCAGATAGTTTCGCGCTAGACTGGACGAACGGACCTGCTAGTGGAACTACGCAGTTTAGTGAACTGCCGAAATATTACGCTACGATAGACGTTGGAACTAGGCTTTTTAATGAAAAGTTAGTTCTTGGTTCTATAGCCAAAATTACCGGTAAGGCAAAAAGGATAAATCCTAAATTTAACTGGGGTGCTTTTGACGAAAACGATCCGAGATTTAAGATTATCAATACGCAAGAACTGCCAAAAATCCCGACTATTTTCGATTTTTACCTCACCTTCGAGCCGATTAAAAATTTAACCTTTAAATTTGAAGTACAAAACGTATTCGATAAAAACTACATGGACGCGCTTTATACTTATAACTCATCTTACTCCAGCGACGTATTTAACGACGATATAACTATCTTTAACAATGCTGCCAGGGGTAGGACGATACTGGGAAGTTTTGAGTATAGATATTAAATTTAACGACCGAGTCGCCGCGATAAAAGCGGCACTCCTGATTTCTGCTCTAAAATTAACTTACATGATTTTTTTTGCTAAATTTGACCGCATATAAATTTAAGCCTATTTTGCTACTATTTCAGACGAAAATTAACTCAAATGGAGAATACGTGAAAAAATTGATCTTTGTTACGGTGCTTTGGGCGTTTAGTTTTAGCCTCATCGGCGAGTTTTTGGCGGGGCGAGTGGATAGCTACTTCGCCGCGTTTTCGCGCGTCGTGCTTGCGC